>JANPIC010000176.1:0-36933 GCA_031424795.1 Polaromonas sp. | reverse complement strand
GTTGTGTTCGCGCGCCACTTCGGCGCGCCAGGACTTGAGCGCGGCGAAGCGCGTTTGCGCCTGCGTGTCGAGCTTGGCGGCCGCGGGTGACGGCGCGCCACGCGCCGCCTTCTCGCGCCGCGGCTTGCGATCGACGGGGCTGGACACCGACTCGCGCAGCCGCACCGGTGCCTCGCCGCGCAGCACGGCGCGCGAGCCTTCGGTCAGCTTCAGGGTGTTGAAGGCTTCGGCGTCCACCGCCAGCGCGCCGACCGCGATCAACTGCCGCAGCACGCCGCGCAGTTGCGCTTCGCTGAACTCGGCGCCGATGCCGAAGGTGCTGATGCGCTCGTGGCCGAACTGCTTGACCTTGTCGGTCGCCTTGCCGCGCAGCACATCCATCACGTGCCCGGCGCCGAAGTTGATGCCGCTGTGCTGCTGCACGCGGTAAATGGTGCTGAGCAGTTTGCGGGCCGCGTCCGTGCCATCCCATAAATTGGGTGGGTTCAAGCAGTTGTCGCAATTGCCGCACACATATCGGCCTTCAGCGTTCAAATTAAGGCTTTCGCCAAAGTAAGTCAACAAGCGGCCACGTCTGCAGTCGGTGTTTTCGGCCAGAGTTAACAAAGCATCCAATTTGCCACGCATCACGTTTTTGAAGTCTTCACCAGCAGGGCTTTCGTCGATCATGCGGCGCTGGTTCACCACGTCTTGCAGGCCATAGCTCATCCAGGCGTTGGCGGGTGCGCCATCGCGCCCTGCACGTCCCGTTTCTTGGTAGTAGGCTTCGATGTTTTTGGGCATGTCCAAGTGCGCGACAAAGCGCACATCGGGTTTGTCGATACCCATGCCAAAGGCGATAGTGGCAACCATCACCAAGCCGTCTTCACGCAAAAAACGGTCTTGGTTGGCTTGCCGCACACCCGCATCTAGACCTGCGTGGTAGGGCAAAGCGGGTATGCCCTCGTCACTCAAAGTCGGCGCAATGTCTTCTACTTTTTTGCGCGATTGGCAATAAACAATACCAGCATCGCCTTCGTGCTCGTTGCGAATAAAACGCAGCAATTGCTGGGTGGGGTCTTTTTTCTCGACCAAGCGGTAGCGAATATTGGGGCGGTCGAAGCTGCTGACAAATTTGGCGGCATGTTGTAGCTGCAGGCGCTCAATCATGTCGTCGCGCGTCAGTTCATCGGCTGTTGCGGTGAGCGCCACGCGTGGAACTTTGGCGAAACGCTCGTGCAAAACGGTCAAAGCGCGGTATTCTGGCCGGAAATCATGCCCCCATTGGCTCACGCAATGGGCTTCGTCGATGGCAAACAAGCTCAGCAAGTCGCGCTCATAAAGAGAATCCAGTTGCGCTAAAAACCGTGGGTTCGTCACCCGTTCTGGGGCTGCGTAGAGCATGGTGATGCTACCGCTGAGCAAGCGTTTTTCTAAAGCGTAACTGGCTTCTGCGGTCAAACTTGAGTTGAGGTAGGCGGCATCAACACCAGCTTCCAAAAGCGCGCCCACTTGGTCGTGCATGAGCGCAATCAAAGGCGAAATCACGATCGTCACGCCTTGGCCGGCTTGTTGCCTGGCCAGCGCTGGAATTTGGTAGCACAAAGATTTTCCGCCACCCGTCGGCATCAAGACCAGCGCATCACCACCCGCGCTGACATGGTCAATGATGGCTTCTTGTGGGCCTCTGAATTCAGTATAGCCAAAGACGTCGAGTAGCAGTTCGCGGTGCAAAGTGGGCATTCAGGGCGCTAAGAGTCAAAATTTACTGACAATTTAGCGAAAATTTAAGGATATGTGAATAAATACAGTCCTTATTGTCGCTAGTTTTTAGCCAGTTTCTTGGCTATTTTTAGGTTTGGCTTGAAGTCTTTCTACAATGGAGATCTATACGGACATCTTATGAAACCAATTATTTACACCCGTGGCCAGCAGTTGCCCGACATATTAGCCAAACGCATCGTCATTTTGGATGGCGCGATGGGCACCATGATTCAGCGCTTTAAGCTGAACGAAGCGCAGTATCGCGGCGAAAGATTTGCTGATTTTCACAAAGACATCAAGGGCAACAACGAGTTGTTGTCGTTAACGCGCCCCGATGTCATCAGCGACATTCACGAAAAATACCTCGCCGCTGGGGCAGATTTGATCGAAACAAACACCTTCGGTGCGACAACCATCGCGCAAGACGACTACGACATGGCGCACTTGGCGCGTGAAATGAACCTTGAGTCCGCAAAACTGGCGCGTGCTGCCTGCGACAAGTATTCAACTGTGGATAGGCCACGTTTTGTGGCTGGTGCTTTGGGGCCAACGCCTAAAACCGCCAGCATCAGTCCGGATGTGAACGATCCTGGCGCTAGAAATGTGACTTTTGAAGCTTTGCGAGCCGCGTATTACGAGCAAGTGGAGGCTTTGGTGGAGGGCGGCAGCGATGTGTTGTTGGTTGAAACCATTTTTGACACGCTCAACGCAAAAGCCGCCTTGTTTGCGATTGATGAGTATTTTGAAAACTCAGGCGAACGTTTGCCTTTGATCATCAGCGGCACGGTGACGGATGCTTCTGGGCGAATTTTGAGTGGTCAAACGGTGACGGCTTTTTGGCACAGCGTGCGCCATGCTAGGCCGTTGGCTGTGGGTTTGAATTGTGCGCTAGGAGCCGCATTAATGCGACCTTATGTGCAGGAGTTGCATCGCACCGCGACAGACACTTATATCAGCTGCTACCCCAATGCGGGTTTGCCCAACCCGATGAGCGATACCGGTTTTGATGAGACGCCTGATGTCACGTCACGCTTGGTGCGTGAGTTTGCGGAAGAAGGCATGGTTAATATTGTGGGTGGCTGCTGCGGAACCACGCCAGAGCATATCCACGCTATTGAATTAGCTGTTCAAAGCTCGCCTATTCGCAAGTTAAATACAGCCAACTTCCATGCTTAGTCGTGATTTGCTAGGGTTAGTTATAAGTTTATATCTGTAAGCTTGGCGTTAGAATAAGCTCTCTATTTTTTAATTCCCTACTCGCTGAGTCATTTGAAAAGTCGTAAGCAGAGCTACAACGGAGACAGAACATGCAGCCCACAGAACCCATGAACAGCGATCAAAAACGCGACGAAATGCGGCGCGCCGCGCTTGAATACCACGAATTTCCGATACCAGGCAAAATTTCCATCGCTGCGACCAAGCAAATGGTCAACCAGCATGATCTGGCGCTGGCTTACTCGCCGGGCGTGGCGTTTCCTTGCGAGGAAATTGTCAAAGACCCCAACAACGCTTTCAAATACACCGCGCGCGGCAATTTGGTTGCAGTGATTACCAACGGCACGGCGGTGCTGGGTTTGGGCGATATTGGCCCTTTGGCCTCAAAGCCGGTGATGGAAGGCAAGGGTGTTTTGTTCAAAAAGTTCGCCGGTATTGATGTTTTCGACATTGAAATCGACGAAAAAAAGGATTTGGATAAGCTGGTTGACATCATCGCGTCGCTAGAGCCGACCTTTGGCGGCATCAACCTTGAAGATATCAAAGCGCCAGATTGCTTTTATGTTGAGCGTAAATTGCGTGAGCGCATGAAAATCCCAGTCTTCCATGATGACCAGCATGGAACAGCGATTTGTGTGGGTGCCGCGATATTGAACGGCCTCAAGGTTGTGGGCAAAGACCCTAAAACAGTCAAACTAGTAACTTCTGGTGCGGGTGCTGCTGCTTTGGCTTGTCTGGGCTTGTTGGTCAAATTGGGTATTCCAAAGGAGAATATTTTTGTCACCGACTTGGCGGGTGTGGTTTATGAAGGCCGCACCGAGCTGATGGACGAAGACAAGATAGGCTACTCACAAAAAACACCACACCGCACTTTGGCTGAAGTCATGGTCGGTGCGGATGTCTTCTTGGGGTTGTCCGCTGGCGGCGTATTGAAGCAAGACATGGTGAAAAGCATGGCTGCGAAGCCGGTTATTTTTGCGCTGGCGAATCCAAATCCTGAGATCACACCAGAAGATGTTCGTGCCGTCCGTGACGACGCCGTTATCGCTACTGGCCGTAGTGATTATCCGAATCAAGTTAACAACGTTTTGTGCTTCCCTTACATTTTCCGTGGTGCATTAGACGCGGGCGCGTCAACCATCACCATTGAAATGGAAATTGCAGCCGTTCATGCTATTGCTGAATTGGCGCAAGCCGAGCAAAGCGAAGTGGTTGCCGCTGCCTATGTGGGCGAGCAATTGGCATTTGGCCCTGAGTATTTGATTCCTAAGCCGTTTGACCCACGTTTGATGATGAAAATCGCGCCAGCGGTGGCGCAAGCAGCTGCAGATTCTGGTGTTGCGCTGCGTCCTATCAAAGACATGGCTGCTTACATTGAGAAGCTGCAAGCTTTTGTTTATGCGTCTGGCACAACCATGAAACCAATTTTCATGGCGGCAAAAGCGGCTAAAAACAAACGCGTTGCCTACGCTGAAGGTGAGGAAGAGCGCGTGTTGCGTGCTTGCCAAATTGTGGTGGATGAAGGTTTGGCGCGCCCAACCTTGATTGGTCGCCCAGCCATCATTGCGCAGCGGATTGAAAAATTTGGTTTACGACTCAAAGAAGAGCTTGATTACGATGTGGTCAATGTTGAGCAAGACAGCCGTTACCGCGATTTTTGGCAAACTTACCACCGTATGACTGAGCGCCAAGGCGTGACTGTGCAAATGGCCAAAATTGAAATGCGCCGCCGTCTGACTTTGATCGGTGCGATGTTGCTGCACAAAGGCGATGTGGATGGCTTGATTTGCGGTACTTGGGGAACCACGGCCATGCATTTGCAATACATTGACCAAGTGATTGGTAAGCGCGTTGGCGGCAGCCCAAGTACGCCGCAAGATGTGCAGATTTATGCCTGTATGAATGGTTTGATGTTGCCTAATCGACAACTCTTTCTAGTTGATACGCACGTTAATTACGACCCAACGCCAGAAGAGTTGTGCGAAATTACCGTGATGGCGGCTGAAGAAATGATGCGCTTTGGACTAAAACCAAACGTCGCACTTTTGAGCCATTCAAATTTTGGTAGTAGTAATTTGCCAACAGCTGTCAAAATGCGTAAAACCTTAGAGTTGCTGAAAACCCAAGCGCCTTGGCTCAAAGTGGATGGCGAAATGCATGGCGACGTGGCACTGGACGAGCAAATGCGTACTGCGGTGATGCCGAACAGTGCTTTGGTCGGTGAAGCTAATTTGTTGGTCTTCCCAAACATCGATTCAGCAAATATTGCATATAACCTGTTGAAAACGGCTGCTGGCGGTAATATAGCAATTGGACCAGTGTTGTTAGGTGCTAACAAACCGGTGCATATTTTGACGGCAAGTACAACAGTGCGTCGCATTGTTAATATGACAGCACTGACCGTGGCTGATGCAAACGCTGTGAGGTTGACTTAACCCTGACTCGATCTGCTTAGCCTGAATTAGGTCAACTTTCATCGAAAGTTGGTCTATCTCCGCTCTATTTGTATGTAAATTAATTCACATACAGTAGTGATTTGGCGTGATAAAAGCTCTTTCTGGCGCTTTAATGTGCATAGATCACTTGCGTTTTTAGTTGATTTCAACGACACTATCGGACTTAGACGCTTTCGGGTAAACCCGAATGAATAACAAGATGATTTTTAGTGAGCGGATGTGAATGATGCTGAGAATGCTGTCAAATTGGGCTAAAACACACATTTCTGGTGCAAAAACTAGCCTCAAGCGCAGCGCGAGGCTTAACTTATTGTTATCAGTTGCTGTTGTTACTTTTATAGCTGGCGTCACAGGTTCAGCGCAAGCTAGAAGCTTTTTTTCAGATGAAACGCTGGCGACTGTTTCCGTAACCGAGTTACCAAAGCAAGGCCAGCAAGTTTATGCGTTGATCGTCCAAGGTGGTCCATTTGCGTATGACAAAGATGGTGTGGTTTTTGGAAATCGGGAACAACAGCTGCCTAAACACACACGTGGTTATTACCGTGAATACACAGTAAAAACCTCAGGTGTGCGCAATCGTGGTGCAAAACGCATAGTTTGTGGTGGGCTGCAAGTTCAGTCGCCTGAGGTTTGCTATTACACCGAAGATCATTATTCAAGTTTTCGGAAAATTGTTCGTTAATCAATCGATTTAATCAATTGATTTAAGACAGTTTGATTCGTTTTTGGCCAAACCGCAAGGTTTGGAATATTTTTTGACTTTAGAAAGAGGAGCGAGGATGGATACGCCACTTCGTACCGTGAGAACCAATATTGTTCAGTCTATTCGCGCGTTTACCGTGAATGACTTGCAGTTGGCCGCACAACATTTGAACCAGCATTTTTTGTATGCTAATTTGGCCAGCGCCCAGTCAAAGCAAGATGTGCTTGATTTGATCGCGGGCCAGTTCACGCTGCCATCACATTTTGGTAAGAATTTCGATGCGCTTTACGATTGCATCACTGACCCATTGCATAAATCTGGCCCTCAGCCGGGTTTCATCGTGGTGCTGGAGCATATTCCTGCAAACGCTAAGTTTGACAAAGAAGCACGCGAGCAATTGCTAGACATTTTCCGCGACGCTGCAGATTATTGGGGGGACCGGAAGATACCATTCCGATGCTTCTATTCTTTTCTGTAGCCCGTTCTGCGCAAAATAGCCAAGCAGAACGGGCTAATGAGGCCTTGGGACTGACATCAGACGTGAAGGTGTTGGACGACATGATGGAAGAAGGTGAAAAAATGCCAACCGATAAATTGGTTGATGTTTCACCTTTGGCGCTGCGCATGAGCAGCCCGTTTAATGCCGGATACTGGTTAGCCGCTGCATAAGACGGATTGCCGTGCGCAAACAAAAAAAGCCCATTTGATATGGGCTTTTTTGCATCTAGTCGGCGTATTTATTGCCTGATTAGCTATTAAATTTATAGTAATTCTGAATTGCCCAGTTAAACTGCCAGGGCGAGGTCAATGTATTCCTGTACTGGCACTTCTTGTGCTCGGCGCTGCAAATCGAAGTTACCAGAATACTTTTTTTCTTCCAGCCACTTGCCCAAGGTGTGGCGCATGAGCTTACGGCGTTGGCTAAAGGCGACTTGTACCAATTCACTGAGTCGATTCACATCAATAACTGGCGGGTTCGCACGTGGCTGCATGCTCACAATGGCACTGTCTACGCGGGGAGGTGGGTCGAACGATGTGGGTGGCACGAACAAAATGTTCGCCATGTCATAGCGCCATTGCAGCATCACACTGAGGCGGCTGTAGTCGCTGCTGTCTGCTGGGGCGACCATGCGGTCAATCACTTCCTTTTGTAGCATGAAGTACTGGTCTTCGATGCAATCGACGTAATCCAGCAGGTGAAACAAAATCGGCGTTGAAATGTTGTAGGGCAAATTTCCAACGACACGGATTTTTTGAGGATCTGGTGCTGAAGTTGAGATCTTGCTGAAATCGACTCTGAGAACGTCGGATTCAATCACCGTCAGATGTTGATGCTGCCGCAGGCGAACGGCCAAATCGCGGTCAAGTTCGATCACAGTCAAATGTCCAAGTCGTTCAACCAGTGGTTGGGTCAGGGCCGCTAATCCGGGGCCAATCTCCACCATCACTTGCCCCACTTGCGGGTTGATGGCATCAACGATGTCGGTGATGATGGATTTGTCGGTCAAAAAATGCTGACCAAACCGCTTTCTAGCAATATGTTTACTCAAAGTCGCCGTTCAATTGTTGTTGTCTGTCACTGTTGAAGCTCACGGTATTCGACATAGGCATTGCTGCGCAAATCACGAATCCAATTGGCATAAGCATCGTCAAATTTTTTCTCTCGCAAAGCGCTTTTGGCAGTCTCACGCTGCTCACTGCTTGTCAAAGGCGTTTGTTTACGAGCATCAACAATGATCAAATGTACGCCGAATCGCGACACAACCGGTTCAGATATTTTGTCCACTGGCAGCGCGTTCATGGCATTTTCAAACTCAGGCACAAAGAGCCCTGGGTTAGTCCAACCCAGCGCACCCCCCGATGCTGCAGTCGCATCTTGTGAATTCGCTTTTGCCGCACTTGCAAAGTCAATTTTGCCAGACTCAATTTGCTGCTTCAAACTCGTCAACTTGGCCTTAGCTGCTGCTTCCGTGAGCGAGGGGCTTGTTTTTAACAAAATGTGTCGTGCATTGGTTTGTGTTGCGGTCAAACCTGCTGCTTCAGGCGCTTGCTTGGCTAAGAGTTGAAGCACATGAAAACCCGCCCCAGATTTGATAGGGCCGACGACATCGGCGACTTTTTTATCCTTCACAGCTTCCGCAAAAAGTGTGGGATAGCGCTCAATAGATCTCAGTCCCATTTGGCCACCCACACGGGCATCTTTAGCATCAGAATTTTCTTGCGCAAGCTTGAAAAAATCGTCGCCATTGATAGCCCGGTTGTAAATGCGTTGAGCGCGTTCGCGCAGGGCTGCAATTTGAGATGCCGTTGCATTTTCTGGGACTGCGACCAAAATTTGAGCGATGTCTATGACCAATTCACCAGATGTGTTAGCGCCAGTCGCGGATTTTAAAAACGCTTCAATCTCGTTGTCGCTGATCTCGATATTGCCCAAAACATCTCTTTCGCGAAGTTTTTGCACCAGCAATTGGTTTTGAATGTCGTTGCGAATTTGCGTGTAACCAACGCCATCTGCGCTGGAGCGCTTACGCAATTCGTCAACAGATATTTTGTTTTGATTCGCAAAGTTTTGGACTGCTGCGTCAACGGTTCTTTCGTCAACCCGAACATTAGACTCACGCGCTCGTTGAAGCTGAATCTTTTCGTTGATGACATCTTCTAAAACTTCACGCGATAAATCTGTTCGCGAGGGCATGGGCGCCCCCATAGACGCCAAACGTTGCTCATAGCGAATCAACCGCGCGCGGACTTCGTTGCTGGTAATGGGTTCAGAATTGACGATGGCAACAATGTAATTGGCTTGAACGGCGGCTGGCGTAGACCCGCTAGCAGTAGCAATGGGCGTGCGCACCGCCATTGCGGGTGTAGGTGTTAAGCGCATGCCTTGCGCGAAAGCAGCATTTAAACTGCACAGGCAAAGCATGCAAGTGATGGCACGGCAAGCCGTCGTCAAAGTCACAGCAGCCCTAAAAGATACATTAGGCGTAGCAGTTTTATGAGTCATTTGAAATAAAAATAAAACGTTTAATCGTACGTACTAAAACGGCTAGGTGTGGTGACTTGCTCACGCAAATACTGGTACCTAGGAATATTGTTTTTCAAAGTATTCAAGGTGCCAGAAGCGCCTAATCTTGAAAAACCAATCAACTCAAGCTGGAACAGGGCCCGCTTGTTACTGGTTGCATCGCTACGCGCCAAGTTTTCAATCACCACACGCCCCAACCAGCAGCCAGCATCGTATTCGAAACCGACGACAGAATCGACCAGTTTTTTGTCCGTCAAGCTAAAGTTCATGCGACCCACGCTGTACCAACGTCCCTCGCCTTGGCCGCGACCAGCGCCCAAGTCTTGCCCCTTGTCACCCCACAAATCATTGAGTGGCCATTGCCAGCCCAGATCAATCTGCTCGCTGCTGCCCTTTTGCAGGCGGTAGGCGACATTAAATACGCGGTAGTTGCTTGGCGAATAACGCGCACCAATGGTTGAACGCGCAATGCGCGCGGTATCTGAGTTGTACTGTTGCGTTGTGTCAAAAGACCATGATGGAGACACATTCACCGAGGCGCCTACCAGTACATCGCTGTAGCGGTCTGTCGCTGGGGCAACACCTGGCAGTGCCACCAATTGGTCTTTAAAGCGCACACGTTGCGCAATAGCTAAGCGTGCCAATTCAGCACCGTTTGCGGGGTCAAGAAAGCGCGAGGTCAAACCCAATGTAAGTAGGCTGTTGTCAGCGATGCGGTCGCTACCGCTGAAGGGGCTTTCAAGATAAGCACTAGAAAAGTTAAAGTCATTGGCGCTGGTGTCGTACAGCGGCAAAGCGCTTTGATTGCGATAGGGCGTGTTGACATAAAAGGCGCGCGGTTCCAAAGTTTGTATGACAGCGCGACCGAAGAAATTGGTATCGCGCTCAAACAACAAACCGCCATCTAAACTGTAAGTAGGCAAGGTGCGATTGAACTCTCGTAAGCCATTGCTCAGCGGCGAATCAAATTGGTATTTGGTCGTGTGCAGCTGTACCTTTGGCGTGAAAAACCAGCCCGGCGCCACCCACGGACGGCTCAGCTGCGCCACAAGCATGGCACGACTGGCATTGGGCTGCTGTGTTAAGAGCGGGTCAGACGAAAACTTGGTGTAGTCGCCAGAGATTGAAAAATCAAAACCCGCCACATTGTTTTTACCGTAGCGAGCCGTTAATTGCGGTAAACGGTCATACGGTGGCACGATGGGCGCCGTCACGTCTTGCAGTGTTTGCCACTTTGAGACTCGCAGACCCAACGAAAAATCATCTTTGTCCAACGATAACGCGGCATCGGTAGACAACAGACGCTGTGTGAGCGATGTCGTCGCCCGTGGGAAATCGCGCCAATAGTTGTCGTCACTCACGCGGTTCACGTTTAAATTGAGTCCGACTGAACCCAAACCCGTGTCGTAGCGCATCACTTGCTGGCCAGCCACGCCCCAGCGTGTTTTGTCGCGCAGCGGGTCAGACGGCATCACATCCGCACGAATTTGACCGTTATAGTTTTCCTCTAAATAGCGAAATTCACCACCCAAGTTCAAGCCGCGCTTGTAGCTGTAGGACGGGTACAAGGTCGCATCGCGGTTAGGTGCAATGTTGATGTAGTATGGCGCCGAGAGCTCAACGCCGTTGATGTTGTCAGTGGCATAGGTAGGCGCTAGCCAGCCAGATTTACGCTTGTTGCTCAGCGGAAAGCTAATCGACGGCAATGGCACAGACAAGCCTTTGAAGCTCAATGTCGCATCTTGCGCTTGGCCCACGTCGTCTTCCGTGTTGATGCTCAGGCTGGCAGCTTTTAAAAGCCAATCTGGCATCCATTCAGGGCCTGGGTAGCGCTTGCAGGTGCTGTAACTTGCGTTTTTGATGATGGAATGCTTCTCGTCGATAAAGTCAATCCGATCACCTTCACCATGGCCTTCGTTTTTGATCAAATCAATACGCGGTTGCAGAAAAAAGCCCGAGAAAGAATCCACTTTCAGGTCTAGCAACGTGCCTTGGTAAACATCGCCAAATCGGTTGAGTTTGACTTTGCCTGTGGCTACCGCTTTGTCCGTCAAGCTGTTGTATTCAATTTTGTCTGCTTTGATGACCGTGCCCGCTCTGCGCAGCTCCGCATCGCCTTCAATCTTGGTGTCAACATCTGGCCGCCCAGTGATACTGTTGCCAAACACAAAAGTGGTCGGGTTGTTCAACACTTCTGCAGGTATTGCTTCTTGCAAACTGCTTGAAGGTTTCAGTATTTGCGCACCTGCAGCCCCGCTCAAAGTCAGCGTGGTTGACAGTGCGATGAAAGAACGAAGGTTGTAGGGTAGGTGGCGCAAAATATAAAGCCAAAAGGCGGCTAGGTTGTTTGTAGAATAGATTATCCATGAATCCAAGCACCCAACCAGAAGCTTCACCTTTGCATACACATTCCCCCAACCTTTGGCCAGACGCGCAGCGCGAACAAGCCTTCCAAGTCTGGCTGCAAGGCATTGCGCGCCAACACCAGCTTGTCACTGAAACGCTGCGCCCAGCCTCGGCGGATGCCAGTTTCAGGCGCTATTTCAGAATTGATGGGCAATCTACAGGCAGTAAAGCTGATAGTTTGATCATCATGGATGCCCCGCCTGCGCAGGAAAACTGCAAACCTTTCGTAGATATCGCACATTTGATGGCCCAAGCCGGCCTGCAAGTGCCAGACATCCTGGCTTGGGACGAAGCGCAGGGCTTCATGCTGCTGACCGATTTGGGCGCTAAAACCATGATGGAGGTGATCAACCCCCAACTGTCAGACGAGCTGGCGGAGCCCAATTTCGACCTCTACATGCAAGCCGTCGATGCCTTGATTGACTGGCAACTCGCCTCCAAACCCAACGTTTTACCGCCGTATGAAGAAGCCTTGCTGCGCCGCGAGCTGGCTTTGTTTCCTGACTGGTATTTGGCGAAACACAAAGGTGTCACCCTAGATAAAACGCAGCAAGCCACCCTAGACAACGCTTTTTCGCTGATTGTGCAGCGCAACATGGCCGTGCCCAGCGTTTACGTGCACCGCGATTACATGCCACGCAATTTGATGGTCATTGAACCCACAACGTCAGATGGCAAGCGTCGGTTGGGTGTTTTAGACTTCCAAGACGCCGTTTATGGCCCCATCACCTACGACATTGCCAGTTTGATGCGCGATGCGTTTTTGAGTTGGGAAGAGCCGTTTGTACTGGACATCACCATCCGCTACTGGCAAAAAGCCGTCAAAGTGGGGCTTTTGGGGGAGAACAGTCCAACTGGCTGGGGCGCAGATTTTGGTGAGTTTTACCGCGCCGTAGAGTGGCAAGCCCTGCAGCGTCACTTGAAAATCCTGGGCATTTTCGCAAGATTAACTCTGCGCGACGGCAAACCCAAGTATTTGGCCGACACCCCGCGCTTTATCAACTACGTCCGCAAAACCGCAGACCGCTACCGCGAATTAGGCCCATTTTTGAAGCTGATAGACCAAATTGAAGGCATTGAAACCGCGACCGGCTTTGCTTATGGGCGAATGTAGCTTTGAAAGGTCAAAAATAAGCCTATTTATGGCTCTAGCCGGCGTATTTATTGCCTAAAGTGCTATTTTAAATATAGCAAAATAAAAAACTTGAATTCCAATATGCCTCGATTTCACTGTCCCACCCCCCTGCAAACGGGTGACGTCATCAGCCTACCAGCCGGTGCAGCGCGCCACGTGCAAGTGCTGCGTATGCAGCCGGGTGGGGGAATTACGTTGTTCAGCGGTGAGGCAAATCAAGGTGAATTTCAAGCCACGATTGAACACATGGGGCGCAGTGAGGTGCGCGTGTTAGTGGGTGCTCACTCTGCTGTTGAGCGAGAGCTGGCAAGGCAAGTGCATTTGATCGTCGGTGTGCCAGCCAACGACAGGATGGACTGGTTGGTGGAAAAAGCCACTGAATTAGGCGTCGCCAGCATCCAGCCGGTGATGACGGAGCGCAGCGTTTTAAGGCTCAGCGGCGAGCGTGCCGACAAAAAACGCACCCATTGGCAAGCCGTAGCCGTGGCCGCTTGTGAGCAATGTGGCCGCAACCAAGTGCCTGTGGTGCATGAGGTGCAGACTTTGAATGCTTGGCTCGCAGCACAAAAGACAAATTCCGAGTCATTGCGTTATTTGCTGTCCTTGCGTCCTGAAACGAAGGCTTTGAACACATTGGTTGGTACAAGCACGGCAGCCACAGCCAATGCGGCGACCTTTTTGTCAGGTCCAGAAGGCGGTTTGAGCGTGGCAGAGGAAGAAGCTGCCTTGGCAAAAAGTTTCCAACCCGTCAGCCTCGGAAATCGTGTGTTGCGTGCTGAAACGGCGGGTTTGGCTGCACTGGTGCTGTTTACTGCTTAGATAGCGGCTTAATTCACCGCTTAAATTCATACGACCCAAAAGCTAGGAATCACCCTTGAAACGCAATCTCTGGCTTTTAGCCATCGCCCAAGGGCTGTTTTTAACCAACAACGTCACCTTTATTGCCATCAATGGCTTGGTCGGCCTCAGTTTGGCGCCGCTGGGCTGGATGGCGACGCTGCCCGTGATGGGCTATGTGGTGGGTGGCGCGCTTAGCACGGGCTTGGTGGCCAGTACGCAAACCCGCTTTGGGCGCAAAAAATCGTTCCAGCTTGGCTTGCTCGTCGGCCTGCTTTCAGCCGCAGTTTGTGCTTACGCGGCATACAGCCGGCAGTTTTGGTTGCTGGTTGCGGCGACGGTAGTGGCGGGTTTTTACAACGCCAATGCCCAGTTGTACCGGTTTGCGGCAGCAGAATTGGCAAATTCTGCATTCAAAGAAAAAGCAGTGTCTTTGGTGCTGGCGGGCGGGTTGATTGGGGCAGTTTTGGGGCCCAATTTGGCGCTGTGGACCAAGTCTATGTTTGCCACACCCTTTGCCGGCGCGTACTTGGCGCTGGTTTTTGTGGCTTTGCTGGCCATGCTGGTTGTGTCGTTCATTAATTTTCCGGCACACGTCGTGAAAAGTAAGGCGGACAGCGCTAAAAGCGCAGGTCGCCCTCTGTCAGAGATCATGCGCCAGCCCGTATTTATCGTCTCCACCATGGCGGCAGCGCTCGGCTATGGTGTGATGAATTTGCTCATGGCCGCCACGCCCATCGCCATGCAGCAGTGTGGTTTGCTATTTTCAGACGTCGCTTTTGTGCTGGAATGGCATGTGATTGGCATGTTTGCGCCGGGGTTTTTCACCGGGCATTTGATCAAGCGTTTTGGCGTGTTGCAAATCATGGGCGTTGGCGTGGCGCTGAATCTGCTGTGCATTTTGATTGCGTTGTCCGGGCAAGATTTGCACCAGTTTTTAATCGCTTTGTTTTTGTTGGGTTTGGGCTGGAATTTCTTGTTCACAGGCAGTACGACTTTGGCTTTAGATACCTACACCCCAGAGGAGAAAGACCGCGCTCAGGGGGCGATTAACTTCTTCACGTTTGCGGTTTTAGCGCTCAGTTCTTTTGCATCGGGTGCGTTGGTTACCACCCGTGGCTGGACGCTGTTGAACCTAGGTTCGTTGTTGCCCGTGGTGGTCACAGGCGCGGCTTTGCTATGGCTTGCATTCCAGCGTCGTGGCAGTCACAATTTGGAGTCTTAACGATAAGTCAGACCAATGTGTCTGATATTTACTTTTAACGCTTTATCAATGGGAGAACATCATGGGTTTACTCGATTCAGTTTTAGGCGCGGTATTGGGCGGTGGACAACAAGCACCAGCACAAGCCGGTGGCTTGGGCAGCATCATCAGCATGGTGGCGAACAACCCACAAATTTTGTCGACGATCACTGGTATGTTGAGCAATGACGGCGGCCAAGGCGGCTTGGGCGGCTTGGTGGGCAAATTCCAGCAAGCTGGTATGGGCGATGCGATTGGTTCTTGGATCGGCACAGGCGCGAACCAAGAAGTTACCGGTGACCAAATCGGTGGTGCTTTAGGCGGCGACGTATTGGCTGGCTTGGCCAAGCAAATGGGCGTGAATTCAGGCGATGCAGGTGGCATCTTGGCGCAAGTGTTGCCAGGGTTGATCAACCACATGACACCCACTGGCCAAGCACCGGCAGGTGGCTTGGGCAATATGGGCGATTTGGCAGGGATGCTGGGCGGTCTGCTGAACCAAAAAGCCTAAGCTTTTGCCTTGATGGTTTGATTTAGCCAAGTTTTTAAAACGCTAAAAACTTGTACCTGATCGGGCGCATTGAAAACCTCGTGAAACATGTGTTCAAAAGCCTGTACTTTCACGCATTGGGGTGAAGCGGCAGAAAATGCTCGGCTGCCCGCTGGATTGACTAATTTATCTTCCCCTGCAAACATCAGCAGCGTTGGCGTTGTCCAGTGCGACGCTGCTTGAATCGTGGCTGCACCTGAAACAGCGATCACACTGGCTAATCTGGCAGAAATACGGTCATGCACCAGTGGGTCGGCCAAATAAGCGGCAACCACAGCCTCATCTCTACAGATGTAGTTGGCATTCAAACCATTGCCGATGCGCAAATTTGGCGCGATTTTAGGCAATACTGCGAGCAAACCTTTTTGTACGATATTCAGGCCAGGGTCTAATGCGGGTGAAGACATGACCAAGGCATCAACAGGTGCTACATTGAGCGACACAAAGCGTCCCACAACACCGCCGCCCATGCTGTGACCTACCAGTACCAAAGGTTCACCCGCAGCCATGCTGCGTCGCGTATCAGCAATCACTTTTGCCAAGTCGTCCAGCATGCGGTCGTCAGACGGCAAACCACCACGAATACCAGTCGACAAGCCGTGGCCAAAATGGTCATAACCCCGCACCGCAAATCCCCAATCGTTGAGGTGCTTGGCCACATGTGCATAGCGCCCCATGTGTTCACCCAAACCGTGTACGAGTAAAGCAGTGCCGCGCGAAGCTTGCTGCGCAGGCAATGGCCAGTCGTAGACGGCTAGTTTGTCCTCGCCGTTGGCGTCAAGCGTGGATATGACAGGGGTTGCAGAATATTGCATAAGGCGGCCTAAAAATTAACCCAAAAATGTCAGACTGCGCCACACCAACCCACCCAATGCAGAAGCAATGAGTACAGGAATCACGCCGATTTTGTAGCGAATAAGAGCAATTGCTGCGACCACTGCGACAACGATGGCGAAGTAATCCAATCTTTCAAACATATTGCCAATCGCACTTGATTTAACAGCGATATGCGCTATAAAAAATAAAGCTAGTGAAGCAATAACACCAACGACTGCAGCTGTAATTGCTGTCAGTGGTGCGGTAAACTTCAAGTTGTTATGTGTAGTCTCAACCAGCGGCCCACCCGCCAAGATGAATATGAAGGAAGGCAAAAAAGTAAACCAGGTAACCACCGTAGCCGCAAGTGCGGCACCTAAAAACAAGCTTTCCGGCCCCAGCACTTGCTTTGCCCAACCACCTACAAAAGCCACAAAAGCAACGACCATGATCAGCGGCCCAGGGGTGGTTTCGCCCAAGGCCAAGCCGTCAATCATTTGAGCACCCGAAAGCCATGTAAATTGCTCTACAGCGCCTTGGTAGACATAAGGCAACACAGCATATGCGCCACCAAAAGTCAGCAAAGCCGCTTTGGTGAAAAACCAAGCCATTTGAGTCAAAGCACCCTGCCAACCTTGATACATCATCAAAATCGCCATCGGGACAAGCCAAAGCACTGCGCCAACCAATACGACGGTAGCTAAACGTGATTTCTTGAAGAGCGCGTGCTCGGGCGTAGGGGTGTTGTCGTCAATCACAGCGGGTGTTACCGTGCCAGACGCTGACTTTTTTGCCCCATGACCAGCAGATGTTGAAAACTGTGTCGGTACAAATTTAGCGCCCAAAACACCAATCAAAGCCGCAGAAATAACAATCACGGGAAAAGGCAAATGCAAAAAATAAAGGGCTAAAAAACTCAGCACAGCCACCGCCCAAAGCACAGGCGCTGTCGCAGGCGTTTTGAGTGTTTTGGAGCCAATGCGGTGCACCGCCTGCACCACAATCGCCGCCACTGCGGGTTTGATGCCATACAGCAAGGCGGCCACCCAAGGCACATTGCCGAACACCACATAGACGTAGCTCAAGCCAATCAGAATAAACAGCGAGGGCAGCACAAAAAGGACACCCGCCACTACGCCGCCCCAGGTGCGATGCAGCAACCAGCCAATATAAATAGCCAGCTGCTGCGCCTCAGGCCCTGGCAACACCATGCAGTAATTCAGAGCATGTAAAAAGCGCTTTTCAGAAATCCAGCGTCTTTCTTCCACCAGCTCTTTGTGCATGATGGCTATCTGCCCGGCAGGGCCACCAAAGCTGATGAAGCCGAGCTTGAACCAAAATTTCAGGGCTTCCGAAAACGGAATCTCTGTTTGTATTTTTGAGACCATTTTCGTGATGAAGGATGAGTCGATGGCTAGAAATACTTATCTAGAAAATAAAAATACCGACGTTCCAGCCAGCAAATTGGGCGCAAAGCGTACTGTACGGCCTTCTTGAATGCCAAAACTGTCTTGCACTTTGAGGCCGTTATGCAGGGCAAGCTCACGCAAGTCAGTATGCGTACCTACGCGAATATTGGGTGTGTCGTACCATTGGTAAGGCAAGCGGCGGGTGACCGGCATACGGCCTAGCAAAATGCTCAATCGGTTGGGCCAATGCGCAAAATTGGGGAAAGCCACGATGCCCAAGCGACCGACTCGCGCTGTTTCACGCAGCATGACTTCAGCGTTTCGTAAATGTTGCAAGGTATCGATTTGCAGCACAACATCAAACGAGGCATCGTCAAACAGCGCCAAACCTTCATCTAAGTTCAATTGAACAACGTTGACACCGCGTTGTACGCAGGCCAGCACATTGGCATCGTCAATTTCAATGCCATATCCCGTGCAATTGCGTGTTGCTTGCAGGTGTGCAAGCAGTGCGCCGTCACCACAGCCTAAATCAAGCACGCGCGAACCCATGGGCACAAGTTGCGCGATGGCTTGCATGGTGGCTAAATCGCTCATGCTAAGGCTTTCAATGTTATTTCACTCAAAATGCTATCAAAATAAGAACGAACTAGATTGATATAACGCCGGTCATCAAGCAAAAATGCATCATGCCCGTGTGGCGCATCGATTTCTGCGTAGCTAACATCGCAATTGTTATCCAGCAATCCTTTAACAAGTTCTCGGCTACGACTTGGCGAAAAACGCCAATCGGTTGTGAAGCTGACCAATAAGAACTTGGCTTTCGCAATCTCCAGGGCCTTGGTTAAATCACCATTGTGTTTCCGAGCAGGATCGAAATAATCCAGCGCCCGGGTGATGAGTAAATAGGTGTTTGCATCAAAATACTCGGCAAATTTATCACCTTGGTGCCGTAAATAACTTTCGATCTGAAACTCTACCTCTTGGGTTGTGTAGCTGTACGCATCAATGCTGGCATTGACTACGTTTTTGGCGTCGTCCAGGCCGAGGGACTGCTTCAATTGGCGACCAAATTTGGCATTCATGACGTCATCACTCAAATAGGTGATGTGACCAATCATTCGCGCAATGCGCAGTCCACGCTTTGGAACAACACCGTGTTGGTAAAAATGTCCGCCATGGAAATCAGGGTCGGTAACAATCGCACGACGCGCCACCTCATTGAAGGCGATGTTTTCTGCCGTTAAATTGGGTGCGCTGGCAACCACGACGGCATGTAGCACGCTGTCAGGGTATTGCAACGTCCAACTCAGTGCCTGCATGCCGCCTAGGCTGCCACCCATCACCGCAGCTAGTGTGACGATGCCTAATTTGTCCATCAACAAGGCTTGTGCATTGACCCAGTCTTCAACAGTAACAACCGGAAAATCAGCACCATAAACCTGCTGCGTGTCTGGATTGACATGCATGGGCCCGGTAGAGCCAAAGCATGAGCCTAAGTTATTGACGCCAATGACAAAGAAGTGGTTGGTATCCACGGGCTTTCCAGGGCCAATCATGTTGTCCCACCAGCCGGCAGATTTTTCTTGAGCTTTTGCGTCAGTATTGGGGTAAACGCCTGCAACATGATGCGACGCATTTAGGGCATGACAAACCAATACCGCGTTTGATTTTTCCGTATTCAGTGTGCCATAGGTCTCATAGGTGAGATCGTAGGCGCGTATGCTTTTGCCACTTTGTAGTAAGAGTGGCTCAGCAAAATGCATGGACTGCGGATGGGCGATCATCGTCATAAAAACAGTTGATTTTCGGCGTTAAATTTGGGGAAACTCAGCATCGTTTTTTGTTGTAAAGCGAAACAGATATTGCGGCTTGTTATTCAACCGCAAATGGATACGACCTAAATACTCACCCAAAACACCAATGAACAGGGTCTGAAAACCGCTCACTAACAAGATGGTGACAATGATTGAAGCCCATCCTTTGGATTCGGCGGGATAGAGGAAGTTGCTGATCACAATAAAAACCGCACCAAAGAAACCCAGCAAAGCAATCAATGCACCCATCAGCGTGACCATGCGTAAAGGAACGATCGACGTGCCAGTCACCATGCGCAGCCATAAGGAGATTGACTTTTTAAAGCTGTAATTGCCTTCACCATAAGCGCGCGTGCCATGCTGAATTTCTACTGTGGCAATACGTCGGGTGATATCTAAAATAAGGCCATCTAAATAAGCAAATGGACCTTCGTGACTACGAATTTGATCGACCATGCCGCGTTTGAGTGCTTTGAATGAAGACAAGTACAAACCTTTTGGTTTGGCGAGTAGCCACGAAGCCATTAAGTCATTGAATCGGCTGCCCGCGATCTTCCAAGCTGCATGTTGTCGGTTTGCATAGCGGGTGTAGCACACATCGGCACCCGCAACCAATTCTTGAACCATATTTGGAATGGCTTCAGGTGGATGCTGCAAGTCGTCATCCATCAGCACAATGTATTGCCCAGAGACAAGGTTCAAACCAGCCATGATGGCGTTGTGCTGTCCGAAGTTTCTAGACAAGGTTGCACCTTGTACGAAAGAATGTTCTTTCGCTAGGCGCTGTATGACTTCCCAGCTGTTGTCTGGACTGCAATCGTCCACCAAAATCAATTCAAAGTTGTTAGCGTAGGCGGAATTAGCCATGCTCGCACTGATTCGACTGACCAGTTCGTCCAATCCGCCATCGTTTTTGTAAACTGGGATAAGGATAGACACGCTTGCGCTGGATAATTGGGATGGGCTTTGGATGGCAGGGCTAGACATATTAACTATTGTAGCTTTGCCTAAGCTAATGAGGCACGGCAGGTACAATGCCTCGGTAAAGTCTCAATTTCATCGCTAGACCATCATGAAACTTATTTCAGTCGTACTTTCTGGCGGCGCGGGTACGCGTCTATGGCCAGCTTCTCGTCAAGCTTATCCAAAACCGTTCATCAGTTTGGGTGGTAGCCCCTTATTGCAGCAAGCTGTCGAGCGTGGTCAAGCCTGCGGTGCCGACGAAACTATGATTGTTACCAATCAAGATTACCTCTTTCTGACCCGTGAAGTTATCGGTAACTTAGAAGACCCACCTAAAACAAGCTATCTTTTAGAGCCAAAGGGTCGAAATACAGCACCTGCTATCGCTTTAGCGGCTCTGGCATGTAGTCAGGCACATGGCCCAGATGTGGTGATGATGGTACTGCCTGCTGATCATTTGATTCCAGATTCTGAGGCTTTCGTGTCAAACGCGCTGGAGGCGGCAAGACATGCTTTGCAAGGCCAATTGGTGGTTTTTGGGATTTCGCCCACAGCGCCAGAAACTGGTTTCGGGTACATCGAAGTCGCAAAAATTGAAAGAACGCCTCAAAAAGCATTGCGCTTTGTTGAAAAGCCTGATGCCGCTACGGCGTCACAATACCTCAGCACCGGTCGCTATTACTGGAACAGCGGCATGTTTTGCTTTACCGCAGGCACGATATTGCAAGCATTTAAGGACCATTCGCCAGAAGTGTTGACTGCGGCTGAGCATGTGATGCAAAGTGCGCAGATGCAGAACTCAGTGTTGAACGCTGGAGAAAGTACTATCAAAATCAGTGACTCAGTCACGCGGTTTGATTCGAAAGCATTTGGTTTACAACCCGACATTTCAATTGATTACGCCATCATGGAGCGTGCGGCTAATGTGACGTTGGTGCCGGCAAAATTTGGGTGGAGTGACGTGGGCGCATGGCCTGCAGTCGCTTTAGCGCATACGGCTGATGCCAGTGGTAATACTTTTGAGGCACACGTCGTCGCAGTGGAAACTACTCGCACTCATGTGCAGGTCAGCAGCCACACACCTAAAGTAGTTGCAACTGTAGGCGTGCATGACCTCATCATTGTTGACACCCCAGATGCGCTTTTAGTCGCTCACAAAGACCATGCACAAAAAGTCAAAGCTATTGTTGACGAGCTGAAAGAGCGAAAACACGACAGCACCCATTTGCCGACCACAGTTCACAGACCGTGGGGTACTTATGCCACTTTAAAGGAAGAAGCGGGCTACAAAGTAAAACGCATTACTGTTAAACCTGGTGAATCGTTGAGTTTGCAATACCACCATCAACGCGCTGAACATTGGGTGGTCGTACAAGGTATTGCCATCGTACAAGTCGGTGAAGTCGAGCACAGAACAGAAGTGGGGCAGTATCACTACATTCCTTTAAAAGAAAAACACCGTTTAACTAATATTGGTAAAAACGAATTGGTACTGATAGAGGTGCAATGCGGCGCGTATCTGGGAGAGGACGATATCGTGCGATTGGCTGATATGTATGGCAGAGTATGAGTTTGAAAAAGTAGCTTCCTTGGCGAATACTGATTCTCAACCGTTGACCTCATTGCTAGAGCGATCATTTTCAACGGTTGCTAAACAAGAATGGACGATTTGGTTGGCTGGCGCCGTTTTGTCGTTTATCGCCGCAAGTCTTTTTATGAGCGGTTGGCCAGATGGTTTGCTGCCAGAGATCAAAAAACCATTTACATACGCGGGTGACGGTATTTCCTACATGTGGAATATCAAACGTGTTATCGAAGAAGCTTGGTTTTTTACGAATTCGCATACGGGTTATCCGTTCGGGTCTAACCATTTGGATTATCCAACCTCAGATACGGGCAGTTACCTTATTCTCAAAATAATAGGAACCCTATTCCAATCACCCGTTGCGGCATTGAACCTGTATTTTTTATTGGGATTCTCTTTTGTTTTTGCGGCTTCTTATATTGTTCTTAGAACATTAGGCATATCGCGAACATTTTCTTTCTCTGGCAGTATTCTTTATACCTTCACTTCATTTCATTTTGGCCGAATTGGACATTTGTTTTTCACGTGGTACTTTGTTGCACCCTTGTTCTTTTATTTTGGCTTTAAATTTTTCAATAATGAGTTAAAGTTTTTTTATCAAAAACAAACGTTAAAAAACAAAATTCTCAACGTTCTAGCCTTGCTGATTTTGGCTTCTTTTGGTATTTATTATGCTTTGTTTGGCAGCATGGTGTTGTTTGTTAGCACCTTGTTAGCGGCCATATTTTATAGATCATGGGCGCATTTACGCATTGGTTTGATAGCTTGTGGTGTCGTTTGTCTGGGTGTACTTTTAAACGTTGCACCCAGCTTGTTGCATTTGTCTGCCATGGGCCCAAATCTAGAAGGCGTTAACCGTTTTCCAGCGGAGTCAGAGTTGTATGGCCTTAAGCTGACGCAAATGTTTTTGCCCCGTGGTGATCATAGGCTGGATAGTTTTTATGATTTCGCAAGTCTTTATAACAATAATTTTCCCATGGTCACTGAGAATATAAGCTCCAGTCTTGGGGCGGCTAATTCATTGGGATTGCTGCTGTTGATTTTGAGTATTTTTATAGCACCTATGGTGTTGAGTTCAGGTGTTAAACATACTCAAAATAAACAGTTTTCAAACCAAATGCTTATCATGGGCTTGTTGGTCTGCAGCTTATTTTTTATGGCAACTGTTGGTGGATTTGCGAGTTTATTTGCCCTGCTGGTTTCAGCCTCTATTCGTAGCTGGAATCGAATCAGCATCTTTATTGAATTTATTTCCGCTGCCGCTTTGATGCTCTGTTTGGAGTGGCTGTTCAGGTGCTGTACAAACAATATAAATAACAAATACAAAATTGCTTTGCAGAGCGTACTTGCTGGGATATTGATTTTCTACGGAGTCGCCGATCAAACGGTTAAACCATGTCCGGCATGTTTAAACTCAAACTACACACTGTTTGAACATGATAAGAATTTCATTCAAAGCATTGAAAAATCTTTGCCAACAGGTTCTGCTATCTACCAATTGCCCTATATGGGATATCCAGAATACAGCGCGGTGAATAATTTGGGTTCATATGATCAAGCGCGTGGGCACTTGCATTCAAATGCACT
The DNA here is from genome assembly GCA_031424795.1 of Polaromonas sp. Taxonomy (GTDB): domain Bacteria; phylum Pseudomonadota; class Gammaproteobacteria; order Burkholderiales; family Burkholderiaceae_C; genus Aalborgiella. The sequence continues at coordinate 13,443 of JANPIC010000176.1, read as the reverse complement.
TAAATGGAGCTTTGGCGGTATTCGTGGGCGTGAAGGCGATTGGTTTTATAGAAAGCTTGCGCAATTACCAATCGAACAGCAATTGACGGTTGCGCAAGCTCTTGGGTTTGCAGGTGTTTATATTGATCGCAGAGGTTACTTGAATACCAGGACTGAGAAACGGTGCCTTGCTTATGAGGGCGACAAAATCGCATTGCTGAAAAATGACTGCCAAACGGTGAGCGAAATAGAACAAGACATCGCAGCCGTGCTGGGAAATGATGGCAGCAATATTGGGCATAAGTTAATTAGTTCAGACAAACAGCTTTCTTTCTTTCCAATCCAAGCAGGTGCAAACTTACCTGCGACCAAAGCGGCCGCAGTGGCGTTGGCAAATCAATACTTGTTGCCTATTGGGTTTGAAATCGTTGATGGCATCCCCGTGGCCGCGGGAGGGTTTGAAACCCCTGTCGATTTTAGAAAAACTGAATTTCCGCCGTTTGTCGTTGGCGTCACAGGTTTGGCTGAGATTTCAGAGGACGGAAGTGCCCCCCTAGGTTCAACTGCCAGAATTACAGGGCGCTGGTCGGATGCCTATGTTGCACCCGTGGTGAAACTGTGGTTAGCCAAACCTTTGCCGCCAACTTTCAATCTAACCATCACGGCCAGAGGCGCAGGCCCGAATGCTGATCAGCCTTTGCAAATCAAAATTGGCAAACACGTTAAAGAACTTGGCTTTGGGGCTGATATGCAGACGAAAACGGTTATTTTTGAACTCGATGGCAAATTTCAAACCATTGAATTCAAACCTTACCAGCCCTTCGTGCCTGCGCGCAGATGGGGAACGAGCGATATTCGCAAGTTAGGCGTTGAATTTGAGCAAATTGTTATTTCTGTCAAATAGAGTCAGTGGACTGAAATTATTGGTTGCTATATTTATAATAGCTAATTAGGCAATAAATACGCCGGCTAGAGTCAATTTCATGCTGTTTTTAACGGTAATTGACTGACCAATTGCTGCGTACTCTGCGCCCAAGTCAAAATCGGAATCAGCTTTGAGTCGGGCACTTGCTTGCTTTGATGCAGGCTTAGCCAATCTTGAACGGCTAAGGCTAAATCATCTGCAGACAAACCCGTGAAGTAAAAAGCATGGTTTCCCGCCACTTCGCGGAAGACGGCTAAATCTCTGGCAAGAATAGGAATACCTTGTTTGGCTGCTTCGATCAACGGCAACCCAAAACCCTCGCCTTCTGAGGCTGAGACGAGGCAGGCAGATGCTTTGTAGATGCGTTCCAAATACTCATCGCTGATGCCGTCTAACCAAAACAAGCGTTTACCAAGTTCTGCATGACTGCTGATCCGTTGCGCCAATTCGTCGACCATCCAGCCTTTTTTCCCCACAATCACCCAATTAACATCGACTTTTTGAGCCCACAAAAGCTCAAAAGCTGCCAATGTTTGCAGGTGACCTTTGCGTGGTTCAAGCGTGCCTACCGTCAAAAAGCTAGTTTTGTTATGGACGGCCTTCAGAATTTGTGTCGCGTCTGCCGGTAAACCTTTGCTAGGCGCGCTATTTTCCACATCTGCGCCTAAGTGGAAGCTGGCAATTTTAGGTGGCTGATGTCGCGCGAGTGGATTGTGCTGCAGCCACAGCCGAACATCGTTGGCCACGGACTCAGAAATGCACAGCAACCCCGTCGACACTTGGGAAACACAGGCCAACCAATTTTTTAAACCCACAGCGGCTTCTTCAGGTGCCCAATCTGGCCTGTCCACCAGCAAAATATCGTAAACAACGAAATAAACTTGCAAACCCAGCGCTAACCAATGTTGATACGTCGCTTCTAATTTGACGGTTAAGCCGGGGTTTAAATCGAGCCCTAGATAGACATCGTCTTGGTTAAATTCAGCCACCTCATCAAAACTGGCTCGTTGCACTTTTTTGGGTTGTTGCGTCAGCGCTGCCATGAAACTCTTGGCATGCAAGTATCTAAAACCATCAAAATAGATGGGGCAAAGCTCATAGCCGTTTGGCGTGTCTTGATGCAAAGCCAGCAAAATACTGCGAACCACACGTTGAATGCCTGATTTGGCGTCAAATCTGACCAATTCCGTAACATCTACAAGCAGTTTTTTCGGCGTCTCTAGACTGGTATTGAACGCAATTGCGTTTGCGGTGTGCGCTAAGTCTTTTTCAGTTGCAGAAGGGTTTGATTGAATCGCTGCGATCGAATCTAGCAAAGTAGATGTAGGGTAGGCAATCGATGGCTTAGATGCATTCAGTTCGTACAAACCCTCTAATGCTGCAATAGCTTTGACAGCACTTGCATCCCATGAAAACTTTTTAACTTGTTCTATACCATGCGCTTTAAGCTTGTTCCGAAAAGCTGGGTCGAGCAAAGCTTGCGCTATTTTCGTCGCCATGTTCGCGGGGCTATGCGGGTCAAACAAAGCTTCGCTCCAGCCGATGACTTCTGGCACGCTAGAGGTGTTTGAACCCAAGGTTGGCGCACCGCAAGCCATGGCCTCCAGCGGCGGCAAGCCAAAACCTTCGTGCTTTGACGGGAAAACGAACAAATCTGCCATGTTGTACAAAGCAACCAAGTCGTCATCCGGCACAAAATCAGTCAAAACCAGCTCGTCTTCCGCCAATCCAGCGTGAGTTCGCCAAGCATGCATTTTGGCGCGCGAATCGTCATGCGGACTTTTACTCAGCCGACTGGCTAAAACGAGTTGGTATTCGCTACGGATAGCAGGCGGCAACATCGCGTAGGCAAGCATCAAGCCATCAAAATTTTTGCGCGAATCAAAGCCACCAGGGGCATACATCACCATCTTGCGTGTGATGCCGTAGCGGGTACGAATTTTCTGCTGGCGCTCTGTAGAAAGTGTAATCTGCTTAAAGTGGGAGTCTGCGCCTTCGGAGGTATTGATGATGCGCTCTGACGGCCAGCCCAAGTGTTCAATAGCTTCTAAACGCGAAGATTCTGAAATAGCAAGCAGCAAGCCCGCCCGTTTGAGGGACTCAATCTTGCGAAAGTAAAAGTCGCGAATAGCAGGATTGGGTAAATAGTTTGCCTGATCCATGAGTGGAATCAAGTCATGAATCGTTACCGCCGTTTTGTGACCGCTGGTGTAGCTGCCCACTGAAGTCACGGCATCGTCGCCATAGCCTTCAAACAAGCTGGGAATATGAATCACATCCGGCTTGAGCTGCTCTAAGAAATGCTCGCGCATGCGCTCAGAAGTGCGTACTCGCCATGCGTTATCCGGCACAACCTCGGCCGTGTGCCCCGAGTTGTTAAAAACCCGAATCTGCGCTGGGTCAACCAAACCTGCAAATGCTTCCCGCATATCCAAAATACTTTGCGGAAAAGCGCTGTTCAAAGCCAACCATACATCGTGTTCTTTGGCATTTCGTGCCATTGCCAAAGCCAAAGAGAGCGAATACCGCCCGATACCTCGAAAACGGCTGTCACACTGCGCGCCTTGCAGGTCAATAACAAGTCGCATCAATCATGACCCTTGCTGTGTGTCGGAATGGCGGTGCTTAAAGCCGTGTATATGCGCATCGCACGTGGTGCAAGTGCAATATCTTTCCAAACAAGTCGATACAAACGGTTTTTCAGCTCTGGAGAGCGATTTAATACAGCCAAAACGCTGCGTTTGACCCAGGGGCGTCGTAACGCAGATTTGCCCATTGAAATAACGATGGGTTTTAAGCGTCGTTTAAGTCCAGAAAACAATCTACCCTCTGAAATCACGGCTTGAGCGCGCTTCAAAAATGACAATTTTATAGTAGCCTCTTCGGCTTTAAGTTCGGTGGTTTTCAAAAGTAATAGGCCGTTCTAGGGATGCTTAGAGTCATATCGAGGGGCGAACTATAATAATTAACAAAATTCATAGCTTACAGCGCTCAAATATACAACATGAACCCCCACGCAGCGCACCCGACGACCCTAACAGCCATGCTGCGCAGTTTATGGGGTCATCGCGTGCTTATTTCGCAAATGAGTCGTCGTGAGGTGGTTGGCCGATACAAAGGCTCGGTGATGGGTTTATTGTGGTCGTTTTTGAACCCTTTGTTCATGCTGGTTGTGTACACGTTCTTCTTTGCCATTGTCTTTAAATCTCGTTGGGGGGCAACTCCTGCGGGTACCGAGGAAAGTAAAACGCTTTTCGCTGTGCTGCTGTTTGTCGGCATGATTGTTCACAGCCTTTTTGCAGAAGTATTGAACCGTGCGCCAAATTTAATTTTGGGAAACGTGAATTACGTGAAAAAAGTAGTATTCCCCTTGGAGATACTACCTGCGATTAGCATGGGAACGGCGCTCTTTCATGGTTTAGTCAGCGTAGCCGTTTTATTGTTGGTATTTTTTGCGACCAACGGCTACGTACACTGGACAGTGGTGTTTTTTCCACTCATTTTGCTGCCTTTGGTTATATTTACCATCGGTTTGGCTTGGATATTGGCTTCCTTAGGTGTTTTTGTTCGTGATGTCGGTCAATCGATTGGCTTGGGCATGACGGTGATGCTGTTTTTGTCCCCCGTGTTCTATCCTGTTTCTGCGTTACCCGTGTCGATGCAACCATGGATGTTGGCTAACCCTTTAACATTCATCATCGAACAGGCTCGCGCAGTGCTTGTCTGGGGCCAACTACCCAACTGGATAGGGCTGTCAATTTATACCTTGGTGGCAACTTTTGTAGCATGGTTGGGTTATGTCTGGTTTCAGAAAACTCGCAAAGGGTTTGCTGATGTACTTTAAGTTGTGTGCCGGTGCTGCCGTTGTCTCCGTCCAATATGCGTTGCTTTCAAAATGAGTAACAACGTCGCCATCAGTGTTAAAAATCTGAGTAAGTGTTATGAAATTTATAGCACACCAGGCAATAGACTCAAGCAGTTCATCTTGCCTAGGTTAAGGAAATTATTAGGTAAAAAAACGGTTAGCTATTACCGCGAATTTTGGGCTTTGAAAGACATTTCCTTTGAAGTCAGGCGTGGCGAAACTATTGGCATCATTGGCAGCAATGGATCGGGCAAATCAACCTTGCTTCAAATGATTTGCGGCACCTTGACGCCGACAACAGGTACGGTGCAAACGCATGGCCGCGTGGCTGCATTACTCGAATTGGGTGCAGGTTTTAACCCTGAGTTTACGGGGCGAGAAAACGTTTACTTAAACGCGACCGTGCTTGGCTTGAGCATTGAAGAAATTGATGCCAAGTTTGATGCCATCGCCGCTTTTGCAGACATTGGTGAATTTATCGACCAACCCATCAAAACCTATTCCAGCGGGATGAGTGTACGCTTGGCGTTTGCTGTGCAATCACAAATCGATCCAGATATTTTTATTGTCGACGAAGCCTTGTCTGTGGGTGATGCCAAATTTCAAGCCAAATGCTTTGACAGATTGCGCCAACTCAAAGAAAACGGCACTTGTATCTTGCTCGTCACTCATTCCAGTGAGCAAATCGTCTCACACTGTACGCAGGCCATATTGCTGAGCAAAGGTGTACAGCTCGAGGCGGGTAAGCCCAAAGACGTCGTCAACCGGTATTTAGATTTGCTGTTTGGCAAAGAAAAAGCAGCCATTGCAACAACTGAAGCTGCAGGCACTGATGTCGAAAAAATTATTGAATTGACTTCAAAACCAGATGACTACGAATTGAGTGTCACAAACGATAGTTTTTCGTCGCGACCAGGCTATAACTCGCATGAATACCGCTGGGGAGACGGTACGGCATCAATTCTTGATTATTTTTTATCTGCAGACCATGAGGCATATCCATCGGCTTTCAGTACTGGTCAAAACATCACATTAGCTGTTTCCGTTAAATTGCTCAAAGACTTTCATCGCCCCATACTAGGCATCACCATCAAAACCAAAGAAGGTGTCACTGTGTATGGTGCAAATACCGAAACCCTAGGCTGTAAAGACTTTGGCGAGGCCGGTAGCATAGGCTCAGTCATACAGGTCGTTACAGAATTCAAGTGCAATTTGGCTGCTGGCGATTACTTCATATCTCTAGGTTTAGCCAGCAAACACGGTGAAGAAGTCATCCCGCATGACAGACGGTATGACTCAATACACTTGCAAGTCCGTCCAAACGATCAATTTTTCGGACTCGCAAACTTGGGCTTTACCATGCAAGCAAAAAAAATAAGCTCATGAAAACACTTCTTCAACATGCCGGCTACGCATTAGACGACACTACCAATGTGTGGTTAAACCCCAGCTACAAAGGTATTGCCTACAACGACGGTGATGAAATCGAAACGCGCATTTTCAATATCATTAAAAATGCAACTGATATTTCCACATTGTCAACCGAGCTGCGCCAGCACTGCACCGATTGGCCGTCACAGTATCACTTAACCAGCGCTCGCGCCAACATCATGCGTCCGTTTGAGCAAACGCTGAAGGGTGCACATGTATTAGAAATTGGCGCTGGTTGCGGCGCAATTTCGCGTTATTTGGGAGAATGTGGTGCTCAGGTATTGTCTCTTGAAGGTAGTCCGCGCCGCGCCTCCATTGCACGCTCTCGCACGCGTGATTTAGACAACATCACCGTGCTGGCCGAGAAGTTTGACCAGTTCAAATGCGATCATCAATTCGATGTTATCACCCTCATCGGCGTGCTGGAATATGCCAATCTCTTTACCCCAGGTGACAACCCCGCCTTGATCATGCTACAGCGCGTCCGGCAACTGCTCAAGCCTGATGGCAAGCTCATCATCGCGATTGAAAACCAATTGGGTTTGAAATATTTTGCAGGTGCGCCTGAAGACCATTTTGGCAAGCCCATGGTGGGTATTGAAGGCCGTTATGGCAAAGATCAAGCGCAAACCTTTGGCCGCCCAGTCTTGACCAAGCTTTTGCAACAAGCCGGTTTTGACGCTTCTAATTTTTTGGCACCATTCCCAGATTACAAGCTTCCATCATCCATCGTCACAGAAGCAGGTTTTGCACATCCTCATTTCGATGCTTCTGCTTTTGCATGTCAAAGCGTCAGGCGTGACCCACAGCTTCCTGAAATCTGCAATTTTTCATTAGAGTTGGCTTGGCCAGTTGTGTTTGCGAATGATTTGGGTCTAGAAACATCCAATTCATTTTTAATCATTGCCTCACCTACTCAGCAAGTCTTGTTACCGGCGGGTGACTTGGCTTACCATTATTCAACGACCCGTTTTGCAGAATTTTGCAAAGAAACTATTTTTTCTGGTGAAGATGAGGAAGTATCTGTTAGCTATCGGCGTTTGGGGACGGTAAATGCAACAAGCGTAGACAGCAAAATTTCACCAAACGCGGTAGTCAAATTTGTATGTCCTGAAACGGATAAGTATGTTTCAGGCAAACCCCTGTCACAAGAATTCATCAATATCGTTACCAAAGACGGTTGGACTTTTGAGCAAGTTGGTCAGTTCCTCAACCGATACTTAGCGGTATTGATCGCTGTGGCAAAAACCGATGGCTTCAACGTTGATCTCGCAACGACAGGCGCTGCCGTACCTGGGCAATACATCGACTGCATGCCGCAAAACATCATGGTTGATGCCCAAGGCAAACACTCATTTATAGACAAAGAATGGCAGTTAACATCCTCAGTAGAAGTCAATCATTTGGTGTTTAGATCACTGGTGTTTCTGTGCGACGCCATTACTCGATTTGGTCGCCCTGCCACAGGTGAAAGTTTGACGGTTTACCAATTCATTGGAAAAGCATTCAAAGCAGTTGGGCTGAGCGTGCAGAAAGCAGATTTTGATCGCTTTCAAGCGCTAGAAGAAAATATACAACTCGCAGTAAGTGGCATCGATGCGAAGACATTTTTCAATGCGCAAAAAAATCGTTTACTGCCAATGATGTCGTTGAGCCAGATGGTTGCTGATCGTGATTTGCAGATTGCCCAGTTAAACCAACGCATTGCAGATTTACAAAACTCTGCTAGCTGGAAAGTGATGAGGCCGGTGCGAGCAATATCGCACAAAATCAAATCGCTTTTGTCATAAATCGTACTATGCAAAATTTAAAAAATCGCAAACTCGCCATCATTGGTTTAGGCTATGTAGGCTTGCCGCTGGCAGTTGAGTTTGGAAAAAAAAGAGCTGTTGTCGGCTTTGACATCAATGCCAAACGTGTGGCTGAGTTGCAATCTGGGCAAGACCACACCTTAGAAGTTGAGCCTTCAGAGCTGCAGCAAGCGACTCAGCTCAGTTTCACGACAGATGCACAGTCGCTCAAAGCGTGTGACATCTTCATCGTCACTGTCCCCACGCCGATAGATGCACACAAGCGCCCTGATCTCACACCGCTCATCAAAGCCAGCGAAACCATTGGCAAGGTGTTGAAAAAAGGCGACATTGTTATTTACGAATCCACAGTTTACCCGGGCGCAACGGAAGAGGAGTGTGTGCCTGTGCTAGAAAAAACTTCAGGCCTCGTATTCAACCAAGATTTTTTTGCAGGCTACAGCCCTGAGCGCATCAACCCTGGTGACAAAACGCACCGTGTCACCACCATCAAAAAAGTCACCTCCGGTTCAACGCCTGAAGTGGCTGATTTGGTAGATGCGTTGTACAACGAAATCGTCACCGCTGGCACCCACAAAGCCCCCAGCATCAAAGTCGCAGAAGCCGCCAAAGTCATTGAAAACACGCAGCGTGATGTCAATATCGCGTTGATCAACGAGCTAGCACTTATCTTCAATAAGCTCGGCATTGATACCGAAGCCGTACTGCAAGCCGCCGGCACCAAGTGGAATTTTCTTCCTTTCCGCCCAGGTCTGGTGGGGGGACACTGCATTGGTGTCGACCCGTATTACCTCACGCACAAAGCGCAATCTATTGGTTATCACCCCGAAATCATATTGGCAGGTCGTCGTCTGAACGACAGCATGGGTGCCTATGTTGTGACCCAGCTTGTCAAAGCCATGACACAGCGCCGTATTCAAGTGCAGGGCGCTCGTGTCTTGGTGATGGGTTTGGCATTTAAAGAAAATTGCCCAGACTTGCGCAACACCCGCATTGTCGACATCGTGCACGAACTGGCCGAGTACGATGTTCAGGCCGATGTTTATGACCCTTGGGTCTCCGGTGAAGAGGCTCAGCACGAATATGGCATAACCCCTGTCACAGCGCTTGTGCCTGCTAGTTACGACGCCATCATCATCGCTGTCGCGCACGACCAATTCAAAGCCATGGGCGCAGGCGCTTTGCGAGCCTTGGGTAAACCAGTGCACGTCTTGTTTGATTTGAAATATGTCTTGCCCGCAGCTGCCAGCGATTTGCGTTTGTGATTTTTTATGAATATGACCACAGCTTACGATACCGTTAAAGAGCAGCTACTTTTGCAGCCAAAAACTTGGCTCGTTACAGGGGTTGCGGGTTTTATTGGCAGCAATTTATTAGAAACCTTGCTCAAGCTCAACCAACGCGTTGTAGGTTTGGATAATTTCGCCACGGGGTTTCAAAAAAATTTAGATGAGGTTCAAACCTTGGTTACTTCAGACCAATGGAAAAATTTCAGATTCATTGAAGGCGATATTCGTAAACTCGCTGATTGTCAGCAAGCATGCGCTGGCGTGGACTATGTCTTGCAGCAAGCCGCGTTAGGTAGCGTGCCCCGCAGCATCAACGACCCTATTGCGACCAATGACACCAATATCTCGGGCTTTTTAAACATGCTGGTCGCGGCACGTGATGCTAACGTCAGCAGCTTCACCTATGCCGCCAGCAGCAGCACCTATGGCGACCACCCCGCATTGCCAAAAGTCGAGCACACCATTGGCAAGCCACTCAGCCCCTATGCGGTAACCAAAGTGGTGAATGAGCTGTATGCGGATGTGTTTGCCAAAACCTATGGTTTCCAAACCATTGGTCTGCGCTATTTCAACGTCTTTGGCCGTCGTCAAAATCCCAACGGTGCTTATGCTGCTGTCATTCCCAAATGGGCGGGCTCCATGATTCAGGGCGAAGACATCTTTATCAATGGTGATGGTGAAACCAGCCGCGACTTTTGCTATGTTGATAACGCTGTGCAAGCCAATATTTTGGCTGCCACAACCCCTACACCTGAAGCCAAAAACCAAGTCTATAACGTAGCTGTGGGCGACCGCACCACGTTGAACAACTTGTTTGCCAGTATCAAACAAGCATTGTCGGATTTGAGCATCAGCTACGCATTGCCAGCGCAATACCGCGATTTCAGGGCTGGCGACGTGCAGCACAGCTTGGCAGACATCAGCAAAGCGTCAACACTGTTGCAATATCAGCCTACGCACCGTATTCAAGCGGGTTTACAAACGGCCATGGTTTGGTACGTAGACCAAGCATAGTGCTTGCATGAAGGTGCTGCACATCATTGTTGGCCTCAACGTGGGCGGGGCAGAAATGATGCTCAAACGCATGGTTGAGCATGATCCAGCTTCTGCTAAAAAGAATGTTGTTATATCGCTGACAACTTTAGGCGAGATTGGCAACGCATTGCAAGCACGCGGCATACAAGTGAATTCGCTCAATATGTCATCTTTTTGGCACGTCCCGCTTGGCCTGAAGCGTTTGATTCAATTGATCCGACAGTTCAACCCTGCCATCGTGCAAACGTGGATGTACCATGCCGATTTACTGGGCGGTATTGCAGCATGGCTGGCAGGGCGCTATCCCGTAGTTTGGAATCTCCGGTCAAACCTCATTCCAACCAACCCATTCAGTATCCCTTTTTGGCTCATTCGCCTATGCGCTATCAGTTCTCACGTTATTCCATCACGTATCATCTGCTGCGCGCACACGGCTAAAAACACACATCTAGAGATGGGCTACCCTTTAGACAAGATAACCGTTATCCCTAATGGCTACGATTTTTCTCAGCTTTTAAAAAATGATGTTGCCAGAGCCGCAGCTCGGTCAGCGCTGGGAGTCACCGAGGCAGACATCATCGTCGGTGTGGTCGGTCGGTTCGACGCTTTGAAGGATTTTAAAACCTTCATCGCCGCAGCCGCACTGGTAGCCGCCAAGTGCCCTGCAGCTAAATTCTTGATGGTCGGACGTAATAATGACTGGCAAAACGCCACCCTGCACGCTTGGATAGTGCAAGCTGGTTTGACGGATAAATTTATCTTGGTTGGCCAGCAAGACAATGTGCCGTACTATCTCGGTGCGATGGATGTTTTTTGCCTATCCTCAAGCAACGAAGCCTTTCCCAACGTCTTGGTAGAAGCCATGGCATTTGGCCTGCCTTGTGTTGCTACGCAAGCGGGCGATGCTACTGAGATTTTGAGCAATAGCAACTTCGTCGTCCCCATCCAACAACCCCCAGCGCTGGCACAAGCCTTGCTAACCATGTGCAAGCTGGATGCAGCAACCCGCAGCTCATTGGGTGAAGCCAATATGAATATCGTTAAGTTAAAATACCCTATTGAAAAAATAAGCCAGCACTATGCACGCGTTTATAAAAACATGTGTGGAGAAGCTCTAAAAAATGAACTCACAACCTAAAATTTATGTCGCTGGCCACAACGGCATGGTCGGTTCAGCCATCGTGCGTTGCTTGCAACAGCAAGGCCAGACTCACATCGTGTCACGCACCCACAAAGAGCTTGATTTGACCGACCAAGCCAACGTGCGCCATTTTTTCGAAACCGAAAAGCCTGACCAAGTCTACCTAGCCGCAGCAAAAGTAGGCGGCATCCATGCCAACAACACCTACCCGGCCGAGTTTATTTACGACAACCTCATGGTGCAAGCCAACGTCATCCACGAAGCTTGGCGCGCAGGTGTTAAAAAGCTCATGTTTTTAGGTTCCAGCTGCATCTACCCCAAGCACGCCAGCCAGCCAATGACCGAGTCCGCCCTGCTCACCGGCATGCTAGAGCCAACCAACGAACCCTATGCCGTCGCCAAAATAGCCGGCATCAAACTGTGCGAAAGCTACAACCGCCAGTATGGTCAAAGCCATGGCACCGACTACCGCAGCGTCATGCCCACCAACCTGTATGGCCCGGGTGACAACTACCACCCCGAAAACTCGCATGTTATCCCTGCTTTGATCCGCCGCTTTTATGAAGCCAAAGTCAACGCCGCTCCCACCGTCACCATCTGGGGCACCGGCACGCCACGGCGCGAGTTTTTGTATGTAGACGACATGGCCGCTGCCAGCGTGCACGTTATGAACTTGGACCTTGCCACCTTCCAAGCCCAAACTTTGCCCATGCAAGGCCACATTAACGTTGGCTTTGGCGACGACATCACCATTGGCGAGCTGGCGCATTTGGTATCAAACGCCGTTGGCTACCAAGGCAATATTGAATTTGATGTCAGCAAGCCAGACGGCTCACCCCGCAAATTGATGGACAGCAGCCGCCTCAATTCCTTGGGCTGGCATGCCAAAGTCAGTTTAGAAGACGGCTTAAAAGTAGCCTGCCAAGACTTTGTAGACAACAACGCCCAGCTACGTGCTTGATTTTCAACGTCACGTGCAAAAGCCAGGCAGCATCGCAAAGTCAGTTCGGTTAAATGAATCTTTTTAAACTCATCAAGTATTTAAGATTCAAGCCGTTTGACGTCAGCACAGAAGCGGGCCGTGGCCAAGAGCGCTACCGCCTGGCACTGTGGTCATTCATGGCCAATATCATCAGCAAAATCATGGCCTTGGCCGTTATGCTGCTCAGCATCAGGTGGACGCTACCCTACCTAGGCGCTGAACGCTTCGGCGTGTGGATGACAATCGCCAGCTTCACCACCATGCTGGTGGTTTTGGATTTAGGCATTGGCAATGCGCTCATCAACCACTCCGCTAACGCTGCCGCAGAAGACAACGAAGAAAAACTCAAAAAAACCATTAGCGGTAGTCTGGGGTTTTTGTTTATTGTTTCAGTCGCCATGGGGTTGGCGCTGAGCTTTTTAGCTGCTATCTTGCCCATTGAGCAACTCATCAAAGTAAAAGACGCCAACATAAAACCAGAAATACACCAAACCTTGCAAACCTTTGCCGTCTTGTTTGGTTTTAATCTGTTTGGCTCAGGCGTGCAAAAGCTGTTTTCGGGCTTGCAACGTACGTTTGAGGGGTTTATAGCCTCAGCCGCTTGTTCATTTCTAGCGCTTATATGTTTGTGGTGGGCATCCAACCACAACGCAAGCATCCCCCAGCTACTAATATATTCGCTTGGGGTTCAATCTCTTGGCGGCTACGTATTGCTTGGATTGTTGGTAAAAAGAAACTTATTCACATTAAAAGGCATAGGTTTTGAAATCAAACAAGAATACAAACTGCTGTTTAAATCTGGCGGGCTCTTTTTTGTACTGCAAATCGGGACTATGGTGGGTTGGGGAGCTGACAGCTTGATTATTTCGAGCACATTAGGCGCTGCTTCGGTTGCCGTATATAGTATTACGCAGCGATTGTTTCAATTCAGCACCATACCAGTGCATATGATAAATTCTCCCTTGTGGGGAGCGTATGCAGATGC
>JANPIC010000175.1:0-5650 GCA_031424795.1 Polaromonas sp. | reverse complement strand
AACCACGAAGGCAAAGACCTGGAAAACCGCCTTGCTAAGCCCCTTCAACCCGCAGATTTGGCGCAAGCAGGTAAGCGCCTGAAGACGGTGCAAATGGAAATTGAAGCCTTGGAAGCGAAATGGCTAGAACTGTCGCAAGAGATTGAAAGCGCGACTTAGTAGACATAGTAAGTAGCGCGGTTTTGAAATGTCACAATTTCGCGTTATATTTACGCCTGTAAGTTTTTATTAATATTGTCAACAAATTCTTAAGGGTAATCTCATGGGTATTTTGTACACACTCCTCATCGGCTTGATCGTCGGTTTCATCGCACGCGCTGTGATGCCGGGGCAGCAAAGTCTTGGTTGGATCATGACTGCCGTGCTCGGCGTGGCTGGTTCCTTCTTGGCCAGCTTCGTCGGTAAAGCAATGGGCATGTACGCAGACGGCAGCCCAGCAGGCTGGATTGCATCCGTCATCGGCGCGGTCGTTTTGCTCATCATTTACGGCATAGTGCAGAAGAAAAGCTAATTTTTTGATTCGCTAATTTAAAAAGCCTCTTCCCAACAATTGCAAGAGGCTTTTTTGCGTGAATTTTGCTATATATTTTATAGCATAAAAATCAATAAAAACGACGGCTATAGGAGGATTTAATATCGATATTGATATTGATATTGATATTATTTCACTGTAAATGGTGCCGCTTCCATATCACCAAGGCAATACCTCCCAGTATGGCCATTGACGCCAAAATGAGGCGCAGCGTCAAGGCCTCACCCAGAAAAACGATCCCTCCCACCGCGGCCAGCACGGGAACACTTAGTTGTACGGTCGCCGCCTGTGTGGCTTTCAAGCCGGGTAGCGCCGTATACCAAATGGCATACCCCACACCCGAAGCCAGTGCGCCCGAGGCCAGCGCGTAGCCCAAACCCAGAGCGTCGAGAGATCTGTTGTTGAGCATCAACACACTCAAAACCAAGGCCATGGGCACGGCACGCATGAAATTGCCCGCTGTCACCAAAGTAGGATCGCCCGCTCCTTTTCCGCGCAAAGAATAAATGCCCCAAGCCACGCCAGCGCACAACATCAGTGCCGAACCGAACAAAGGCGGTGCCGACAGACCCGGCAACAGCAAACTCAGCAATCCGCAAAAAGCCAAGGCAAGACCCACCCATTGCGGCCGGCCAAAGCGCTCTCCCGCCCACATGCCATGGCCAATCATGGTGGCCTGAACGGCACCAAACAGCAACAACGCACCCGTAGCCGCAGACAGACTGACGTAAGCAAATGAAAAACCGGCAGCATAGACAAACAAGGCAAACGCGGAAAGCCAGTTGCCGCCACCCGTCTTGACTGTGGCATGGGCATGAGCGCTGCGCTTCAGGGTGACCACCAGCCAGAGCATCAGCGCACCACCGACCAAGCGGATCGCGGTGAAGCTAGCGGGGTCGATAGGGGTGTGTTGAAGTGCCAGCCGGCAAAGCAGCGAATTACCCGCAAACGCCAGCATCGCAAGCGCGGTCAAGGTGACGATGCGTATATCAGACATGGCAATTCGACTTATGTCATGGGAGCGCTTTGTCTTTATTGATGTGCGGCGCGATAGCCACTCCGCCCGTATGACTAGGCACAATCGATGCCGATTTTTGACTAGGTTGTGTTGCTTTAGAGCCATACTCGTGTGCGTACACCCAGGTAAATTCAGCACCGAGCAAAAATATTTGCGCTGAAAAATACACCCACACCAACAGAACAACCAACGAACCTGCAGCCCCAAAAACAGATGCCACACTGGTGGTTCCCAGATAAATTCCGATCAGAAATTTACCGATTTCGAACAAAAAAGCGGTTACTCCCGCACCGATCCAGACGTCCCGCCAGGCGATTCTGGCGCGTGGCATGAATTTGTAGATCATCGCAAAGAGTGAGGTGGTGATAACAAAGGAGATGCCGAAATTAACCACCTGAAAAAATGTTTCCCATCCTTCGAAAAGTCCGTGGCTCCATTTGCCAAATGCGGCGATCACGGCGCTGACAACCAGTGAAATCAACAACAAAAAAACCAACCCTAAAACAAATCCGAAAGAAAGCAAACGGTTGCGCAGCAAAGCCCAAACGCCGCTCTCGTTCAATGGGGCAGGAACGCGCCAAATGCGGTCAAGATCACTTTGCAACTCCCCGAAAACCGTTGTGGCTCCAATCACCAGCGTGACAATGCTGACCACCGTCGCAACAATACTCTGAACGGGCTGATTGGCATTTTTCAGCAAGCCCTGCACCGCGATGGCGCCTTCCTGCCCAATGAGACCTTGGATCTGCGCAACGATCTCGCCGCGGGCCGCTTCCTGGCCAAAGACAAGGCCCGCTACCGCGATGACAATAATGAGCAACGGAGCGATCGAAAACAGCGTGTAGTAGGCCAGCGCAGCGCCCATGCTCGGCGCATAATCATCCACCCATGCCACGACGGATTTCTTGATCAGGTTCCATATCTGTTTGGGGTGGAACACAAAGCGTAACAAACTAGCTTCCACTGATTCATCCTCATCAATACTAATTTTTTGTTTGTGCATCACTTGTTCATCAATCTCATTCAAAATTATGGGCTCGCCATACAAAACCATGCCACCGATCCGCCATACGCCAGCAAGGTTCTGGAGTTGCTCACACAAGCGGGGATCAAAATTTCAGCATCGTCAGACTTCAAATACATGGCGTGTACGGTAGCACGGGGAGTACAAAAGTCAAATAACGGGCAAGTTAACTCTTATCTGCACCCACAACAAATGCGCAGCACAAGCCATAAGCACCGCGAAAGTCGAACTCGTCCCCGCGACGCGAAACCTGAAATTCTCTTTGACCTGACTCACACCATACGCGTGCGACAAACGCCCTAGCAGCAAGCCAAGACACAGCGCATGCGTAAACCACGCGTAAACACCACTTTGCTCAACGAAGTAAATCATCAGCAAACTTAGCGGCACGTACTCTGCAAAATTAGCATGTACCCGCATAACACGTTGCATATCTTTGTTGCCCGCATCGCCTAAACCGATTTTTAGTTTGCGGCGCTGGCGGATGGTTCGGATACTGAGGACGACGAAAAATATTGCCAAAAATGCCGCGTAAACGGGCAAGATAGTCGGGATGGGTTTCATCAGATGCTTTTAGATGCGAATCTAAGAACGTGATGACGACACATTTACCGTCGCTCCAAAATAACCAACGCGATTCCGCCCAAAATAGCGATGGATGCCAGCACCAAGCGCAAAGTGATGGCCTCACCCAAGAAAACAATGCCACCCAAGGCGGCGATCACCGGAACACTGAGCTGCACCGTGGCTGCTTGGGTGGCTTTTAGCGCTGGCAAGGCTGTGTACCAAATGGCGTAGCCAACACCAGAAGTCAGCGCGCCAGAAGCGAGGGCGTAGCCAAAACCAGCAATATCAATAGAGGCATGCACCTCAGGAAGACTCAGCAGCAGCAACAAGCTTAAAACCACCGCCATAGGCGCTGCACGCATGAAATTACCTGCCGTCACGCCAGTTGGGTCACCCGCCCCTTTGCCACGCAAAGAATAAAAACCCCACGCCACCCCGGCCCCCAGCATCAAGTTAGAACCCAGCAGGGGCGGTGCCGCAAGACCTGGGAGCAAGAGACCCACCATCCCGCCAAAGGCAAGCAGCAGGCCCAACAGTTGCAAGCTGCGCAGACGCTCACCCACCCAAAAACCATGGCTAATCATCGTCACCTGGACTGCACCAAACAGCAACAGCGCACCCGTCGCCGCAGGCAGACTCACATAAGCAAAAGAAAACCCCGCAGCATAAGCAAACAAGGCAAATGCAGATAGCCAATTACCTTGACCCATAACCGCCGTACGCCGCAAAGTAACAATCAAAAAAAGCGCCACGGCTCCAGAGAGCAGCCGAATGGTTGTGAAACTGGCCGGGTCGATACCAGTGTGTTTCAACGCCAGTCGGCACAGCAGCGAATTACCAGCAAACGCCAGCATGGCAAGCGAGGTCAGCCCGAAAATGCGCAGAGGTGACATAGGGTTTTGTTTTTGTTACAAGATCACATTGACCCCTCGAATATACCGGATTAGAGTGGTTCTCCCAAGGTCGCAATGGGCGACTTCCTCAACCTTTAAGGAGAACGACATGGCCTACACCATCGTGCATCACTTCCCAGGCGGTACAAAGGAACAATACGAGGCATCCCTCGCTGCAGTGCATCCCAACCGAGAATCCCTGCCCAAAGGCCAGATCTTCCACGCCGCGGGCCCAACGGCAGACGGTTGGACTATCGTGGCAGTCCACGACTCCAAAGAGAACTGGGAGACCTTCCGCGACAATATCCTGATGCCCAAAATGCAAGCAGGCATCAAAGGCGGGTTCGCGGAGCCCCCGCAAGAGACGGCATTTGGGACTTATAACCTGCAGCGGAGTTGAACAATCTACGATGTTCGTGGGTTTAAGAAGAAATTTGCTATTTTAATGATAGCTTTTTAGTTAATAAATACACTGGCTACAGCCAAAAATCAACTCTTAATCTGCACCCACAGCTTATCCAACCGCTTCACGCTCACCGGCTGCGGGGTGCGGAGTTCTTGGGCGAAGAAGCTGACGCGGAGCTCTTCTAAGAGCCATCTGAATTCCATCATGCGGTCGTCTACTGCGCCTTTGCGCTCTGCGACCAAGCGCCAGTAATTTTGCTCGCTTGGGCGCAGTTCGGCGAGCTTGGTGGCGTCGCGGGCGGGGTCGGCTCGGTATTTATCCAAACGGGCGGTGATGGCTTTGAGGTAGCGGGCGAAGTGGTGGAGTTGGGTGAAGGGGGTGAGCGCGATGAAGCGTTTCGGCATCAACCTCGCCAACTGGGCGGCGACGTCTGCTGTGGCCTCGGGGGCGTTTTTGGTGTCTTTGAGTTTGCGGGCGGCTGTGGCGTATTCTTGCAAAATTGTAGCGACTAACCTAGCAATCTCGCTGGAAATCAGGGTGAGACGCCCTCTTCCCTCTTCCAAGCGCTTGGTGAATTCTGCGGCGTTGGTCGGCAACGGATCTAACAAAAAAGCGCGATCCAAGGCTTTGGCGATGATTTGCTCGCGCAGTTCCTCCAGCGTGCCGCCGCCGGTGTTGTCGGCACTCCGGCCAACCAGCATGTAGGCAGCAGCCATTTTGGTGAGGTCGGGGATATTCTTCTCCAAATACTTGAGCGCGTCTTTGATGTGCAGCGCAAACAGGCGGCGCAGGCCGGCTTGGTGTTTGGCGGCAGCCACGTCAGGTTCGTCAAAAACTTCAATGCTGACAGCGTCTTGCAGGTCAATCAGCGCGGGGAAGCCGATCAGCGTCTGGCCGCCTTTGTTGATTTCCATCAGCTCGGGCAGCTCGCCGAAGGTCCAGGCGGTGTAGCGCTGGCCTGCGGGAGAAGCTGACGACTCTGTGGGTTTTGAATTTGCTACATTTTTAGTAGCTGATGAGGAAATAGATGCGACGGCTATAGGCTGATTTGAGCCTTTATTTTGCGATATTGATGCTGCGGGGGCAGTTTGAGCCAGTTTTAACCCGGCCAAGGCCTGAAACGCCCCCCGCGCCTTCGCGCCCAGCTCGGCTTTGAGCGCGCCCAGGTTGCGACCGGTGCCGAGTTGGCGACCATGTTCGTCCACCACGC
>JANPIC010000174.1:0-7874 GCA_031424795.1 Polaromonas sp. | reverse complement strand
GGAATACCAAGTGTCGCAATCAGTCTGCGGCGTCAAGCTGCCGGCTGGCTTGCAAAACGCCTCCAAACTCCCCGAACCCATCTTCACCCCCGCCGCCAAAGCGATTGTGGGGGAGCATGACGAAAACATCACTTTCGAGCAAATGTGCGACAAAATCGGTGTCGATTTGGCCGAAAAAATCAAAACCCTCAGCATCGCCATCTACAAAACTGCCTACGAATTTGCCTTGACCAAAGGCATCATCATTGCCGACACCAAGTTTGAGTTTGGCCTGGACGCAGACGGCACGCTGACCCTGATGGACGAGGTGTTGACGCCCGATTCATCCCGCTTCTGGCCCGCCGAAAGCTACGAAGCCAGTTTCAAAGAAGGCAAAAACCCGCCAAGTTTCGACAAACAGTTCGTCCGCGACTGGCTAGAAACCCAAACCTGGGACAAAACCCCACCAGCGCCTCGCGTCCCGCGTGAGGTGATTGAGAAGACGGCGGCGAAGTATCAAGAGGCTTGGACTCGGTTGACGGGTTAACAGATTTAGTAGCCTGACAAACTAAAGCCTGAACGGGTTCACAATCCGAACCCCGTTCACCATCTCACCCGCATTCATATCTTCAGAATACAGAACGGTGCAGCCGCTGGTTTTGGCGGCAGCGACAATCAGCGCATCAAAAAAACCTAGAGATCGGGTTTGGTGCAAGTCTAGTCCCATGTGGATGATGGCGGGCGTGACTTGGACAACGTCGTATTGCTCCCAAAATTGCATTTGCTCGCGAATATCAGCATGCGGCAGCTTCAGTTTGTTGAGCGCCACGTTGCAGTATTCGCCCAGCACTTGGGTTGACAAGACGCCTTTTTGATTCAGCCTGAGCTGTTTTAGCAAGGTCAGGGCGATGCGCTGCTTGATGGATTCGTCACCACTGTCTGCATAAATCAGCAAATTGGTGTCGATGAAGCAGCGATCTTTACTAAATTGAGCCAGCGGCAGCAACATGGCCAAATACGCAGCGCTTGCTTCCTGCGCAACAGGCGGCTTGGCGCTGCCCGTATTAACGGCGGGCATTGGCTTCTTCGCGGTTGAAAGTCCAGTTGTTCAATCGACCTTTGGTGTTCAAACAACGCTGCTCAAACGCATCAAAATCTTGCTCAGCATGCGCTGTGCCAGCCAATTGCTCCAAGTAGTCACGCACCACTTGGTTCAAGCTTTTCCCCATTTTGCGAGCCGCCTCACGCGCATTTTCAGCCACGCGTTCTTCAATTGATAGGGTGATGTTCATGGCAAACTCCAGTTTTACACATATTATGTGCGCACTTTATAGTTTTGTCAATGAAGTTATGTACCTCGCCCGGCCTGACCGAGAACTGGCTGCTTTGTGCGAAATTCAGTTGTTGCCTCTGGATGCCAAGTAAAGAAACCTGTTTTCGAAGACCATACAATTTGTTGAATTGGAAAATTTGGACATGTAAACCGATTTATTAGTCCTTGATCGTTAATCTTGATAGAAGTCGTCCTTTAGATTCATAATCCGCTACCAGACGGGCTGTGAAACCGCCACGATCAAGGTAGGTTGCGCTTTGCTGTAGAGAAGCAGCTTGCTGCTGGTATACCGACGTTGTGATGATGTCTTTGCAAAGCGTCTCCAGCTGCATGATGATCTCTGCCGGAGTACCCTTGCGAACAAACAGCCCGCCATAAGCCGATGGCATGACATTCGCTCCTAGTTCCGCGGCCGTGGGAACGTCGGGAAAGGCTTTAGATCGCGTATTACCGAAAACCATGAGTGGCTGAAACTTGTTCTGCTGTAATGCAGCCGTGGTTACCATTCCGCCCTCGAGGTTGCCGCTGATTAAGTCGGACAAGAACGCCGTTTCACCCTTGTACGGCACATCGGTAGCTACTACTGACAGGCTGCGCCAAAACTCCTCGGCCATCAGATGCGGGGCCGAGCCTGCGCCCGAATGACCGTAACTAAACTGGCCGGGATTATTCTTCAGTTTTGCGATGAGTGCGCGGGCGTCTTTTATGTCTGATTTGGGGGACACTGCTAGGAAAAAAACGTTCTCGAAAGTTTGGCACAGTGGAACGAACGAATCGAGTGTAAAAGCAAGCGTTTTTTGACGATGCGTCTGAATCGTTAGCGGCGTAACTGGCGTAAATGCTAACGTATAGCCATCAGCAGGTGCCATCGCTACCGCTTGCATACCTAGCACCAGTCCTGCGCCGGCCTTGTTTTCAATGATCACTGACGCTTTTAATCTAGCCGCCAGTTGCTGGCCGAAGACTCGTGCGAGTGCGTCGACAGTAGACCCTGGCGGCAAAGTCGAGATAATATTTACCGGCTTGGTGGGATAAGTCTGCCCAATCGCGCTGGTTGTTAGGACAAACAGAAGTCCTCCAATAAAGGCAGCAGTACGGTATGACAAAGAGAATTTCATGTAGATCTCCGACGATGGTTTAACGATAGATCTCAAGTGTGGCGTCTTTTCGATCGATCACTGACAGTCCTGCACCCACTAGTAACTCGTAGATGGTGTCGATCTCAATTTGCCTAGGTCTTGGCATAGGTGGGCGCATGAAAGGATTGGGAATCAGTCCGCGCAGCCAAGTGGCTACCTTGTATCGCACATGTAGGCGCCCCATGTCGGCCACATATTCGTGTAACTGTGAAAGCCCCCCTTGCCAAATCTCGCAGGCTTTGTCGATATTGCGTTCGTCCCATGCCTCCAAGTGATCGAGCATGCCTTCCATGCCATAGTTCCAAAATCCACTTAGAGTACCATCAAACATGTCCGTGGCGCGGTATTCGTGGAACCTCGATGCCAGTGCGGACATCACGGATACGCGGCGTGGAAGCTTACGCAAAGCCTTCGCTACGATTCGATAACCATCGTAGCCATACGTCATCTTCCAACCTACGATATTTGGAATCTCTTTACAGATCGCGATGGCCGCCTCCACCGGCAAGCCGGGCGTAAAGGGCGCTGCGGAACCAGACACCGGGTGAGTGATGATAGGCAAGTCGACTGCACGATCCTGCGCTTTGATTTGATCGGACCAGACCTCTGGGTAGTTGTCCGCATCCCAGCACGACGTGATGTCTTGCGCACCTCCAGGTGGAGTAACGAAGATGCCGTCCACCCCGAGTGCCTTTGCGTCGCGTGCAGTCTCTACCACCTCCGAAGTCGCCAACGCCCAAGTTCCGGCAATGAGCGGAACAGTATGATTGTTCTCTTCCATCGCGATCTCAAGCACACGACGTTTCTCTTCTCGCGTAAGCGTGAAGATTTCCCCAGCCTCTGGGTTGATACAAAGACCACCCCGCGCACGAAAACGTTCGTTCTTTAAAAAGTAGCGCAGTAACTCTCTGTAGGCTTTCTCGTCAACTTTGAGGTCGGAGGTAAATGGCAGCAGAAGGGCTGTATAGCAGACATCACCTAGAGTTTTTTCCATAGCAGGATCCTTGAAAAGTAGTGAATGAATTATGTTTTCAATCAATTATGACTGTAGTCATTAATAATTAAATTAGTACAAACCCTAAACTTGCAGCTAAAACTGGTTCTGGCTTGGCAGCCTGATATCCTGATCACACCCAAACTTTTGATTTCATAGGCATGTCCCCAATTAGCACTGACAATGGCTTAAAACTAAGTCTCCGTGAACGCAATAAGCTTGATAAGCGAACGCGCATCCGACGTGCCGCGCTCGAATTGTTCGAGATGAAGGGGTTTGAGGCCACTACTACGCGAGAGATCGCGGAGCTTGCTGACGTCGGTATCGGCACAGTGTTCATGTACGCTGACGATAAGCGCGACCTGCTTTTTCTCATCTTCAACGACGTGTTGGACGTAGTTGTCGAAGAAGCCTTTCGGCCAAATAATCTAAAGCCGTTAAGCGCTCAGATAACTGCAGTTTTCGGGCATTTCTACGAAGCCTTCCACTCGCGCATCGCGCTAGCCCGCATCCTTCTGCGGGAGTTAGTATTCTTTTCAGAGGGCAAACAGGCCGAACAATTCCTTGCGAATCGAAGCCATATCATGGTTGGGTTGGAGCGACTGGCTCATGAAGCGATCATCAATGGACAAGTGCGGATTGGCGAAGATCCGAAGGAGATCGCTACCGCATTTTTTTTCCTGTATTCAGGTGAAGTAAGACTCTGGCTAAGTGATCCAGAACCCGATTTACAGCAGGGCTTAGCACGTTTGCATCGGACGTTTGCGCTCATCGGACGCGGTTTGGGTGAACCAGCAAGTAAATGACTTTTCCTGCGTTCAGCAATTTTTGAGTCGGTGATGGTGGTCGCGTAAGATCGGATCACTGGCGTTGGACACCTAACTCAAAACCACACTACTCAATCTCCGCCTATAAGTCGCCACAGTCGCATCCACCGGCGGAATCTGTCCATCTGCCACTTTCACGGGTGCGGGTTCTATGATGTCCAGAATGGCGATGTAGGTTTTGCGGGCTTGGTCGTCGTTCCAGGTTTTGTCGCGCATCAAGATTTCTAGCAGTTCGTCCATCGCGTCTGTCCAGCGTTGCTGCGCCATCAAAAGTTGGGTTTTGGCGAAGCGGGCTTCAAAATCTCGTTTGTTGGCGGCAATTTTGCTGTCAAAACCTTGTAAAAGGCTATTTTCAGCATCATTTATGGGGGTAGCCGGCGTATTTATTGCCTTAGTAGCTATCAAATGCATAGTATCAACAGCATCCATCCAGCGTTTCAAAGAATCAAACTTGCGCACCACGCTGGTTTTGGCGATCACGGGGGCGAAGGCGATTTTGGCGTCGTCGTCGCGGCCTAAAATCATCAGCAGTTTGACCAAATCGAAGCGGGCGGTTTCGTCTTCGGGGGCAGCTTTTAGCTTGTCAACCAGCTTGTTTAGCGCCATTTCAGGGGTGATTTCAGTCAACGCGTCATCGCTATTTTGCTCATCGGCTTCAGTTTCCGGCGCGGGGGGCAGGTGTTTGTCTAAAAATTCTTTGAGTTTGTCCTCTGGCTGTGCGCCCTGAAAACCATCCACTGGCTTACCACCCATCATCAAAATGCAGGTCGGAATGCTCTGCACGCCAAACGCTTGCGCAATTTCTTGCTCTTGGCTGGCATCCACTTTCGCCAAAATGAAGCGTCCGGCGTACTCAGCTTCTAGCTTTTCCAGCAGTGGGACGATGATTTTGCATTGCTCACTCTTAGGATGCCAAAAATCGACCAAAACGGGGGTGGTCATCGACGCTTGGATGATGTCGGTGTCAAAAGTGGCGCGGGTGATGTCAATCATGGGGAATTTGGGGCTTTAAAAACGTAAAATCGTATTATCCGAGATTATCCGTTCGAGCCGTCATTCCCGCGAAGGCGGGAATCCACAAGCACCCACCATGGATTCCCGCCTTCGCGGGAATGACAGAGTGAAACGGGAATAACAGGTTATTGACGTACAAATATGCAAAACAACAAAAGCGATATGACCCCAGCCATCCAAGTCGGCGTTTTGATGGGTTCCAACTCCGATTGGGACACCATGCAGCACGCCGTCGCCATTCTGCAAGAGTTCGGCATCGCGCACGAAGCACGTGTCGTCTCCGCGCACCGCATGCCTGACGACATGTTTGCCTACGCCGAGGCGGCAGCGGGCCGTGGCCTGCAAGCCATCATCGCCGGTGCGGGTGGTGCGGCACATTTGCCGGGCATGTTGGCGGCTAAAACGACGGTACCCGTGCTGGGTGTGCCCGTTGCCAGCAAGCATTTGCAGGGGGTGGATTCGCTGCACAGCATTGTGCAAATGCCCAAGGGCATACCTGTTGCCACCTTTGCCATTGGCACGGCGGGTGCGGCGAATGCTGCTTTGTTTGCTGTGGCCATGTTGGCGAACCACGACGCGGCTTTGCGGGCTAAATTAGATGCGTTTCGCGTTCAGCAAACCGAGGTCGCCCGCGCTATGGCCTTGCCAACTGTCGCGCTATGAGCCATGCTGTGATTTTGCCGGGCGCCAGCTTGGGTGTGTTGGGCGGTGGGCAACTTGGCCGCATGTTCATCCACGCGGCGCAAAGCATGGGTTACAACACGGTGGTGTTAGACCCGGATGACGCCAGCCCCGCTGGCTTGGTCAGCCACGACCACATTCAAACCGCGTATTTGGACCCCGCTGGCTTGGCCGAGTTGTCCAACCGCTGCGAGGCCATCACCACCGAGTTTGAAAACGTGCCTGCCAGCGCCTTGCAAGCCTTGTCGCTCAAATGCCCGGTGTCCCCTAGCGCAGCGTCCGTCGCGATTGCGCAAGACCGCGTGGCTGAGAAAGCGCATTTCGTCGCCTGTGCTGCTAAAAACGGGGCTGATGCGATAACGGTTGCGCCTTACGCTGTGATTGAAACGGCAGCGCAAGCGGCAGCTGTTTCAGTAGTTGATACAGCCGATTTGCTCCCCGGCATCCTCAAAACCGCCCGCATGGGCTACGACGGCAAAGGCCAAATCCGCGTCAAAACGCAAGCGGAATTAACCGCTGCTTGGGCAGAGTTAGGCCAGGTCACCTGCGTGCTGGAGAAGATGCTGCCCCTCAAAGCGGAATACTCTGTCATCGTGGCGCGCAGCGCGAGTGGGCAAATCGTGCATTTCCCGCCACAGCTGAATGTGCATGTTGATGGTATTTTGGCGGCCAGCTATGTTTACGAAGAAAATATGCCTCAAGCCGGCGTAAAACGTGCCATTGAAGCTGCAAAATCGATAGCAAATGAGCTGCAATACGTGGGTGTGCTGTGCGTTGAGCTGTTCTTGCTGCATGACGACTCTTTGGTCGTCAACGAAATCGCCCCGCGTCCGCACAACAGCGGTCACTACACCTTGGACGCCTGCGATGTCTCGCAGTTTGAGCTGCAAGTGCGCACCCTGTGTGGCCTGCCGCTCACCCAGCCGCGCCAGCACAGCCCCGCCATCATGTTGAATGTGTTGGGGGATTTGTGGTTCCAAAACGGCGCAAGCGAAGCGCAAACCCCACCGTGGGCGCAGATTCTGGCTTTGCCGAGCGCGCATTTGCACCTGTACGGTAAAACAGACGCCAAAAAAGGGCGCAAGATGGGCCATTTGACGCTGACGGGCGCGACGGTTGACGCTGTGAAAGCGACGACAGCGCAGGCCGCGCAGATTTTGGGTATTGCGAAGTACTGATTGCTGGTGAGGTTGCCAAGTGATTATTGATGGTTCAAATTCCGTATCCATAGAGCAAGCGGCCGAGACAATAGCCGCTGGTGGTTTGGTCGGTTTACCCACCGAAACTGTCTATGGTCTAGCGGCAGACGCCGCCAACGAAACCGCTGTCGCCAAGATTTTTGCTGCCAAAGGCCGCCCCAGCGAGCACCCGCTCATCGTCCACGTGGCCTACGCTGCATCGGCCAGCCACTTCGCCAGCCAGATTCCCGACTTCGCCCAAAAGCTGATGGACGCCTTCTGGCCCGGCCCGCTTACCCTGATTTTGCCGCGCCGCCCCGAAGTCGCCGCTGCCGCTGCAGGAGGACAAAACTCCGTCGGCCTGCGTTGCCCGTCGCATCCCGTGGCTTTGGCGCTGCTCAAAGCCTGCGCCCAGCGCGGCATCCACGGCCTGGCCGCCCCCAGCGCCAACCAGTTCGGCCGCGTCAGCCCTACTACTGCACAGCACGTCCAAGGCGAGTTTGCTGGAACTTTGTGGCGCGACATGCCGATTCTGGACGGCGGTGCTTGCAGCGTCGGCATCGAGTCAACCATCGTTGATTGCAGCCGTGGCGTGCCCGTGCTGCTGCGCCCTGGGGTGCTCACCCAGGTACAGATTGAATTTGCTTGTGGACAGAATTTAGTATCAAATTCACTCTTAAAAGAAGAGCAGTCTAGGCAATCAATACGCCGGCTAGAGGCTGATTTAAT
>JANPIC010000173.1:0-11984 GCA_031424795.1 Polaromonas sp. | reverse complement strand
ATCTTGGCTTAAAAGTCATCGCAGAAAATTACAGAGAAACGCGCCAGTCTTACAAGCTGGACATGGCGCTGCCAGACGGTGGCCAAGTGGAGCTGTTTTCCTTCCCCAACGCGCCTGAACGCCCCTCATACCCCGAAGCGCGGGGGTTACGCCATCTTGCGTTTGAGGTTGATGACGTGGAGACGTGTAAAGCCAAATTGGAATCCTTCGGCATCAGCGTTGAAGATATCCGCTTGGACGAATACACCAACAAACGCTTCGTCTTTTTTGCGGATCCGGATGGGTTGCCTTTGGAGTTGTATGAGAGTCTGTAATCGGCGTATTTATTGCATTAGAAGCTACTTTATTTATAGCGTTTTGTAGCCGCGCAAGCTGGTTTGTCTCCCCCACCTATCCCCCTAACCCCCTTTCCATCCCCGCCGGGACGGAAAGAGGGAACTTCATTTGAGGGTTGACTGTTAAGTTTTGACCGAACGGTTCGGAAGTCTTGTAGACTTTCATGATCTTAAAAATATTTGGAATTTTTAAATGCCCAGAGGTGCTTTCCGAACCGTCTTTCCCATTGGCAATTTTGCAATCAAATTACCTCGACTTCGCAATTTTTTGCAAGGATTACGTTGCAATAGATGGGAACGTGAAATGTGGAATCACTGGCAACCAATCTTTCAATGGAAAACCCTTTGCCCAGTGCATGCTTCTGATCCTTTTGGATTATTCATTGTTATGTCACGGGCAAGTCAACCTGTGAGCGAAGAAGAAATTGATGCTCTTCCCGATTACTACCCACCAATCTCAGCTGAACTCAAACCCGATGACTATGGGCATTTTGACGGTAATGTTGTAGCGCTTGACTATGGTCTTTGGGATAAAGACATGGTGAACGAAAAGCGTAATTCCTACGCAAACCATACCCATAAACCTGCGATCGAGTTTCCCAAAACCGACTAAATCCCTCGCGCAGCCTGCAACACATCCCTAGTCTGCATTGCCACTTTCCGCGCCGCAGCCGCAAAATCAGCCCCGCTGGACGCATACAACACCGCACGCGACGAGTTGACGATGATGGGGGCGGTGGTTTGGCCGTTTTGTTGCTTCCAGCCGGCTTTGACTGTCGCTACGGCATCGCCACCCTGAGCGCCTACGCCGGGGATGAGTAGGGGGACGTGGGGGGCAACTTGGCGGACGCGTTCGATTTCTGCGGGGTAGGTTGCACCGACGACCAAGCCTAGCTGACCATTCGTGTTCCACTCGCCTTGGGCTAGTTTGGCGATGTGTTCGTATAAATAGGGTTGATAGGTTGGCGGCTCGCCAGCGACGGAGTTGAGGCGTTGGGATTGGAAGTCGTCGCCACCGGGGTTGGAGGTGCGACAGAGCAGGAAGGCGCCTTTGCCGTGGTAGGCGAGGTAGGGCTGCACGGAGTCAAAACCCATGAAGGGCGAGAGGGTGACGGCGTCTGCACCGTAGCGCTCGAAGGCTTCAATGGCGTATTGGGCGGCGGTGGAGCCGATGTCGCCGCGTTTGGCGTCCAAAATCACGGGGACGTGGGGCGCGGTCGCCCGCATGTGCTGCATGAGCTTTTCCAGTTGGTCTTCGGCGCGGTGGGCGTGGAAATAGGCGATTTGGGGTTTGAAGGAAATCACCAAATCGGCTGTGGCGTCAACTATGGCGGCGCAAAAGTCGTAGATTTTGCTGGCATCGCCCTTCAAATGGTCAGGAAATTTGGACGGCTCGGGGTCTAGACCGACGCAGAGCATGGATTGGTTGCGGCGCTCGGCGTCAATGAGTTGTTCTAAAAAGGTCATGGCTTGATTGTAATTTAGCGTTTGACGCTCTTGGTTTACCATCAAACCATGCAAAAACTCTCAGCAAAACAACTCTGGCTCTTAATCATTCTTACTGTGGTGTGGGGGCTGAACTGGCCGGTGATGAAGCTGGGGGTCACGGGCATGCCACCGCTGCAGTTCAGAACCCTGTCGATGTGGCTGGGGCTGCCGGTGCTGGCGCTGGCGTTGGTGTGGCTGAAAGTGCCGTTTGCCATGCCGCGCAAGTATTGGCCTGAGCTGCTCTTGCTGGCGGCGACCAATATGTTCATCTGGCATGTGTGCATTATTTTGGCGATTCAGTCGTTGTCCAGCGGGCGGGCGGCGATTTTGGGCTACACCATGCCTATTTTTTCAGCGATTTTGGGGGCGATTTTTTTTGCAAGCGTCATGACCAAGCGCAACTGGCTGGGTGTGGCTGCCGCTGCGCTGGGCGTGGCGTTGCTGCTGTGGCATGAAATGATGGGCTTGAGCGGCAAACCGCTGGGTGTGGCTTTGGCTTTGACCGCTGCCGCCACTTGGGCGCTGGGCACGCAGCTGCTGCGCCGCACCAAGATTGACACCCCCACCTTGGCGATTTCATTCTGGATGACGGTGTTGGCCTGCGTGGTGATGTCGGCGCTGACGGTGACCTTTGAGCGCGACGCCTGGGTCATGCCCTCCCGTAGCTCATGGTTCGCGATTGTTTATAACGCGGTGCTGGTGTTTGGCTATGCGCATGCTGCGTGGTTTTATTTGGCACGCACGCTGCCGCCGGTGGCTTCTACGCTGTCGGTGATGTTTATCCCAATTTTGGGGGTGTTTGTGGGCGCGTATTGGCTGGGCGAGGTCTTGCACTGGCAAGACTGGGCGGCGGTGGGCTTGATGGTGGTGGCGATCGCCTCAGTTTTGGCTCCCACCAAATCGCCTACGAAAGCGCCAAGCTCCGTTACAAAACCGACTTAGCCAAACACAAATCCGCCCAGGCCTTGGCTTTGTCCGCCGCGTTGCGCAGCAAATTGGCAGGAGAATAAGTCACAACGACGGGAACGCCCTGATAGCGATGCACCGCGCCGCGCAGCTGCCCCAGGGGCGGCACAGGGTTGCTGACGGTTTGTGCCAGCAGCGCCTGCGCAGCGTAGCGACCCATCGCCAAAATCATTTTTGGACGGGTCAACGCCACTTGTCGGCGTAAAAAAGCCTCGCACTGCGCCAGCTCTTGTGCGCCTGTGCTTTGACCTTCTGAGCGGCACTTGACGGACGGCGTTAGCGTCACTTGCGCCACACTCAAACCCATGGCTTTGAGCATATTGCCCAGCAAGACGCCTGCTTCGCCCGCGAAGGGAGCGCCAGCGGCTTCGTCGGATTCCGTCGGCGGGTCGCCCACGATGAGCCAATCGGCTTGTAAATTTGCCGCTTGAGAACCAAAAACGATGCCATTTCGCCCTGTGCACAGCTGGCAAGCTTGGCACGCTTGAGCGGCTTGCTGCAGGGTTGGCCAATCCATCTCTTGCAAACCTGCGGGCATGGGTTGCAAAACTGGCGGTTTAGCGTGAGGGGAATGCTCGGTTTTTGGTAAATTTGGCTTGTTGACGGCATTTGGAGCTTGTTTTTGCGGATTAGTCGGCGTATTTATTGCCTGAATAGCTACTTTATTTATAGCAATTTGCGGTTGTTCGACCACCGCAGGTGTCGCTGCGACAAAGGCAGGTTCGTCCTCAAGGTAAACCGTTTCAGGTAGCCAAACAGTGATGCCCATTTCTTGCAGCATGGCGCGTTGGCGGGTGTCGAGTTCTAGGCTCATAACTTCAAACTCATCACAATCGCGTCCTCGCGCCCATTGGCTTTCGGGCCTTTGGGGTAGTAATCTTGCCGCACGCTGACCAGCTTGAAACCCTGTGCTTTGTAAACGTGCAGCGCCCGCTCGTTGCTGCCTCGCACCTCCAGCCACAGCCACTGCGCGCCCTGCCCGCGCGACCACACGGCCAGCGCATCCAGCATGACCCGCGCCCAGCCTTGGCGCTGGTAGGGCTCTGCCACGGTGATGTTGAGCACATGCACTTCTTCACAGCCGTTCATGGCGATGAAATAGCCCAGAATGTCGGCGTCTGGTGTCGTCAAAACTTGCATTTGGTAGCCGGTTTTGATGGAATCTTCGAAATTGGCGCGGCTCCACGGGTGGGGGTAGACGGCGTTTTCGATCTGCAAGACGCGATCTAGCCAATCCGCCGTCAAAGGCTGAAATTCAAGCTCTGGCATTGTTTTTGGCTTCAAAATCGCGTTCATACGACAGATTTTAAGGCTTGGGCTTTCAAATCAGCACGTTCAGCCGTGGTTTGCGCCACTTTGTCGCGAACGTAGAGCGGTAGCGCTTGGTCAGCAGGAACGCCCAAACCCGCTGCCAGCATGGCTGGCGCTAGGCGCAGCATGGCGGTGGCGGTGGGTAAAGCTTGGATTCGATGGGCATCGTCCAAACAATTACCTGCCAAGCGAAAGCCAGCTTCAATCTGCAATTGATCGGGTTTGCACAGCTGGATGTCGGAATGCGTATTCCAAACGCCTTCGTTGTAGGCATAACTGGCCGCATACACCTCGCCCATGCGAGCGTCTAAAACGGCTTGGATTTGCGATGTATCGCTACTAAAACGGGCCTCTTCAGCCACGGCCAAGAGCGTATCGACGGGTAAAACTTGAATCCCACCAGCCCCAAACGCCAAACCCTGCGCGACCGAACACGCCGTGCGCAGCCCCGTGAACGAGCCTGGCCCGCGCCCGAAAACGATGGCGTCTAGCTGTTGCAGCGTTAAATCAGCCTCTTTCAGCAGCGCCATGATGGCAGGAATCAAGGCGGCGGAGGTTTTAGCGCCACCCTCAGCCGTGTGTTGCCAAGTTTGTTGGCCGTCAGCGACGGCGATGAACATGGTTTCTGTACTGGTATCGAAAGCCAAGAGCTTCATTTTCCTACCTCAACAGAGGGAATAGTTATGGGTTTAGCTGGAGGTTTAGCTGGAGGTTTAGCTGGGGATTTAACGCCTCGAACGCCAAACAAAATACCCACAGTGACCAATGCCAAACCCAACATTAAATTGGTATGCAAGGGTTCGCCCAAGAAAAACACCGCGCCCAATGCCGACAAACCGGGCACCAAGGCCGTCATCATGGTGCTGCGTACGGGGCCAAAATATTGGATCATTTTGGTAAACGAAATGCCCGAAATAACCACAGAGCCAACACCTTGAAAAACCGCTTGGAAAGCCACTTCACCCCACGGCGCCGTCGCTAGCTGGCTTTTGATCGCACCAAAAGCCAGCAGCGCTGCGTAAACCGGCACATACGTCACAGCCGTGAACACGGTGATGGCGATGGTTGCTTTGACAGCATCCAGTGCGTTTTTACGGGCGATGACCGAGTAAAACGCCCAGCAGGTGGAGGCAGATAAAAAGAGCAGGTCGCCTTTCCAGGTTTCGCCGCCGTCAAACGCTTTGAGCAAGCTGGTGCCGCCGACCAGCAGATCGCCACAAAAAATCAGCCCCAAACCGACCGCGCGGGCGGGGGTGATGCGGTCTTTCAACAGCCACACCGCCACCAAGGCGGTAGACAAAGGCAATGTGCCCGGCAGCAGCACACTGGCATGCGCAGCAGGGGCAAAGAAAAACCCGCTGTAAGCCAGCATGGCATAGCCCACGCCACCTATGGTTCCCACCAGCGCGGTGAGCTTAAAGGCATAAGGCGACACACCAAGCCAAGAGCTTCGGCTACTGATCTGCTGCGACCGCACCAGCCACCACCCCCAAGGCAAGAGCACCACACCTGCGCCTACAAAGCGCAAGAAAACCATGTCCAAAGGCAACAAACTGCCCTTGGCAGATGCGCGGGCGATAACAATGAATGAGGACCAAATTAAAATGGTCACCACAGCAGCCAAGATGCCCACCGCTTTGGGTGACAGTTGACGGGGCGCTGAATGTAACGAATTGAGTGTTGACATGCCTCTATTATCAAGGCACAGCATAATAGCTCGATGAATGTGTTTTTTCGATGGCGCGGTTTGTGTGGCCTCTTAGGTCTGTTTTGGCTTCATCAGCTAGCGCAAGCGGCGACGGAAATCTCTGCACAGCTGCCGACTATGGTGGCACAAGCTCTTGCTCGTGCAGGCGTACCGCGCGAGGCGGTGAGTTTTGAGGTACGCGCTGTGTCCAGTAACGCTGCACCACGTTTAAGTTACAAAGCCGGTGCTACCATGAACCCGGCATCGGTCATGAAACTGGTCACCACCTATTCAGCTTTGGACATCTTGGGAGCAGATTTCACCTGGAAAACTGGTTTCTACACCGATGGCAGCTTGAGCAAGGGTGTATTGAATGGCAATTTAATCATCAAAGGCGGGGGTGACCCAAAATGGGTGCTGGAGCGCATCGAAGACAACTTCAAAACCTTGCAAACATTAGGTGTGCAGCGCATCACCGGCGATATTGTGTTGGACAACAGCGTGTTTGACCTGCCAGAGAAAAATTCAGCCGATTTCGATGGTGAGCCCATGCGCCCGTACAACAGCGCACCAGATGGTTTGCTGGTCAATTTCAAAGCCTTGATTTTGAAATTTGTACCTGATCCGCAAACGCAAACCATTCGCATCGTCAGTGAACCGCCTATGGCTGATGTCGCCATTGACGCGCAAGTGACCGCCACGACCGATGGCTGTGGCGACTGGCGCAGCACGCTCAGGGCAGATTTTTCCAACCCCAACAAAGTCCAATTCAATGGCAGCTACAGTGTGCGTTGTGGTGAAAACACCTGGCCTGTGGCCTACGCAGAGCCGGCGAGCTATGCCATTCGCGTGGTCAGAGCCATGCACAAAACGTCGGGCGGCGTGTTGGACGGCAAGGTTCGCTACGGCGTGCTGCCGCGCACGGCGCTGTTGCTCTGGCAAGCGCCGTCATTGCCCCTGTCGCAAATCATTGCTGACGTGAACAAATACAGCAACAACGTGATGGCGCAGCAGGTTTTTTTGACACTGAGTGCGCAGTATTCAACGTTCAACACATCGCTGCATCTGCCGGGTGCACCGCGAACGGGCAACTTTGTGCGGTCAGCCACGACTGTGCAAAACTGGTGGCGCGATCGGTTTGGGCGAGCCGTGAAAACACCAACTTTAGACAATGGCTCTGGGCTGAGTCGCAACGAACGCATCACAGCGCAATCACTCAGCGAGCTACTTCGCCTAGCAGCTGGCCGCCCTAACAGCGATGTGTTCGTCAATTCCTTGTCCGTAGCCGGCGTGGATGGCACAGCCGCAAACATGGCCAAGCGCGGCATTGCCGTCAACGCCCTTGGCAATGCGCAGCTAAAAACTGGCACGCTACGCGATGTGGCTGCCGTTGCGGGCTACGCCACTGGTAAAAGTGGCAGACGCTATAGCGTGGTCGGATTGATCAACCACCCCAACGCTGGCGCGGCACGGCCTGCGCTAGATGCCTTGGTGGAATGGGCGGTCATTGATGAGTAAATTAAATAATTCAATTAAATGACTAAATTACAAAAACGTGACTTGGCAGAACTGTTAGAAGCCGTCGACCTAGAAGCGCCGCTGGCACAGCGGCACTTGTGGTTGATAGAACTGTTCACGTGGATTCGAGGCGATGCCAAATCGGTCAGCGCGGCCATCAACCGCATACAGTTGCTGCTGGATGTGGTGCAATCGCGCCCGCAGCTGGAAACGCGCTTGCGCCAATGGTGGCACCAGCTGCTGCACATCGTTGATGCATCTAGCCTGTTGGCAGACTATGGCTTTGCACAGCGCAGCGCGTTTGTCAGCGAACTGACCGAGCGCATCCGCTTGAAGTTGCTACCCGCCACGCCAGAGACGACCGATGCTGCGGTGCTCTTCTCCCTCGTTTTGCCCAAAAGCTTTGACCAGTTGTGGCTGGCAGAGCTGGATGAGGCGATGTTGGCTCGCATTGCGGACTTATTAGAAACACCCGACCTTGGTGCGAACGCACGTACGCAAACCACCTATTGGCAAAACACCATTCTTGAAGCCATCACCTTTTGCGTGGGGCATATTCGATCCAGCGGTTTCTCGCCCGAGCTGCGCACGCGTATGAGCCCCGCAGCCGTGCAAGACAGACCGTTTCATTGGCTGGATGCAGATTTAGATACTTTGCGCGATGCTTTTTTAGCTTCTCGCGCAGATGCAGATACTTCTGCTGAAGATGCCATCGCAAATGATGCAGCGTTGGAACAAGCCGTCACCAAGTTTCGCGACCGCTTAGACGCTTGCCGCCAAGCGGCCGGCACGGTGTACACGCATTTGGACGAGCACGGCATCTCCGTCAGCCTCGTCTTTCGCCTGCGCGAGATGCGGGCGCGGGTGCTGCGTATCCGTGAGTTGCTGGATTGTTTGTTGTCGGATCGCCCCAACAGCTACACCGCCAAGCTGCTGTCACACTTGGTCAAAATCGGCGTACACAGGCGCAGCGTGCGCGATTTGATCACCTCCAACACCACGCTGTTGGCCGCCAAAATGGCGGATCGCAGTGCCGAGACCGGTGAAAACTACATCACCCGCAACCGCGCTGAATACTGGGACATGCTGCGCAAAGCTGCGGGCGGTGGTGGCATGGTGGCTATCACCATTTTGGTGAAGTACCTGCTGCTGGCTGTGGGCTTTTCTGCCTTTTGGGGTGGTTTTTTTGGCGGCGTGAATTACGCGCTGAGTTTCATCGCCATCCAACTGCTGCACTGGACGCTGGCGACCAAGCAACCCGCCATGACCGCACCGGCCATGGCTGCCAAGCTCAAAGACCTGAGTGGTGACAACGAAGTGGCGTCTTTTGTCGACGAAGTCACCCACGTGGTGCGCTCGCAAGTCGCGGCGGTACTGGGTAACTTGGCTTTGGTTATCCCCTGCGTGCTGCTCATCAGCTACATGATGCAGCTTGGCTTGGGCAAACCATTGATTGACCAAGCCGAAGCACACCATGCTTTGGCATCGCTCACGCTGCTGGGACCCACGGCTTTGTTTGCGGCGGCAACGGGTGTGGTGTTGTTTTTGTCCAGTATTTTTGCGGGTTGGGCGGAGAACTGGTTTGTGCTGCACCGCCTGGACTCGGCCATGCGCTTCAACCCACGCATCACGGCGGCCATTGGCGCTGCGCGGGCTGACCGCTGGGCGCTGTTCATGCGCAAAAATATTTCGGGCTTTGCAGCCAGCATTTCCCTGGGGATGATGTTGGGCTTGATACCCGCAGTCTCAAGCTTTTTAGGTTTTGGACTGGAACTGCGCCATGTGACGCTGTCAACCGGGCAAATCGCCGCCGCAGGTGCGTCATACGGCTGGGACGTGTTGCATGTGCCCGAATTGCGAGAGGCTTTGCTGTGGGCGATTGCGGGTATTTTTGTGATTGGGCCACTGAATGTGGGTGTCAGTTATTATTGTGCTTTTCGCTTGGCACTGCGGGCGCACAACGTCAGCGTTGGGGAGCGTCAACGCATTCGCAGCGCCGTGTGGCAGCGTTTGAACCACCAGCCACTGAGTTTTTTATGGCCAGCGAAAGAAGATAAAAAATCAGAAGACAAAAAATTACAAGACAAACCGCCGGAAGAAAAAATCATTCAGAAAGACTAGTTAAGAATCTACATGGGTGAATTTGATCTGATAGAACGCTACTTCAAAGCACCGGCACGCGCCATGCGAGCGAGCGACAGCGTCAGCTTAGGCATAGGCGACGACTGTGCTTTGTTGCAGCCCACCGCGGGCATGCAATTGGCTATCTCCAGCGACATGCTGGTCGAAGGCAGGCATTTTTTTGCGGATGTTGACCCTTACAAACTGGGCCACAAAGCACTTGCCGTCAATTTAAGCGACTTGGCCGCCTGCGGGGCGAAACCGCTGGCTTTCACCTTGGCACTCTCACTCCCCAAAGCAGACGAAGCCTGGCTTGCGTCCTTCTCACGCGGTTTGCTGGCTTTGGCGGCCGAGCATGACTGTGCCCTCATCGGTGGCGACACCACACAAGGGCCGTTGAACATTTGCATCACCGTGTTTGGCGAAGTGCCTAAACAGCAAGCTTTGTTGCGCAGCGGTGCACAGGTGGGTGATGACATTTATGTAAGCGGCACACTGGGGGATGCGCGTTTGGCACTGGAAGCTATGCGCGACAACGTGGCGCTTCCGTCAGAGGCTTTTGTAGCTGCGAAAGCGCGTTTAGAAACGCCTACACCCCGCGTCGCCCTTGGCAGGGCGTTGCGCGGCATAGCCAGCAGTGCGATTGATGTGAGTGACGGCTTGTTGGGTGATTTGGGGCATATTCTCCAGCAATCCCATGTAGGCGCAGTCATCGACACTTCAGTAGCTATGCATTTAATAGCTGTTCAGGCAATAAATACGCTGGCTAACCCTCAATTTACCCCTCAAAAACGGCTGCAATACGTGCTTTCAGGCGGCGATGACTATGAATTAGCCTTTACTGCACCAGTAGCGCAGCGGGACGCAGTACATGCAGCGTCGGCAAAAACCGCGACCCTGGTGACTCGCATCGGAAAAATTGAAGCCGAACTGGGTCTTAGACTCACCGATGCACAAGGTCAGACCGAGCCAAACAACTATGGGTCGTTTGACCACTTTAAATAAAGAATATGCCTGAAACCTACCCCGGATCTCCCCGCCATAAGCCTAACCCAGACGATGATCTCTCGCCCTTGGCACCCTTTCGCCACCCCGTGTTTCGCATGCTGTGGATCACCTGGCTGATGGCCAATGTCTGCATGTGGATGAACGACGTGGCTGCCGCCTGGATGATGACCTCGCTCACCACCACCCCGCTGTGGATTGCGCTGGTACAGACGGCGGCAAGTTTGCCCGTTTTCCTGTTGGGCATCCCCAGTGGCGCTTTGGCGGATATTTTGGATCGTAAAAAGTATTTTTTGGTCACACAAATCTGGGTCGCGGTGGTGGCGAGTTTGCTCAGTCTCACCGTCTTTTTAGGCTGGATATCACCACCGCTGCTCTTGGCCTTGGTGTTTGCCAACGGCATTGGTTTGGCGATGCGCTGGCCGGTCTTTTCCGCCATCGTGCCCGAGCTGGTGCCGCGCCCGCAGCTGCCCGCAGCGCTGGCGTTGAACGGTGTGTCTATGAACGCCTCGCGCATTTTGGGTCCGCTGGTGGCGGGCGCGTTGATTGCCAGCGTGGGCAGCGCCTGGGT
This sequence comes from Polaromonas sp., assembly GCA_031424795.1. GTDB lineage: Bacteria > Pseudomonadota > Gammaproteobacteria > Burkholderiales > Burkholderiaceae_C > Aalborgiella. The sequence continues at coordinate 982 of JANPIC010000173.1, read as the reverse complement.
GTTTTTGCTCAATGCTGTGCTGTCGCTGGCGGCGGCGGTCGTCATCACCCGCTGGAAGCGTGAGCACAAACCGCACCCTTTGGGGCGTGAAAAATTAACCAGCGCCATGCGCATTGGGATTCAGTACGTCGCGCAATCACACCACCTCAAAGGCGTGCTGGTGCGGATTTCGATTTTCTTCTTCACCTCCACAGCCCTCGTCGCCTTGATGCCCCTGATCGCCCGCAACTTGCATGGTGGCGGTGCGGGCACGTTCACGCTGATGTTGGCGTCTATGGGCGCGGGTGCCATTGTGTCCACCGCATTTTTACCGCAGCTGCGCCGTGCCTTGCCGCGCGATGCTTTGGTGCTCAGCGGCTCGGCGGTGCAGTCCCTCGCCATGCTGGTGATGGCGTTCACCACCAACAGCGGCGTGGCGGTGCTGGCCATGCTGTTTGCGGGTGCTGCGTGGATCACGACGGCCAACACGCTCAGCGTCTCCGCGCAAATGGGTTTACCCGATTGGGTGCGTGCACGCGGCATGTCCACTTACCAAATGGCCATCATGGGCGCGAGTGCCGCCGGGGCCGCCGTGTGGGGGCAAGTGGCAACATTGGCCGACGTGCAAATGAGCCTGATCGTAGCCGCCTGTACCGGTTTGCTGGCGATGGCGCTAGCCAACCGCTTGATGCGCGGCCAAGGCATGGTCGAAGACCTGACGCCCTCCACCGCCTTCAACATCCCGCAGGCCGACGAGCCGCCCAAGCAGGGCAATGTGATGATCATGGTCGAATACCGCATAGACCCCGCCCGCGCCGCAGAGTTTCGTGCCCTGATGATAGAAGGCCGCCGCAGCCGCCTCTCGCACGGCGCTTTGTCGTGGGAACTGCTGCACGACATCAACGAACCAAGCCGCTTTGTGGAAATAATCGTCGACGAGTCCTGGAACGACCACCTGCGCCGCTTCGACCGTGTCACCACCGCCGACGTCGCCCTGCGCGAC
>JANPIC010000172.1:0-2147 GCA_031424795.1 Polaromonas sp. | reverse complement strand
TAAAGAGGTGCGTGCCGCTGGCCAATCCATGAAAGCATTATGCGAGATAAACAGTGCGAGCCGTCATTCCCGCGCAGACGGGAATCCACACTAGCCGCCGTAGATTCCCGCCTGCGCGGGAATGACAACATCTCGAATGGACAAGTCGGTCGAATTTTTCACAGCAATGATTTGTGCGACGATGGACACCGCGATTTCAGCCGGAGTTTTGGCCTGGATATTCAAACCGACGGGGCCGTGCAGACGAGCCAGTTGCGCAGGCGTCATGCCGAAGTGCTCCATCATGCGTTCTTTTCGGCTGGCCTGGTTGCGTTTGGAGCCCAATGCGCCCACGTAGAAGGCGTCGGACTGCAGGGCTTCCATCAAGGCCATGTCGTCTAGTTTAGAGTCGTGCGTGAGGGCGACGATGGCGGTGTGGGCATCAGGAACGAGTTCGCGCACCACGTCGTCGGGCATGCCAGCGATGCGGGTTGCGCCGACTTGGGCGGGATCAAACGCGTATTCTTCGCGCGGGTCGCAGACCAAGACTTCAAAATCGAGCAAGGCCGCCATTTGCGCAACCGCTTGGCTGAGTTGGCCTGCGCCAATCAGTAGCAAACGCCATTTCGGCCCAAAAAGCGTGGTTAACGTCAAGCCGTCAAATGCCATGGCTTGGTCGCGTGTGGCACCAGCCAAGGTGACCAAACCTGTGGATAGGCTCAGGGTGCGGGCGACCAGTTGGTGTGCCGTGGTGCGAGCCAGAACCTGCTCAATCCACGCCACATCATGCACCGGCTCTTGCACCAAGCGCAGTGTGCCACCACAGGGCAGACCGAAGCGGGCAGCTTCGTCTTTGGTGACGCCATAGGCGATCATGCGGGGTTTTGCTATTGATTTAATAGCTGTATTAGCAATAAATACGCCGGCTAGAGGCGTATTTGGAGGTATTTTTTGAGAATTTGACCCAAAATTGACTTTCAAGTCGGCCTTGAAATCGGCTTTCGTGCGGGCAATCAAATCGTCTTCAATGCAGCCACCGGACACCGAGCCGCTGACCCTGCCGTCGTCCCGCACCGCCAGCAAAGCGCCCGGTGGTCTGGGCGCGCTGCCCCAGGTTTCTACCACCGTGACCAAGGTGACGGCATGGCCGGCGTGTCGCCACGCCAGCACGTCGTTGAGCACCCGCAGATCTAGACTTTCCATGGAAGTGATTTTGACGGCGTTACGATAACCAAGCCATCACCAAGGAAACCGATACCAAAGCAACAGCGGTGGTGATGGCGACACTGGCGGTGATCAGCTCTTGCGCCACGTGGTAGCGCTGTGAGAATAAAAACACATTGGCACCGACGGGGAGCGAAGCGGCAACAATCATCACCGTGAGTGGCATGCCAGAGAGCCCAAACGCCCAGCCCATCGCAGCCATGAGCGCGGGATGCAGCGCGTTTTTAACCAATGAAATGGCGAAAGCGCCCTTGATGTGCGCACCGACTTGGGTGTGTGCGAGCGTGACACCCACCAATACGAGGGCGAGTGGGCCGAACGCGCTACCTAACAGTTGCAAAGGTCGGTCAACCACGGCAGGTATTGCCCAACCTGTTTGTGCAAACAACAAGCCGGCAATGATGGGCAGTGGCACGGGGTGGATGACAGCATTGCGCATGGCGAGAACCACGTTTTTGGCGATGCTGGCGGCGGTGTCTCTGCTCTTGTTCTGGTTATTGGCGTGCTGGCCGGCTTCGGTCTTGGCGTGCTGCGTTCTTTCGCGCATGACGGCAAATTCAAGCACCACGGTGGCTAAAGTGAGCAAGACCAGCGCGTGCAATGAAATGAGAGTGAACAAGTACACCAACGCGGCTTCCCCATAAGCAAGGCTAACCAGTGGCACACCTATCATGATGGTGTTGCTGAAAATACTGGCGAGTGCGACAACGGTGGCGCGGCGGCTCAAACCCTGCCACACCAGCACTGCTGTGAAGATGATGCCGGTGGTCAGAAAATAGATGCCCACAGGCTTGAGGTCTAGCTTTTCCAGATGCACCGCGCCCATGGTGCGGAACAGCAGCGCGGGGATGAGGATCAAAAAGACCAGATTGGACAAATCTTTCACCGAACCAGCGGAGATCCAGTTGCGCTTTCCGGCGAGAAAACCAATGGCGATGAGCAGA
>JANPIC010000171.1:0-24610 GCA_031424795.1 Polaromonas sp. | reverse complement strand
TGTCGCTGACCGAAGAAGGCGAGGTGTTTTATGCACGCAGCAAAGAGCTGCTGGCGGGTGTGGACGAAGCCGAAGCGGAAATCACCTCCCGTAGCGGCGCTGCCAGTGGCCAGCTGCGGATCAACGCCCCGGTGACCTTCGGCATTTTGCATTTGGCCCCGCTGTGGGGCCTGTTTCGCAGCCAGTACCCGCAGGTCTCGCTGGACGTGACGCTCTCCGACCGCGTGGTGGACCTGGTCGATGAGGGCTATGACGTGGCGATCCGCATCGCGATATTGCCGAGTTCCACGCTGGTCAGCAAGCGCTTGGCTAGCACCCGCATGGTGCTGTGCGCCTCGCCGACCTACCTGCAGAAGCATGGCCGGCCGGTGCTGCCTGCTGAATTGGCGGCGCATGCGGTGATTTCATATAGCTATTGGTCAACCAAAGACGAATGGCATTTCGTGGGGCCGCAGGGTCCGGTCAGTGTCAAAACCCAGCCTTGCATCCACACCAATAGCGGCGACACTTGCCGTGCGGCGGCGCTGGCGCATCAGGGCATCATCCTGCAGCCCAGCTTTCTGGTGGGGGACGATCTGGCGGCCGGCACGCTGGTAGAACTGATGCCCGACTACCGCTCCATCGAGCTAGGCATCTACGCGGTCTACCCGACCCGCAAGCACGTGCCACCAAAGGTGCGGGCGTTGATCGATTTTCTGACTGAAATTTTTTTCCATAGTCAGAAGAATTGGTGAATTATTTGTTTTGAGTAAGAGTAAAAACACAAAAATATATTGTTATGTTTGAAGAGGAAATTTCGAGCGACCCTACGAATGCACAAAAGCAAGGTGTCGTTCAAATTGTTGGATCTGGACTGAATGTTTGGTCAAACGTACATATTGATGACGTCGTAGATTTGTATGTGTTGTCGCTGGATAAAGCTCCAGCAGGATCATTCTATTTTGCAGAAAACGGCGAAACATTATTTTTACATATTGGGAATGCCTTAGCAAAACGACTCGATTTTGCTAAAGTGGAATCACTGGATCCCGAGGTTGCTGCTGAACGATGGGGTGTAGCTAGAGCGTACTACTCATTTGGCAGCAACAATCGGGTTCGCTCTGTACGCGCGCGACAAGAACTTGGTTGGTTGCTGCGCCATACCTCAGTCATTGATTGGATATTAAACGATATGCCAATCTAATCATTGACTACTCTCATTTAAACAGTGCAAGGAATTTATGTTGCTTAAAGATAAAGTGTGTGTGATTGTAGGAGCTGCGTCACTTCGGAGTATTGGATATGCTACAGCAGAGCTATTTGCTGAGCATGGTGCAAAGGTCGTTGTTGTTGACGTTCTCATGAGCGAGAACGTGTTAGATGAGATTAAATCTTCTATTGAAGAAAAAGTTAAGAGTCCTGTTTCTGTGCACGGCTTGAGTTGTGACATCAGTAAAGCTGAAGATTGCAAACAATTAATTCAAGAAGTATTGACCTTGCACGGCACTGTCGATTGCTTGGTGAATTCAGCAGGTATCGTTCGCTCAAAGCCAATCTTAGAGTTGAGCGAAAAAGAGCTTGATCAAATGTTTGATATCAACCTCAAAGGTGCTTTTTTCCTATGTCAAAGCGTACTTAAAGTCTTTGTGGAAAAGCGCTCAGGAACTATCGTCAATGTCGCATCCTTAGCGGCCCAGCGGGGCGGAGGGCTTGTGGGTGGCTCCCATTACGCGGCCTCTAAAGGTGGCATGCTGAGTATGACTAAAAGTATTGCTCGAGAGTTTGGACATCTTGGTATTCGCGCCAATGCGATTTGCCCTACTATGATTGAAACCCCAATGCTTGACGGTCTCACCGAAGAACGCTTGCGTGGCATCATCGATGCCGTTCCTCTAAAGCGCACGGGGACGACACGAGAAGTGGCAGGTGCTTGTCTGTTTCTAGCCTCAGAACTTTCTGGATTTGTTACTGGTGCCACTATTGATGTAAATGGTGGAACTCATATCCACTGAAAATTTTAGCCAAAAATATTACAAATTGGAGACATTCTGGCGACTTTTGCATTTATACAGTTTTCGGAAAATTCTGTGTTTCCAATCGTATTTCGTTAGCGTTTAGGCTTTGATGTTATGTCTCTCAAAGTATCGTGCATCAGCGCGCGCACGTCGTCCAAAAATGGCGGCTCAGTGCGTGAGGCGATCGTGACCAATCCAAAACGCGCTTTGACATTCAAGGGCGGCGAGACGGGTAGCTCCACCAAATCTGGAGCCGAGGCTCGGATGGCCAACACCACGGTATCGCTCTTGCGTGCCACATCCAGCAAGCTGGAAATTTCTTCAGAACGCAGGTTCACTAGACTGTCGGGATGCGCTTGCGATCCAAATCGCTCCATCAAAATCCGCGCCACTTCGTCGCTCAACGGGGTAGATGCAATAGGATAGTCTCGCAGCATCGCAAATGGCACGCTGCTTTTTTTAGCCAGCGGGTGGGCTGGGCGGCACATGAAAACACCAGCCATCTCGTGTATCGCTTCAATCTTTAAATCAGTCGAGGGCTCTAAAGAGCGAATATCTAAAATCAGCGCATCCAAAAGACGCTCACGCAAGGCTTGAACCAGCAGGGCCGTACTGCCGCGAGAAATATCAATGTGAGCTTTAGGATATTTGGTCGCCATGAGCATCAACATGCGTGTCATCAGCATGGCACCCGGCCCAGAGCCCATGCCGATGCGAAATTGGCCGATTTCACCTTTCTGCAGTTGTACGCTGGTTTGGCGCAACTCGTTGGCTTCGTCCACCAGCACGCGTGCACGCTGAACAATATGCGATCCAAAAGCGGTGAGTTCGTTTTTCCGTCCGATGCGGTCGAATAAAACCTGACCCAATTCCTCTTCCAGCGCTTTGATGCTGCGGCTCAAAGCCGGTTGCGTTAAATGGAGTTTGACAGCCGATTTGCTGAACGAGCCACTGGTGGCCAATTCAATCAAATGTCTGAGTTGAACCAATGTCATGGCAGCTCCATCCATTCATAAAAGTCATGCTAAATGAGATAAGAATGCATTGGACATTATAAGTGCGGCATTCATAGAATGCAGCCACCACAACTACTTAGGGGCGAGACATGTTGAAGAAATTGAACCATTGGGCTGCTTTTATGAGCGGATTGATCTTGGCGGGCGCTGCTTGCGCGCAGACTTATCCGAGCAAGCTTGTCACCTTGATGGTGCCCTACCCAGCGGGCGGCTTATCGGATGTGATTGCTCGCCGCGTCAATGCGCCATTAGGCAAGGCATTAGGTCAGCCCGTGTTTGTTGAAAATTTAGGTGGCGCCAGTGGCGGCATTGGTGCTCAAAAAGTGTTGAGCGCACCGTCTGACGGCTATATGTTGTTTCAAGGTTCACCGAACGAGTTGATTTTTGCACCTATGGCATTGTCATCAGTCAAATACAAAGCAGAAGATTTCCGTCAAATCCACCGTATCGCCATGGCTCCTATGGCTATCCTTGCGCGTGCAGATTTGCCAGTCAACAATGCGGATGAGCTGGTTGCTTATGCCGCTAAAGCCGCCAAAGAAGGTAAATCTTTGTCGTACGGCAGCGTTGGCATTGGGTCTTTTTACCACTTGCTGGGTGAAAAATTGAGCCACCAAACGGGTATTCCAATGTTGCACGTGCCCTACAAAGGCATTGCCGATGTGGTCAAGGATTTGATCGGCAATCAGGTCGATATTTTCATGACACCTTACGGCCCAGCGCAAGTTGAATTGGCAAAATCCGGCAAGATCAAGTTCATCGCCGCCTTGTCACCAGGCCGTGGCCCCTTGATGCCGCAATTGGCTAGCACCACGGAAAGCAAAGCTTTGAAGACTTTCACCGCAGAAATTGGCACCGGCTATTTCGTGAAACGCGACACCCCAGAGCCGATTGTTCAAACCTTGCATAAGGCCATTCAATCCGTGATTGGTGACGCTGAGTTCAGAAGCAGCATGGTTGCCATGGGTCAAGAGACATCGCCTCTGCAATCCTTAGAAGTCGCCAACAAAGCCTTTGTAGACGAAACCGCGCAATATCGTGCGATTGCCAAATCCATCAATCTGCAGCCTCAATAATATGTCGTATTTGCGTGATGCGCTCGTCGAACGCGTGGGTGAATTCATCCAATTGCGCCGCGACATTCATCGCCACCCCGAACTGGCGTTTGAAGAGCACCGAACTGCGAATCTAGTGGCAGAAAAATTAGAGAGCTGGGGCTACGCTGTCCATCGTGGTTTGGGTGGCACTGGCGTGGTTGGGACGTTGAAACGTGGGACCAGCGCTCGCAGCCTCGGCATCCGTGCCGATATGGACGCTTTGCCCATTCAAGAGGCAACAGGTCTTGCGTGGGCCAGCAGCAAGCCGGGTCTCATGCACGCCTGCGGCCATGATGGGCATACCGCCATGCTGCTGGCCGCAGCCAAAGCCATTGCGCAGGATGACTCTCAGGGTGCTGCGTTTGATGGCACCTTGAATCTGATTTTCCAACCCGCAGAAGAGGGCGGTGGTGGTGCTGTGCGCATGATGGACGACGGTTTGTTTGACCAATACCCCTGTGACGCCGTGTTTGCCATGCACAACATGCCGGGCACGCCTGTGGGCCACTTTGTGTTTCGCGATGGCGCCGCCATGGCGTCGAGCGACTACGCCACGATCCGTATCCACGGTACTGGTGGCCACGGTGCCATGCCGCACCTCGCGGCTGATCCGCTGGTGGCAGCCGCTTCGATGGTGATGGCCTTGCAAACCATCGTTTCACGCAACGTCGACCCCTTGCACACCGCCGTGGTCACCGTTGGCGCTTTGCACGCCGGTCAGGCCAACAACGTCATCCCAGCGCTGGCAACGATGGAGCTCAGCGTGCGGGCGCTTGACCCGCAGGTGCGCTTGTTGCTGGAGCAGCGCATCAAGGCGTTGGTCACGGCACAAGCCGAGAGCTTTGGCGTGCGGGCGGAAATCGACTGGAGAAGAGGGTATTGCGTGCTGGTGAATTCAGTGGCTGAAACCGACTTTGCGCGTCAGGTGGCGATTAACTTGGTGGGGCCTGAGCGCGTCACCCTGCATGGCCCCGCCTTGACCGGCAGTGAAGACTTTGCCTTCATGCTTGAAAAAATCCCCGGCAGCTATCTGCTCATCGGCAATGGCGATGGTGATTCAGCAGGCGCGTGTATGGTGCACAACCCCGGCTACGACTTCAACGACGACAACATCGCCACGGGTGCTGCGTATTGGAAGGCGCTTGTGCAGGCATACTTTGCCTCTTAGAAAAAGGCATAACCAATTCGACCTAGTGTCGACATGTGATAAAGCGACTGCCAAAGCGCTCGCCGCATGATCGCTCAGTAAATGGCCATAGTGTTTTTCAATCATACGCAGACTTGCGCCAGAAAGCATCGCTGCCGTGATCAAATCAAGCTTGCGAACTATTCGTGCCACATTTTGGTGAAAAATTGGTCTAAATATACGTGTAGCCGTTGTATTTAATCCATAAATAGCTATAAAAATAATAGCAATATGTTGCTGTGCATTTCTCAATCTTTCGGCAGGTGCAGCAGGCGCTTTGCTTCTCGTGATACATACACAGAGTAGGCAATCGCCGAGAGAGTAACGACAGCCATTAGTAACGTAGCTGCAGCGTAAATAGATGGGTTAACACCTCTGCGCGCATAACTGAAAATCACCTGGGGTAGGGTGGTCACACCTGGGCCTGAGAGAAATTCCGAAATCACCACATCGTCAAAGCTGAGCGTGAATGTCAGCAACCAAGCCGCGATCAAAGCGGGTACGATATTTGGCAAGGTCACCAAAAAAAAGACTTGTCCGGGGCGGCAGCCCAAGTCCATCGCTGCTTCCTCCAGCGATCTATCCATCTCCTGCAGACGAGATTGCATCACCACCGTGGCATAAGCCATACCAAGCAAAATATGCCCAAAGATGATGGTGAGCATGCCACGCTCTGGCCAACCGATGACGTGTTGTGCGCCCGCCATCAGCAGCAGTAATGACATGCCAATGATCACCTCTGGCATCACCAAAGGCGCATTGACCATACCCGAAAAAAACGTGCGCCCTCTGAATTTGCCCAAACGAACCAAGGCATAAGCCGCCAGTGTGGCCAAGACAGTGGCCAGTGTGGCGCTGATCAGAGCGACCTTGAGTGAGAGAAAAAAACCATCCACAAGGCGTGGATCGTTAGCTAGAGCGGCATACCAACGGGTTGAAAAACCTGTGAACACAGCATCCTGCCGCGTGCTGTTGAAAGAAAAAACCACCAAAAATAACAAAGGGGCATACAGAAAGGCAAAGACAGCGCACAACCAAAACTTGCTCACATATTTACTCATATGACGGCGTACATGACTCATCAAAGCACTCATTTGCGCGCCTCCTCGGGATTGGCGTTGGAGACGCTATTTTGAAGCCATAACAAGGGGGCTATCACGACGACAATCATGATGATGGCCAATGCCGATGCGCGTGGCCAGTTGTTTGCTGAAAACATTTCATCCCAGACCACGCGGCCAATCATGATGTTATCTGCACCACCCAACAAGGAAGGAATCACAAATTCACCAACGCAGGGGATAAATACCAGCATGCAACCAGCGATGATGCCGGTACGCGACAAAGGCACAGTGATCAGCCAAAACGCTTTCCAAGGTCCTGCGCCCAGATCGTGCGCTGCCTCAAGCAGGCGAATATCCATCTTCACCAAATTGGCATACAGCGGCAGCACCATAAAAGGCAGGTACACGTACGTCATGCCTACCAGCATCGACACATTGGTGTAGAGCATGACTATCGGCTCATCGATCAACCCCAACGCCATCAAAGCCCTGTTCACCACACCTTGATCCGCCAAAATGCCTTTCCATGCATACACACGCAGCAGAAACGACGTCCAAAACGGCAACATGATCAGTATCAAGTAAATAGGCCGATGCTCAGGCTTGGCACGCGCTATGAAATAGGCAAACGGATAGCCGATAAAAAGACAAAATACGGTGGTGAAAAATGCATAGCGCACGGACAACCAATAGGCCTCAGCGTAAATGGTGTTCAACCATGGCGATCCATGCTCTTCACGAAAGACCGACAGATAGTTCTCAACCTTCAGGATCAGCCGCCATTTGCCATCTGTGTTGAACAGCATTTGGGCAAACGGATCAATGCCATCGCCCATGTCAGTGAGGCTGATGCGCAGCAAAATCAGGAAAGGTAAAGCGAAGAAAATGATCAACCAGAGATAAGGAATGCCTAATACGCTGTGGTTCCCCAGTTTGAGCCTGCTGCTTAGCGAAGCCAACTGTTCGCTCATGATGCTTCTTATGATGCTTTTCACGAAGTTTGTCACGAAGTTAAGGCCACGGGTGCAGACTCATCCCACCAACAATAAACAGTGTCGCCCCATGAGATATGCCCGGGGTCGTGGCGGGATAGATTGGCTTGAGTCACTTTGATCTTGGTGCGCTCTGCAATCAGGACTTCAAAGGTGCTGTAGCTGCCTGAGTAAGCAATCTCATGAACCTTGCCATAGAGGAGGTTGTGGCGCTGTTCGGGTGCTTGCAAGGAAATATGCATTTTTTCAGGGCGAATAGCCACTGCCAATTGCATGCCCAGTGTGCCCGTGATGCCGTGGCCGACATGCACCACCGTATGTTCAGTGGTGATTTCACATCGACCAGCTTCGTCCAGTGTGAGCTCGCCTTCCAGAAGGTTTACATCACCAATGAAATCTGCCACAAATCGACAATTGGGTGTTTCATACACGTCTCGCGGATTACCCATTTGCAGAATCTGCCCCTTGCTCATGATGGCAATTCGATTCGCCATCGTCATCGCTTCGTCTTGATCATGCGTGACCATCACGCAGGTGACGCCGATGGATTCGATGATATTGACCAATTCAAACTGCGTTTGTTCGCGCAATTTTTTGTCCAGTGCGCCTAAGGGCTCGTCTAACAACAGTAGTTGTGGCTTTCGCGCCAAGCTGCGCGCGAGTGCTACGCGCTGCTGTTGCCCGCCTGAAAGCTGGTGTGGCTTGCGCTCTGCAAAGCTGTTCAACTGCACTAAATCAAGCATCTCACTGACGCGCTGAGCGACTTCGTGCTTTGGCATACCCATGCGGCGCAGGCCAAAGGCGATGTTGTCTGAAACGGTCAAATGCGGAAACAGCGCGTATGACTGAAACATCATGTTGATCGGGCGCTCGTAGGGCGGAAAGGACGCAATATCACGGCCGTCTAAATAGATGGCACCCGCACTGGGAGTTTCAAAACCAGCCAACATCCTCAGTAGCGTGGATTTGCCGCAACCCGAGCTGCCAAGCAAGGCGAAAATTTCACCTCGTGGAACGTCCAGTGTCACATTATCCACGGCAGTAACGGCGCCAAAACGCTTGGTCAAGCCTTCCAGGCGAAGGAAGGCTATTGGATCAGAGGCAGAGGGAATCGTCATGACAGTAACCGTGTTCAAAGTAAAAAAAGCTGTGCACACGGTACATGCGCACAGCTCCCAATGTAAGGCCTATTTACTGTTCTTTAACCTTAAAAATAAGGATTAATTACCTTTTTTGAACGAGGTATAAACCGCTGAGAGCGATTCGCGTCCCGCATTGTCAAAGGCAGAGGGCGACACCATTTTTGCCATGTCAGCGGCCAGAGGGAAAACAGCTGTGTTTTTCGCCGTTTCTGGCGTGACTTTCTCTAAGCTGGCTTTGTTGGCTGTAGGGTAGCCCAACTCGTTAGTGAGCGCGGCAGACACGTCAGGACGCAGGAAGTAGTCGATGAAGGCGTGGGCGTTGTTGGGGTGCTTGGCATCTTTGGTAATCGCCAAGTTGTCAAAGAAAATCAGGCCGCCCGTTTTGGGCAGCAACACTTGCAACTCTTCGCCGTTTTTGTTCTCAATAGCACGGGCTTTGGCAATGTTGAAGTCGCCCGCCCAACCCAAGGCAACACAGGCTTTTCCGCTCGCAAAGTCGTCGATCATGGCGCTGGTGAAAATACGAATATCACCGCGAACCTTGCCCAACATATCGGCAGCCACTTTATGGTCTGCCGCTGCGTTTGAATAGGCATCTTTGCCAACGTAATGCAGGGCAGGCGGCATGATTTCTGTGGGTGAATCCAAATAAGCAATCCCGCAAGACTTCAGCTTGCTGGTATATTTAGGGTTGAAGACCAAGTCCCAAGCGTTCTCAGGCATGGCAGTCGAGCCTAAAGCTTTGGCGACGCGTTTGGTGTTAATACCAACCGTGGTGAAGCTCCAAGCCCATGGGACCAAATGGTTGTTACCCGGATCGACTTTGGAGAGCTTGCCCATGATGTCGCTATCCAGATTTTTGATATTGGGAATCTTGGTTTTATCGAGTTTTTGCAGCAATCCTGCTTCAATTTGGCTCTTGGCAAAAACCGCACCAGGCACGACGATGTCATAGCCTGAATTCCCTGCGACCAGCTTTGCTTGCAAGGCCTCGTTGATTTCAAAGGTCTGGTAATTGACCTTGATACCTGTTTCTTTTTCAAAGCTGGCCAGCATGTCTTTGGCAATATAGTCGGGCCAGTTGTAGACATTGAGCACTTTTTCTTCGGCACTAGCCACAGCTGTTGCAGGCGTCGATGTAGCTTGAGCTGCAGGGGCTGGCTCAGATTGTTTTCCGCAGGCCGCCACAAGCAAAGAAACAGACAACATCAGCCAAAGTTTGCTAACTTTCATCAGGACACTCCAAGAGAAGGGGTTAAAAAAGCAAAAGCAAATTGTAAAGCAAGGTATCACAGGATTTGTGGTTTTTTGACGTGTCGTCAATGCGCTTATATGTGGTTAAAAGCAGGGTAATCCTTAGTTTTGTAGTCCATTTGCATATTTAGAATGTGTTGCGCTGCAATAAATGACAAAATGATGAGACAACAGCTTTAACTATGACCACCAAAAAAACTGCACCTACCTCTGCAAAGACAGCCAAGTCTGAGAAATCAGGCGCAAAGCCAGCAGAAAAAACGCCTGCAAAAAGCCTGCGTGTGATCAAAAAGTACCCGAATCGCCGGCTGTACGACACCGACACGTCTAGCTACATCACCCTGGCGGAAGTGAAGCGCTTGGTCATGAAAAGCGAGCCCTTCATGGTGGTGGATGCCAAAACCAATGACGATTTGACGCGCAGCATCTTGCTGCAAATCATTTTGGAAGAAGAAACCGGTGGTGCGCCCATGTTTACCGAGGCGATTTTGGCCAATATTATTCGCTTTTATGGCAATTCCATGCAGGGCTTCATGGGCTCGTATTTAGAGAAAAATGTGCAGTCTTTCACCGACATGCAGTCCAAAATGAAAGAACAAGCCCAAGGCCTCAGCCCTGAGGCGTGGACCACCTATATGAGCCCGCAAAACCCCTTGATGCAAGGCGTGATGGGCACGGCGATGGCGCAAATGCAAAAGCAAACCGAGACGATGCTCAACGCTTTTGGTCTGAAAGCTAAGTAAAAACCCGAAAACTGCGACAATAGAGGGATGAGCGCAGTAATTTCTTCCCCTATCAAATCCCTAAATTTAATCCCCAAAGTCGGCTTCGTCAGTCTGGGCTGCCCCAAGGCGCTGACCGATTCTGAGCTGATCCTCACGCAATTGAGCGCTGAAGGCTACCAAACCTCCAAAACCTTTGAAGGCGCGGACCTGGTCATCGTCAACACCTGCGGCTTCATCGACGATGCCGTCAAAGAAAGCCTGGACACGATTGGCGAAGCCCTGGCCGCCAATGGCCGCGTCATCGTCACCGGCTGTCTGGGAGCTAAAAAAGAGGGCGATGTGGCCGGAACCGAAGGTAATTTGATCCGCCAAATGCACCCCAGCGTGCTCGCCGTCACCGGCCCACATGCCACGCAAGAGGTGATGGACGCCGTTCACACCCACCTGCCCAAGCCGCACGACCCGTTTGTCGATCTGGTGCCCAATTCCTTTGGCGTGGCGGGTATCAAGCTCACGCCACGGCATTACGCCTACCTCAAAATCTCTGAAGGCTGCAACCACCGCTGCACGTTCTGCATCATCCCGTCGATGCGTGGCGATTTGGTGTCGCGCCCGATTGGCGATGTATTGTCAGAGGCGCATGCGCTGTTCAAAGGCGGCGTGAAAGAATTGCTGGTCATCAGCCAGGACACCTCGGCTTACGGTGTCGATGTCAAGTACCGCATGGGTTTTTGGGACGGCAAACCCGTCAAAACCCGCATGCTGGAGTTGGTGCAGACCTTGGGTGAGATTGCCGAGCAGTACGGCGCGTGGGTGCGTTTGCACTACGTCTACCCGTACCCAGCCGTGGACGAAATCATTCCTTTGATGGCGACTGGCAAGGTGCTGCCGTACCTGGACGTGCCGCTGCAACACAGCCACCCCGACGTGCTCAAACGCATGAAACGCCCCGCCAGCGGCGAGAAAAACATGGAGCGCATCCTGCGCTGGCGCGAAGTCTGCCCCGAAATCGTCATCCGCAGCACCTTCATCGCCGGTTTTCCGGGTGAAACCGAAGCCGAATTTGAGCATTTGCTGGACTTCATGAAAGAAGCCAAAATCGACCGCGCCGGCTGCTTTGCCTACAGCCCGGTCGAAGGCGCAACCGCCAACGACATCCCCGGCATGCTGCCCATCGAGCTGCGCGAAGAGCGCCGCGCCCGCTTCATGGAAGTTGCCGAAGCCGTGTCCGCCGCCAAACTCCAAACCCGCGTAGGCGCAACCATGCAAGTCCTGGTAGATTCCGCCCCCGCCCTGGGCAAAAAAGGCGGCATAGGCCGCACCTACGCCGACGCGCCTGAGATCGACGGTGTCGTCAAACTCCTGCCGCCCGAGAAAATCAGCAAAACCCTCAAAGTAGGCGAATTCACCAAAGCCCGCATTGTGGGCACGCAGGGGCATGATTTGGTGGCTTTGCCTATCTGATTTGCGATTTTATTGTCTATTTTTGCTATATTTTTAATAGCTATTTAGGCAATAAATACGCCGGCTAGAGGCGTAAATAGCGTCTAAAACGGCTATTTACCCATATTTCCACCTAAATTAACGGACTTGTAGCTCCTGTCTGATGATGCGGCACATTTTGCTGATTTTTCAGCCACGGCATGGCTGAATTTCCCCAGACTTGGATAGTCGGTGCGAGTTGGGCGCGCTCGTTGACGCAGCCTAGGCGGATGCCGTAGAGTTTGGGGGATTCTGGCTCTGTGGCGTAGAGCTGGGTACCGCAGTTACCGCAAAAGCCCTGTGCACGTGGGTTGCCGCTGGCGGCGGTTTTGACGTAATGTTTGGCTGTACCTGTCATGTGGAAGTTTTCGGCAGTGGCGAAAGCAACGGCGCGGTAGGGCGCGCCTGAGAAGGTTTGGCAGTCTGCACAGTGGCAGGCGATGATTTTGGCGGGGTCAATCAGGGCGGTGAAAGAGATTGCGCCGCAGTGACATTGGCCAGTGATGTTCATGTTTGTTCCTCTCAGGGTCAAAGAATGAACTATAACGCATGATTTTTACTATATTTTTGATAGCTGCTAAGGCAATGAATACGCTGGCTAAGTGCCAATTTTAGCCTCTTTATTGGATTCTTTCACCTTTTTTGCAAGCTTCTACCAATTTGGCCAGCCTGGTCGCTCTGGTTTCGGCTCTTTTCACAGTGGTGATCCTGTGAAGCATTTGTTTTTTATAGCCGGGCGGACAGGATTCAAAGTAGGCCCAGGCGGTTTTGTCGCGTTTGAAGGCTTGCAGCTCTTGGTCTGACAGCTCGGCGGACTCGGCTTGCTCGAACGCGTAAATCCTCGATTTGGCTTCTGTACGGTGGGAGAAGGCTTTTTCGCCAGCGGGCGTCATGCGGCCTTGTTGCTGTAAGTCGTTGAATTTATTGATGTTTACCGCGCTCCAGATGGAAGTCGTCTTCCTCGGCGTGAATCGGATGGTGTAAGACGCATCGTCAATGCGCTTGCGCGCACCGTCAATCCAGCCGTAGCACAGCGCTTCGTCAACGGATTCTGACCACGTCATGCTGGGGTGGCCGGAGTCGACTTTGTAGAAGCCGACCAGCAATTCAAGCTCAGTCGCTGCATGAGCGGCTAACCAGTCATGGAAGTGCTTTGAGGTTTTGAAAAATCTTGGGGTTGACATTGCGTTGATTGCTTTTATGGCTTTGCAAGATGTCAATTATTTCAAAAACACTATACTTTTAATAGCGTCTTAGGCATAAAATACGCCGGCTACAGGGTTTTAAATGTCCCAAAATGCCGCTGACTGTAAACCAAGCTTTCACCCTCATAGCTGCCAAAATCTATCACGCGACCTATCAAAATATCGTGGTCACCGGCGGTGACTACTTGCTCTAGCTGGCAGTCAAACCAAGCCACGGCGCCTGAAATGAGGGGGTGTTTGTGGGTTTTGCTGCGCTCCACGGGCACGTTATGAAAGCGGTCTGCCTGCGTCCCGTGGGTGAATTGCATGGCGGCAGCTTGCTGGTGGCTGGCCAAGACGCTGACCATGTAGCCGCCGCTTTGGGTGAAGGCGAGGTGGCTGAGCGATTCTTTGCGGATGCTCCACAGCACCAAGGCGGGTTCCAGCGACACAGTGCTGAAGGAATTGCAGGTCATGCCGTAGTCTTGCCCCTCAAAATGCGCCGTGACCACGGTGACGCCAGTGGCAAAGTGGCTCATGGCGTCGCGTAGTTGCCGGGTCATACTGCCTCCATGCTCGCTGCATGCGTTGCTATCGAAGACGCCAGCGCACGGATGGAATCGCGGTATGGCGATGGGTGTTTGGGTCGATGTGAGGGGGGTAGGATCGTTTGCATGCCTGCTGAGTATAAATCGTGCACCAACGATTCCAGCCGCCATCTGCGTTTGTGCTGGTATTTGGCTTGAAATTGCACCTAAAATTAAGCAACAACCAATAACCAACGAGATTCAGAATGATGACGACACGGGGCAGGTGGTTTTCATTTTTTTTCAGAATCAAATACCTCTGGGCCTACGCTGTGCTGTTGCTGCTCGTCGTTGGCGCAGGGGTGGTATCCCTAGAAATGCAGACGTCAGCGTTTCAGGCGCAGTATTTCGCCAAGCTGTCCAGCACTGCTAATTTCACCGTCGGCACGGGGGCCAGTTCGGCTATCAGCTTTCCTGCCAGTGCCCCGTATGACGATAGGCTGGGTTATTCAAAGATACCGGGTTTTGTCGAGAAGCTTACATCGCGGGATTTTGAGATCACACGCCAGGCGCAAATCTCTGCGGGCATGGCTGACATCGTCAAAGAGGGTTACTTTGCCCCCTATCCTGAAAAAATCCAGAGCGGTTTGCGCATCCTTGATTGCCGCAATGATAGACTGTTTCAAGAGCGCTATCCGAAACGGATTTTTGAACATTTCGAGGATATTGCGCCTATCCTGGTGCAGAGCCTGCTGTTCATTGAGAACCGAGAACTGCTCGATCCGGAGCACCCCAAGCGCAACCCGGCGGTGGAGTGGGACCGGTTGGCCAATGCGCTGCTGCTCAGGGCCAAAGGCAGCCTGACGGGCGATAGCCGCTCACCCGGCGGCAGCACACTGGCGACGCAGATCGAAAAATACCAGCATTCATCAGAGGGACGCACCGCTTCGGTTCATGAAAAGCTGCAGCAAATGGTCTCGGCCGCGCTGCGCGCTTATCAGCAAGGCGAGGATACCAGCGCGGTGCGGCGGCAGATTGTGCTGACCTACCTGAACACAATGCCGCTGTCCGCCAAGGCGGGTTTTGGCGAGGTGCATGGCCTGGGCGACGGCCTGTGGGTTTGGTATGGACGTGATTTCAGTGATGTCAGCCGCATCCTGAAAAGCGCCGCCGCGCCGCAGGGTGACCTCAGCGAGCTGGCACAGCTGTACAAACAGTCACTCAGTCTGCTGATTTCACAGCGCCGACCCTCGTATTATTTCGACGCCGACGAAGCCGAACTGGAGCTGCTCACCAACAGCCATTTGCGCCTGCTCGGCAGTGCGGGCATCATCGCGCCCGAGCTGCGCGATGCCGCACTCAAGGCCAGGCTGAACCGGCGCGCCCGCCCAGTGCCTGGGGCGGCGGTCTCTTTCGTCACACAGAAAGCGGCCAATGCGGTGCGCACCCAGCTGGCCAGCCTGCTCGGTGGCAACCACTTGCTGGGCTTGTACGATCTGGATCGTCTGGACCTCAGCGTGGACAGCACGCTGGATGCTCCCGTGCAGTTGGCCGTCACGAGCTTGCTGCGCGACCTGCGCACACCCGCCAACGCCAAGGCGGCGGGCCTGTCCGCCAAGCAGTTGCTGGAGCGGGGCGATCCGGCCAAGGTGGTATACAGCTTCACGCTGTACGAACGCGGCAGCGACGCCAATTACCTGCGGGTGCAAACCGATAATTTTGACCAGCCGCTGAATATCAACGAAGGCACCAAACTGGACCTGGGTTCCACCGCCAAATTGCGCACGCTGGTGAGCTATCTCGACATCATGGACAAACTGCACCAGCGCCTATCCAGCATGGACAACCCCCAATTACGCGCGCTGGCAATCGACCCGAAAGACGTGCTAACGCGCTGGGCCGCGGACTATTTTCTGCAGGCAAAAGACAAAAGCCTGCCCAAGATGCTGGATGCAGCGTTGGATCGACGCTACTCCGCCAGCACAGGGGAAGGGTTTATGACTGGCGGCGGCCTGCACCATTTTGACAATTTCAAGCGCGAAGACGATGGCAAAGTCATGTCGGTGCGTGACGGGCTGCGCAATTCGGTCAATCTGGTGTTCATCCGGCTGATACGTGATGTCGTGCACCACTATATGTTTCTGACACCGGGTTCATCGGCCAAGCTGCTGCAAGACGCCGACGATCCACGCCGCGCCGCCTATCTGACGCGTTTTGCGGATGTTGAAGGGCAGGTTTTCATGCGGCGCTTTTTGGTCAAATATCAGGGCAAAACCGCGCAAGAGGCCGAGGAATTGCTGCTGGAAAATCGGCGTCTGACCGTGTCGCGGTTGGCAGCCATCTTTCGCACCATCGCACCAGAGGCGTCGCTGGACCAGTTCAACACCTTTGTGAAGGACAATCTGCCGGATGGCATCGATCCGGCTGGACCCACCCTGGCCAAGTTCTACGAGCAATACGCGCCCGAGCAGATGTCGCTGGCCGATCGCGGTTATGTGGCGAGTGTGCATCCACTGGAACTGTGGCTGGTCGGCTATTTGCGCCACCATCCGGGGGCAAGCCAGACGCAGGTGATGCAAGCAAGCAGTGCGCAGCGCCAAGCGGTCTATGCCTGGCTGTTTTCCACCCACCGCAAGCAGGCACAGGACAAACGGATTCTGGGCTTGCTCGAAGGGGAGGGGTTTCTGGAAATCCACCGTCAATGGGCGCACATGGGTTACCCTTTCGATTCGCTGGTGCCGTCCTACGCGACCGCGCTCGGGGCGTCGGCCGACCGGCCTGCCGCACTGGCGGAGCTGATGGGCATCCTGGTCAACGACGGTCTGCGCAAACCGGCGACCCGCATCCAGTCGCTGCATTTCGCTGCCGCAACGCCCTACGAAACCCAGTTGCACTACAAGCCAGACAAGCCAGAGCGCGTGCTGGCTGCGGAAGTGGCACAAGCCGTGCGTGGTGTGATCCGGTTGGTGGTGGAAGATGGCACAGCCAAGCGCGTGAAGCAGGCCTTTGTGCGGCCTGACGGCAGCTTTGTTCCTGTCGGTGGCAAAACCGGTACCGGCGATCAGCGTTTCGACAGCTATGGCGCAGGTGGCCGCCTGATCAAATCGCGGGTGGTGAACCGCTCGGCGACGTTTGTGTTCAACATCGATGAGCGTTTCTTCGGTACCCTCATCGCCTACGTACCTGGTGCACAGGCCGCGGGTTACGACTTCACCAGCAGTTTGCCGGTGCAATTGCTGAAAGTGCTGGCACCGACACTTATGCCCCTGGTCAATTCAGGCGGCTCAAACAAAGACAGCGCTCAATCCACACAAGGAGCCTGTGTGGATTGAGCGCTGACGCTGGGTTGATGGCAACAGCCGGCTATTTGTTGTTTTTGCGTTTGCGCAACAATTCTTCTTCCTCAAGCCGCAGTTCTTCTTCTGTCATCGCTTTGTCTCTAGCCTGACCCTTGCCTTTTTCGGCGTTGGGCTTTGGTTGAGCAGCTTGCGAAGGTGCTGGTTGAGTTTGACGGACGGCTGCCGGTGCAGGAGCCTGTGCAGGTGGTTCGGCCTGTCTTGCAGCCGATGGGGCGTTGCGTTCGGGGCGCGCCGGTTGTTGTGCGGCCGGGGCTGGCGGTGCGACGGGTGCAGGCGCAACGACGGGTGGCGTTACGGCTTTTGGCTCAGTTGCACGTTGTGGTGGCGCTGCGGGCGCTACGGGCGCTATGGGTTGTTGGCGCTGTTCCACGTTGCCACGTTGTTCTGATCTGCCGCGTTGTTCGGCTGGCTGCACAGCGGGTGCCGCGGCTGGGGCTGGCGGCACAACGGCTTTTGGCTCAGCTGCACGTTGTGGTGGCGCTGCTGGCGCTACGGGCGCTATGGGTTGTTGGCGCTGTTCCGCGTTGCCGCGTTGTTCTGATCTGCCGCGTTGCTCGGCTGGCTGCGCAGTGGGTGCCGGTGGCTCGGCTGCACGTTGTGGCGGTACTGCGGGCGGTGCAGCGGGTTGTTCACGCTGCTGATTGTTGCCACGTTGCTCGGGTTTGCCGCGTGCATCTGCCGGACTGGTCTCGGGAGTTGGTGCCAGTGGTTGCGCAGCGGGTGGGGCTGCAGCGGGTGTCGGAGCCACCACTTTGACTGCAGGCGCTGGTGCAGCCGCAGCAGGCTTCATTTCTTTGCGAGCGGCCTCGTCCAACGGTTTGCCCGGTTTTGCGTTCAGTTGCTGCTGTTGTGCCGCGAAACCTGGCTGCGCCGCTGGTGGTGCCGTGCGGGCGACGACTGGCCGCTCAAAAACTTGGGCGGGCGGTTTATTTCCTTGAGCAGCGTCGCCACGCACGCTTTTCTGCGTCGGTGCGATGGGAGCAGCGATCGCCAGCGGAGCGCTGGCCACCATGGCCTGTGTAACTTGAACCGCCGCCCTAGACACTGGCTGTGACTGGACAAACGCGCTTGTTGGCACGGCAATGATGGCGCCTGCCACGTCGCGGTTGGCATAGACGACGTTCGTCACGTTTGAGTTGTTGTAGTAATTGTTGATGACCGTGGTATTGATGACGGTGTTGCTGATGTTGATATTCTCAAAATAGCTGCGGCTCACCGTATAAGAGGGCTGGTAGACCTCGCGCGGGCCGAGTGGGAACCACCCAACGCCACCCACACTGCCGCTGGAAATCGACAACTGAAAGTTGTTGCCACCCACGAACACAACCAATGCCGGGGCGTAATAGGCTTGGGTTCGTACCGGGCCTGGGATCCAAGCCCAGGCGCCGCGCAGGTAAGCCCAACGGCCGTAGTGGGACACAGCAAAACCCCAGGGTGCGTCATCTATCCAAGTCCAACCCCAGGGGTCAACCCAGGCCCAATGTCCATCGCGGTAGGGCGCCCAGCCCGAGGAGACGCGGTTCGGGAACCAGACGTTGCCGTAAGTGACGTCGGTGCGCCAGATGCCGTTCGCATCCAGGTCTTGGTAGCCGATCACGTCTTGCGAGACATAACGAGCCGAGACCGAGCTGTCATACCTGCGGTCGCGTTCGCTTGACCAGCGGTCAAACTCATCCAGACGTTGCGCGTTGATATAGCGGTACTCGCGCAACCCTGTCCCAGTGAAGCGATACGGCTGCCGCGCATCAAGCATATACGCTGCACCTTCTCCATACACCTCACCCTGGCCTTTGCGCACGATGATCGTCGTGGCACGGCCGTCGGGATCCACTGAAATCCGGTATTCACCGGCTTGCCGCAGCGTGAAGGCGAGATTTGGCGTGTCAATCTCGAACACCTGGTTGCGTCCCAGACGGCGCACACGGACGTTCAAGGTACCCTGTGTCAGTTGCACCTGGGCGATGCGGTCGTCCAGATTGAGTATCACCACGCTGGTATTGGCACCCATGCGAACCATAGCCCCTCCGATCTGCAGCTCAGTCCGCGCGCGCTCATCTGTCCAAAGTCGATCCCCGGTGGTCAGCGGGCGGTTGATCGACGCCCGAACCCAGTCGTTCTCGCCAGCAGGTGAAAAACTGACGCCGCCAGTCATGTAGCCGAGACGCCCGACGCGCGACGGTGGATCCGCGCTGGCCCAGCCGCTGAAGATCAAAAATGTTACGCCGGCGACAAAAGTAAATGCGTGGCGGTGTAGTGATTGTTTAAGCATGATGGCTCCTTACAAAAATGTGCGCGAGTTGTGTCGATTTCACTGGCTAAGTTGTTTCAAGACCATGCTGATTAACCCAGGAAACGTAGTGATCCATCCAGTCTTGTAGAAACTTCTTGCCGGGTTCACCTACGGCCAGCCTCTCGCTTCATGGCCGAGCGGGGAGCTGCCCTCGAATTTCGCCATTGGGGTTGGCCGCTGTGTGCAGATTCACATACCACTTGCCCGCCATCAAATCGGCTGCTTGTGCGGCTGTTAGGCTTGCTGCGCCACGGATCGGGCTGGTCAGGCTGCCCGTGATGGGCACCACCACGCCGGCGTTCGCTCCAGCCATCGCCGGACCGTGGAAATGCGCACCCGTGGCCGGGCCGCTCAGGCCGGAATAGGTGACTGTCCAACTCAACTCGTTGGTCTGCTTGTTCAGGTTTGCTTCGACTGTACCGCTTGCGCTGCTCGTTGTTGGGGGCACTTCGCTCGCACCTGAGAGGCGTGTCATCATGGCGCTGCTGCTGGACATCATCGGCATCATAGGCTTCATGCTGCCGCAAGCACCCAGCCCTAGAATGGTTGCAAGCAAACCGCTGTATATCACTGGTCGGAAATGGATCATGGTTATCTCCCAAAAGTTGAGGAAAGGACGACTATTCTGAATTGCTAATAATGCACAACAGATAGACCGTTGACTGTGCGTTAGCACACATAACGCACATAAGTCAGACGATTAGTGAAACCATGGTTTTTTGCGCTATTGGGCTCGCTATGCCACAATGAAATCCCCAGACTCACGGAAATTAACTTTGAGCAACACACGCACCGAATCCGATAGCTTCGGCCCTGTCGAAGTGCCTGCCGACGCAATGTGGGGGGCGCAAACGGCGCGCAGCCTGCATTTTTTCGCCATCGGCGAGCAGCGCATGCCGCTGCCTGTTATCCATGCGCTGGCCTGGATCAAGTGGGCTGCAGCCGGTGTGAATCAAGACTTGAACTTGCTTGACGCGACCAGGGCACAAGCCATCGCAGACGCGGCCCTGCGGGTGGCGGCGGGCGAATTTGATGCCGAGTTCCCGCTGTCGGTGTGGCAGACCGGCTCGGGCACGCAGAGCAACATGAATGTCAACGAAGTGGTGGCCCATCTGGCCTCGCGTGGGCCCGCTGCTGATGTAAACACAGGCGGCGAGGGCGTGAAGAGACGTGTCCACCCGAACGACGATGTGAATCTTGGGCAATCGTCCAACGATGTCTTCCCGAGCGCCATGCACATCGCCGTGGCGCTGCAAGCCAAGCTGAGTTTGCTGCCCGCCTTGAAAGCGCTGCGCAGCGCTTTCAAGGCCAAAGCGTTGGCTTTTGAAGCCATCGTCAAAATCGGCCGGACGCATCTGCAGGATGCGACGCCGGTGACGATGGGGCAGGAGTTTGGTGGCTATGAGGCGCAACTTGCACTGTGCCAGCTGACTCTCATGCATGCGCTCAAGGCCGTGCACACGCTGGCTATTGGCGGAACGGCGGTGGGCACGGGGCTCAACACGCATCCGGAGTTTGGCCAGCGCGTGGCCGCAAAGCTGGCTGTTCAGCTGGATCTGCCGCTGGTGCAGGCTGGCAATCTGTTTGCCGCGATGTCCGGCCACGAAGCGCTGGTGGCCTTTCATGCCGCTTTGAAAATGCTGGCGATCGCCCTGAGCAAGATCGCCAACGACATCCGCCTCATGGGCAGTGGCCCGCGCGCGGGTTTGGGGGAGTTGCAATTGCCCGAAAACGAACCTGGCAGTTCGATCATGCCAGGCAAGGTGAACCCGACCCAGATCGAAGCGCTGACCATGGTTTGCGCGCAGGTCATGGGTCATGATGCCGCCATCGGTTTTGCCGCCAGCCAAGGCCACTTCGAACTCAACGTCTATAAACCGTTGATCGCACTCGATACCCTTGACAGCGTGCGTCTCCTGGCGGATGCAATGCACAGTTTCACCCAGCACTGTGTGGTTGGCATTCAGGTGAACGAGTCGCGGGTGCAGGAGTTGCTGAACAGCTCGCTGATGCTGGTGACGGCGCTGGCGCCGCACATCGGCTACGACCGTGCTGCGCAGATAGCAAAACATGCCCATCAGCACCACACCACGCTGCGAGAGGCTGCGCTGGCGATGGGTGACTTGAGCGCCGAGCAGTTCGACGCTTGGGTTGATCCGCGCCAGATGCTTGGTCCGCGAACTCTTTAAATGCGGGTTTATAAATTGACCTCAAACAGCCGCGCATGTTGCTGTTTGTTCGGCGTTTGTACGGTTAGAATCAGAAAAATAGTAAATTTGGTGCCCAGGAAGGGACTCGAACCCCCACGAAGTTACTCGCTAGTACCTGAAACTAGTGCGTCTACCAATTCCGCCACCTGGGCCCATGATGTCCCAAGTGCAAAAAGCACTGAAACAAAATTTTGAATTTCAGGAAAAGGGTGATTGTATCAAAACACAAAGCATGAATCGGGCGAATAGCACCGAAAGTACGGTTGGCAAAGGTTTATTAGCTGAAGTCTCCGGCATTGCCCAAGGGCACAGAGACGGCCACGGCTTTGTGGTGCGAGACGACGGCGAAGCGGATATTTACCTGCCGTCCAATGAAATGCGTGCCGTTTTGCACAAAGACCACGTCAAAGTCAGCATTGTGCGGCAAGACAGACGCGGCAGACCCGAAGGGCGCGTGACCGAGATTTTGGCACGCTCCGACCAGCCCATCATCGGGCGGCTGCTGCAGGAAAGTGGCATGTGGATCATGGCTCCTGAAGACAAGCGCTACGGGCAAGATGTGCTGATTCCCAAAGGCGGCACGGGTGGTGCAAAAACCGGCCAAGTCGTGGTGGTGGAGCTGACGGAGCAGCCAGCGCTGTTTGGTCAACCCGTGGGCCGCGTTATCGAGGTGCTGGGCGAGGTAGACGATCCCGGCATGGAAATCGAAATCGCCGTGCGCAAATACAGCGTGCCACATATTTTTTCTGACGCCTGCTTGGCGCAAGCCAGAGGCCTGCCCGACAAAGTGCGTCCACAAGACAAAAAAGACCGCATTGATTTGACCGATGTGCCCCTGGTCACCATTGACGGTGAAGACGCCCGCGATTTTGACGATGCCGTCTACTGCGAGCCCGCCAAGGTGGGTCGAGCCAAAGGCTGGCGCTTGCTGGTCGCCATTGCGGATGTGAGCAATTACGTTGAAAACGGCTCGGCGATTGACACTGACGCCTACGACCGCGCCACCAGCGTGTATTTCCCGCGCCGCGTCATCCCCATGCTGCCCGAGAAGCTGTCCAACGGCCTGTGCTCGCTCAACCCTGATGTCGAGCGCCTGTGCATGGTCTGCGACATGCTCATCACCGCCAAAGGCGATGTGCATGCCTACCAGTTTTATCCCGCAGTGATGTTCAGCCACGCGCGCTTTACCTATACCGAAGTCGCGGCGATTTTGAGCAACACCAAAGGCCCAGAAGCCGCCAAACGCAAGGCGCGGGTGCAAGATTTGCTGAATTTAAGCGATGTGTACAAAGCCCTGCTGTCGTCCCGCGCAGTGCGTGGCGCGGTGGATTTTGAAACGACCGAAACGCAAATTGTGTGCGATGAAAACGGCCGTATCGAAAAAATCATCGCCCGCACCCGCAACGAAGCGCACCGCTTGATTGAAGAAGCCATGTTGGCGGCCAACGTCTGCAGTGCCGACTACATCTTTCAGAGTAAACACGCCGGCTTGTTCCGCGTGCACGAAGGCCCCACGCCTGAAAAGCAAGAAACACTGCGTAATTACCTCAAAGCCACCGGCATTCCGCTGACGATTGGCGACGACCCTAAACCCGGCGAATTCCAGGCCATCGCCCTGGCCACCAAAGACCGGCCTGATGCGCTGCAAATCCATACCATGCTGCTGCGCTCCATGTCGCAGGCCATTTACACGCCTAGCAACAGCGGGCATTTTGGCTTGGCTTACGACGCGTACACGCACTTCACCAGCCCGATTCGCCGCTACCCCGATTTGCTGGTGCACCGCGTTATCAAAGCGATATTGACCAACAGCAAGTACAAATTGCCGACGCTGCCAACGCCTGGCGAAGCGCAAGACAAGCTGGCAAAACGCTTGGCTTCCCGTGTCAAAGCGCCAGCGAATAAATTAGAAAAAACCGTCGCCCCCACCAAAGAAATCATGGCCTGGCAAGCCGCTGGCCTGCATTGCAGTGCCAACGAGCGCCGCGCCGACGAAGCCAGCCGCGACGTGGAAGCCTGGCTCAAATGCAAGTACATGCGCGAGTATTTGGGTGAAGAATTTGACGGTGTGGTCAGCTCCGTCACCAGTTTTGGCTTGTTTATCACCTTGGATGCGATGTATGTCGAAGGCTTGATCCATATCACCGAGCTGGGCGGCGAATACTTCAAGTTCGACGAAGCCCGTCAAGAGCTGCGCGGCGAGCGCACCGGTATCAAATACGCCATCGGCACGCGGGTGAGGGTGCAGGTCAGCAAGGTTGATTTGGACGCCAGAAAAATCGACTTCCGGTTTGTGCCCAAGGGTGACGATTTGCTCGCCCGCGCCATGAAAGACAAAGGCTACAGCAGCGGAAACGAGAAATCTGCTTCATACGGCGCACCACGCTCCGATAGAAGCAAAACCAGCCACTCTGGAAATGCGAATTCTTCAGGGAAATCGCCAAAATCTGCCGTGGCTGAGCGCAAGAGCAAAGCCAAAAAGTCCAGCAAATCTGCCTCTGCCGTCAGTAAAACCGGGCTTTCCAGTCTGTCCGGCCCAGGCCCAATGACGAAAAGCAGTGCCAAAGTGGCGGCTAAAAAAGAAAACAATGCCGGCGCTTATAAGAAAAAAATGAAATCAAGAAGATAAACCAAAACATAAATTACATAACGAACATTAAGCAAAGAACATGACAACAGAATCAAACACAACGACCTCATCAACCCCAAAAACCGCCATCGTCACGGGCGCAGGCTCAGGCGTGGGCAAAGCCGCCGCATTGGCGCTCTTGGCCGCTGGTTACAACGTCGTTTTAGCAGGCCGTCGCGTCGAGCCGCTGCAAGAAGTCATCACCCAATCTGGCGCAGGTGCAAAAGCCTTGGCCGTGTCTGCAGACGTGTCAAAAGTCGAGTCTGTGCAAGCGCTCTTTGCCTCTGCGGTCAAAGCCTTTGGCCGCGTCGATGTCTTGTTCAACAACGCCGGCGTCGGCAACCCACCCGGCTCGTTTGAAGACTGGACGCTGGAGCAATGGCAAAACGTGGTGGACATCAACCTCACCGGCATGTTTTTGTGCATCCAGCAAGCCTTCAAAACCATGAAAGCGCAAAC
>JANPIC010000170.1:0-17003 GCA_031424795.1 Polaromonas sp. | reverse complement strand
AGCGACACCTTCATTGAAACGCCCGCTTACGAACACCCACTGAATGTCTATGGCTATTCAAAATTGTTGTTTGATCAGCGTTTGCGGCATTTGCTAGGTACCAAGTTTGAAAACGCTAAGAGCCAAGTCGTCGGCTTTCGCTATTTCAATGTTTACGGTAACCGCGAACAACACAAAGGCCGCATGGCCAGCGTCGCATTTCACCAATTCAACCAATTCAAAGAACATGGCCATGTGAAACTGTTTGGCGAATACGGTGGCTATGCACCCGGCATGCAACAGCGCGATTTTGTGTATATCGACGACGTCGTCGCCGTGAACCTTTGGTTTGATGACAATCCTACAGTTTCGGGTTTGTTCAACTTAGGCACGGGTCGTGCCCAACCGTTCAACGATATTGCGGTATCAGTCGTCAACACCCTGCATCGCCTGAAAAGTAAAACCTCCAGTTATGAAATACAAACCTTAGAGCAATTGGTTAGCCAACAACGCATTCAATACATCCCGTTCCCTGCCGCTTTGGTTGGCAAATACCAATGCCACACGCAAGCCGATTTGACCGCTTTGCGTGCTGCCGGTTGCGACCATGTATTTGCCGATGTGAGCCGTGGCGTTTGCGCGTACATCCAGCAATTAGCGTCGAAATAACTCGTTTTTCGCTTCAAAAACACGATTAATTGACCTAAAGGCACAAAAACTAAGTGGTTTTTGTCATTTTTTTCAGCTTTAGTCAACTGAAGGCAAGAAAGTACCGTTATAGTCCAGCCCAGCCAAATGCGTTAAAAGTTAACTGGTTGGCTTTTAGCTTGATGTTTTTGTTAGTTTCTCTTTAACTTTTTTATAACTGGAGTCTTGATATGTTGAAAAAATTTCTGACCGTGATGGTCATGATGTATGCAGCAGTTTCTTTTGCCGCTGTTGATGTGAACAAAGCCACAGCTGCTGAACTCGACAGCATCAAAGGCATTGGCCCTGCTATTTCTGCCAAAATTTTGGACGAAAAGAAAAAAGGCGGCAATTTTAAAGATTGGAACGACTTGGTCACTCGCGTCAGTGGCGTGGGCGAAGGCAATGCTGCTAAGTTTTCAGCTGAAGGCCTGACCGTTGGTGGCGCAAGCTTCAAAGGCGTAGCTGCTGCTCCAGCAAAAGCGGCTGAAAAACCAGCTGCTGCAAAAGACGCTAAAGATGCCAAGCCAGCTGCAACCACAGAGAAAAAAGCTGAAGAAAAGAAAGCTGACGCCAAGCCAGCCGCTGCCGCCGTTCCTGCTGCTGCAGACAAAAAAGCTGACGTGAAAGCCGACCCAAAAGCAGAAGCAAAAGCTAAAAAAGAAGCTGATGCTAAAGCCAAGGCAGACGCTAAGAAAGCCAAAGACGACGAAGCTAAGGCCAAAAAAGAAGCTGCTGCCAAAGCAAAAGCTGACGCTAAAGCAGCAAAAGACGCTAAGCCAGCGGCTAAAGACGCAAAAGCTGATGCTAAGCCAGCCGCTGTAGAGCCAGCTAAGAAGTAATTCTTACCGAGTCTTACCGAGATATTTGCAGGAAGCTGCAATCCTCAAAAAACCCGCTGTGCTAACGTGCAGCGGGTTTTTTATTGTCCGAAATATTACACGTAGAATCCAAACAATCTATTCATAAGCCTCAACACAACCATGCTCACCATCGCCGCCATTTGTATCGGTGCCAGCGCAGGCGCTCTTGCCCGCTGGCAATTGGGGCTTTGGCTTAACCCTGTAAATCCTATCAATCCAAGCAACTTAGCCATTGGCACAGTTAGCTTGCCTTGGGGGACTTTATCTGCCAACTTGATCGGCGGATATCTGGTCGGCGTCTGTGTGGCTGTGTTTCAAGCCATGCCCGACCTAGATCCGGTTTGGCGTTTGGCTTTGGTCACAGGTTTTTTAGGCGCACTCACCACCTTTTCTAGCTTCTCGGCAGAAGTCGTTGGCATGTTGAACCAAGGGCGATATTCTTTAGCTTTACTCACCGCAGGCTTGCATTTGTTCGGTTCGCTGGCGTTGACGGTGATTGGCATCAAGTCAGCGTCATATGTTATAAATTGACTATGACACCCATCGATGCAAGGTTGAACCACATTGCCGTTGCGCGGCGCAGCGTGCTGGAAGATCGTGGGTCGTTGCAAAGCAGCCATATCGACAGCTGGATAGAGCGTTCATGGAAACGCTGCCTGTCCAAAGGCTATGAGCCGCAAACAGCTGTGCAATTCGCACAAATCAGCAGCCAAGATTTACGCCGTGTTGAGGTGGAAAACCACGACCTCATCCGCGCTGCCAAGCCGCTGATGGATAAGCTCGGGCGCGCCATTGCCAATACCAACTATTTCGCTATTTTGACCAATGCACAGGGCATCGTTATTGACGCGAACGGCCCGATTGACCAAACCGACAAGCGCGCCAGACTCATCAGCCGCATTGGCGTTGATTTGTCTGAGCATGCCGTAGGCACCACCGCTATTGGGGCAGCTTTAACAGAGCTGCAACCCGTTTGGGTGCACCGTGGTGAGCATTTTTTCAACGACAACACCGCTTTTAGTTGCGCCGGCTCGCCTTTGTTTGGCTCAAACGGACAATGCATTGGCATGCTGGACTTGACCGGCATCATGGTGCCTGAGCGCCCAGAACTGAAACACCTCACTTCGCTAACTGCGCGAACGATTGAAAACGCGCTGTTACTGCAACAACCGCACAATTTGCTGCTGCGCATCAATTGGCCGGGCCAGCCGCTGGGTGAAGACACCGACGGGCTGATCGCGCTGAACAGCGAGGGCAGCATTTTGGGGGCTAACCAAACCGCTCGGTTCATGGTGCCACAATTGGTGCAACTTAGCAGCAGCGCCATGCACGCCAGCGATTTGTTCGCCATGCCGTTTTCTATGCTGTTTGACAGCTCGCGCCGCTCGCATGCAGCTATAGAAGTGCCTTTGTGGTCCGGACTGAGGCTTATCGCTTTGGCTTTACGACCTGAAAACGAGCGAACCAACATGCACATCCGCACCGATTCTGCCCATGCCAGCCATGCCTTGCGCGATGTTGAAGCTGAAATGATCAAAAAAGCCGTCGATCAAGCCCGAGGCAACATCGCCCAAGCTGCGCGCGACTTAGGCATCAGCCGCGCGACCTTGTATCGCAAGTTGGAGACAGGTAAATTAGACAAAGCCAGAAAGCTTTTGAACTAAAAATTACGTATTTTTGCTATATTTTGGATAGCTAATTAAGCAATAAATACGCCGGCTAGTGGCATATTTAGACGCTAAAAATACAATCCTAAGCCGTTTCGCCTTTTAAGAATGCATCTGCTTCTAACGATACAGCACGCAGCTTCTCTGAATCAAAAAAATCATTCACAGGCAGATAAGCCAGCAGCTTGCCATGCTCCAAATAAGCCACGTGCGTCGCCAGCCGTTTGACTTGGCCTAGGTTGTGGCTTGAAAACACCAGCGTCATGTTTTGTGCGGCAAAGTCGTGCATCAACGCCTCCACCTCGCGCTTGGCGTGCGGGTCCATGCTGGCCGTCGGCTCGTCGAGCAGCAGCACATTTTGCAGCGCAGGGTCAGACAAACACACCCAAGCCCGCGCCAAAGCCACGCGCTGCTGCTGCCCTTGTGACAGTGTTTTGGCAGATCGCTTTGCCTCGTTTTGCAGCCCAACCCGAGCCAGAGCCTCCAAAGCTCGCCCCTTAGCTTCTGCCCAGCGCACACCGCCTAGCCACAAACCCATAGCCACATTGGCTTGCACACTCATACGCAGCATGTGCGGCCGCTGAAACAGCATAGCTTGGCGAAGATTCGCATCTGTCTGTACTGTTCCCGATATTTGCCCCGATTTTTGGCCGCTTTTAGACGTCATCAAGCCATTCAGCACCCGCAGCAACGTACTTTTGCCACTGCCATTTGAGCCAATCAGCGCCAAACGTTGCCCTTGCAATACCTGTAAATCAACATTGTTCAAAGCATCAAGTCGTCCAAATCGCACAGAAACGGCTTTGAGGTCGAACAAAACAGGCGGCTGAACTGATGCAATCGTCATACCCGAACACCTTTAGACGCATCACTTGCCGACCCACCCAATACTGCCCGCACCCCAGCAACCAAAGCGTTTAGCAACAGTACCACCGCCAGCAGCACCAAGCCCAAGCCCAACGCCAGCGGCAAGTCGCCCTTGCTGGTTTCCAGCGCAATCGCCGTCGTCATCACCCGTGTGAAGCCCTCAATATTGCCACCCACCACCATCACCGCGCCCACCTCGGCAATGGCGCGACCAAACGCGGCCAAAAGCACCATCAACACCGCAAAACGCTCATCCCACACATGCAGCGCTGCAAGCATGAAGCTGCCAGCGCCCATAGATTGCAGCTGCTCGCCATGCAGCACATCGGCGTCTTCCACCAGCTGCCGCGTCAGCGCCGCCACAATCGGCAACACCAGCAGCGCCTGCGCCAAAACCATGGCTTTGACGCTGAACAACCACCCCAAGTACCCCAGCGGCCCAGAGCGCGACAGCAGCAAATACACCAGCAAACCCACCACCACAGACGGAATCGCCAGCATCGTGTTCAACACCGCCAACACCCCACCCCGCCCCTGAAACCGCGCCACCGCCAGCCAAGCCCCCAACAAAATACCAAGACCACTCGCCAAAACCGTAGCGACCCCACTCACCCATAGCGACCGCCCCACAATAGACCACAACGCGCCGTCGCCCGACGCGATGAGCGAGAAGGCTGTTGTGAAGGATTGGCTGATGGAATTCATTCGGGACGTAAAAAAACGGGGTTAGCAAGGATAGCGGTAAATTACTCTTTAAAAAGCATTTCACACAGCAGCGTGATGCGCTCTTTCATTTCCTCTAAAGACGTGCATTCGCCAGCAGATAAAAGTACGCCGGTATTCGACATCAGCTCAACGACGGTGATGTCCATGCTGTACGCCTGCTCCCATGCTTCGATGGTGGCGGCATATTGTTTGGTCGTAACCTCAATGGTCAGCCTTGAACCATCTTCTGAGCGTTTGATATTGCTTTGAAGGATTGGGTTTGACAACTCTTTCCAAGCAGCAACAACCGTTTCAATAAATTTCATAGGCTGATAAACGTGATAAATGTGCTACAAATATAATAGCTGTTTAGACAATAAATGCGCCGGCTAGAGACATATTTGTCACTTAAATTCACTCAACCCGAACCACATCCGTCGGCTTAAACCCTAAATCTGCGGCTTTACCTTTGCGGGCGCGGGCGGCACGGGCGTTGTTGAGGCTGCGGATTTCTAGGGTTTCTTCGCGGGGTTTGCCACCTCGGCCTATGCCTTTGATGTTGATGCTGCGGGTGTACGCTGCCGCGCCGGCCAAGGTGTCTTTGGCTTCTAGGTCGATCAACATCAAGCCCCTGCCGCCATTGGTCATGGCTTTCAAGTCGTTGATTTCAAAGGTTAATATGCGGCCACCGGTGGATGCGCAAGCGACATGCGTGGCAGCAAACGGCGGCACAGCGGCGGCGTTGGAGGCTAGGGAGGGACGATTCAAAGACTCGCCTTCATTACAGGTCACAAACGCTTTGCCAGCTTTGAGGCGGGATGTCATGCTCTCCACCGTCGCCAAAAAGCCGTAACCCGCTGAACTTGATAGCAACAAACTAGCGCTGGCTGGACCTGCAAAGTAGTGGACAAGTTTGGTGCCAGATTCCAGCTCAATCAGCGTCGTCACCGGTTGACCATCACCGCGTGCACCGGGCAGCATGGCGACCGGCACGGAGTAAACGCGACCGTTGGCCCCAAACGCCAGCAAGGTGTCCACCGTGCGGCACTCGAACGTGCCATACAAATCGTCGCCCGCTTTGAAGGCGAAGCTGGATGCTTCATGCCCATGCGCGGTGCGCGCACGCACCCAGCCCATGCTGCTGACGACCACGGTGACGGGTTCGTCAACGATTTTCACTTCAACAACGGATTTTTTCTCGGTTTGAATCAGGGTGCGGCGCTCGTCCGAAAACTGTTTGGCATCCGTCTCGATTTCTTTGATCATCAAACGACGCAAAGCCGCTGGGCTGCCCAAGATTTCTTCTAATTTGCCTTGCTCGGTGCGCAATTCAGCCAATTCTTGCTCGATTTTGATCGCCTCCAAACGCGCCAATTGGCGCAGGCGGATGTCCAAAATATCATCGGCTTGGCGGTCTGACAAGTTGAAGCGCGCTATCAACGCGGCTTTGGGCTCATCGGATTCCCGAATGATGGCAATCACCTCGTCGATATTCAGCAAAACGAGGGCACGACCTTCCAAGATGTGGATGCGGTCCAGCACCTTGTCCAGCTTGTGCTGCGAGCGCTTGCCAATGGTTTGGTGGCGGAACGCAATCCACTCGTTCAGCATTTGGCGCATCGATTTGAGCGTCGGGCGACCATCAATACCAATCATCGTGAGGTTGATCGACGACGAAGTTTCCAGCGAGGTGTGCGCCAACAGCGCGGTAATCAGTTCTTGTTGTTCGATTTTGCTGGTTTTGGGCTCGAAAACCAGACGCACAGCGGCGTCTTTGTTGGACTCATCACGCACCACGTCCAGCACCGCCAGCACGCTGGCTTTGAGGTTGGTCTGGTCCAAACTCAGGGCTTTTTTACCGGTTTTGACCTTGGGGTTGGTGATTTCTTCGATCTCTTCCAGCACCTTTTGTGTGCTCACGCCGATCGGCAATTCCGTCACCACCAGCTGCCACTGGCCACGCGCCAGCTCTTCAATTTTCCAGCGGGCACGGACTTTGAGCGAACCACGACCCGTGCGGTAAGCGTCGGCAATGTCTGCCGCGCTGCTGATGATTTGACCGCCGCCCGGGTAATCAGGACCTGGCACGATGGCGAACAGCTCGTCATCGCTCAACTTCGGTGTTTTGATGAGCGCGACGCAAGCCTCGGCGATTTCGCGCAAGTTGTGGCTGGGGATTTCCGTTGCCAAACCGACGGCGATGCCGCTTGCACCGTTCAACAAGGTGAACGGCAAACGGGCGGGAAGTTGGCTAGGCTCGGTTTCGCTGCCATCGTAGTTGGGAATGAAGTCAACCGTGCCTTGGTCGATTTCGTCCATCAGCAAGCTGGTGATTTTAGCCAGACGCGCTTCGGTGTAGCGCATCGCGGCTGCGCCGTCGCCATCACGCGAGCCAAAATTACCCTGACCATCAACCAGCGGGTAACGCTGTGAAAAGTCTTGCGCCATGCGTACCATCGCGTCATACGCGGCAGAGTCGCCGTGCGGGTGGTATTTACCCAAAACGTCACCCACCACGCGGGCGGATTTGACCGGTTTTGCGCCTACATTGCCGTTCGCCCCGCCGTAGCCCAAGCCCATGCGCGACATGGAATACAAAATGCGCCGCTGCACCGGCTTTTGCCCATCGCACACATCGGGCAAGGCGCGACCTTTGACGACGCTGAGCGCGTATTCCAAATAGGCTTGCTGGGCGTAGCTGGCGAGGTTGAGTTCGATGTTGGACTCTGGTGGCTCTGCGGCGGTAAGGTCAAGTTGGGTCGGGTCGGTCATGAAACTGTGAAAACTGAAATAGTATTTTTATGATGTTTAGTTTTGTGAGGTGGCAGATTCAGCAGCAGCTATAGGAGCAACCATATTGCCTCGACCGACTGCGCCACCTACAGCGCCGCTCATCTGCATACGAACGCGGGTTGGGGCGTTTTCTGCAGCGGCAGCGTTACGTAAACTGGTGATGACCACGGGTGGCTTGAGCGCCAAGTAGGTTTGAACCACGGTTTTCACGTAATTTTGCGTTTCTTTGTAAGGCGGGATTTTGTTGCCGTATTTTTGAACGGCACCCTCGCCCGCGTTGTAAGAAGCAATGGCCAACTCCATTTGACCCGGAAACATATTGATCAACATGCGCAAATACTTGGCGCCTGCGTTGATATTGGTTTTCGGATCGCGCAGTTTTTGTTCAACGCTATTTTTTTTGTCCGCATTCACACCAAAGCGTTTGGCGGTGTCTGGCATCAGCTGCATCAAGCCAATCGCACCCTTGGGCGAGACGGCAAGCGGGTCAAAACCCGATTCTGCAACGATGAGCGCCTGCAGCAGCTCAAAATCAATGCGGTGTGTTTTGGCAGCTTCACGCATATGGTGGCGCACGGCTTTGAAGCTGGGCGACACATCAAAATACGCTTGGATTTTGGAATTTGCTTTGTCTTTGGCGGCTAGGCTGGCAGCGCTTTCATGCGCTGATTGACCAGTGCCGATGCCGTTTGCCGCATTTTTTGAAGCTACACCCTGCTGCGTATCAAAGCTCTCGCCGCCTTTGAAAAACAGCTCGTAGCGCGCATCCACCCGCTCTGCCGCGAAATGCGCCACGCCTTTTTCATCAATAAATCCCCACACGTCAGCATGTGCATTTTGCTGCGAAAATAATAGCAGTATAGGCAACAAACACGCTGGCTGAAAGCATTTTTTACCTATAAAAATTACTATGCTTTTAATAGCAATAGAGATGTTTACCAAAACCGCTTGAATCATTGTTGTATCGACTGAATAGCCTCTTAAATATCCACTTCCACCGAATCTCCGTGCAGCTCCATCAGCTCACGACGGCTCGAAGCTTCGCCTTTGCCCATCAGCTTGGTGATCAGCTCTTCGGTGGCTTTGAAGTCCAGTTTACCCAATTCAACGGGTAAAAGGCGGCGGGTGTCGGGGTTCAGCGTGGTGTCCCACAGCTGCTCGGCGTTCATCTCGCCCAAGCCTTTGAAGCGGCTGATCGTCCAGCTGCCTTCTTTCACGTTGTCTTTACGCAGTTTATCCAAAATAGCTTCCAGCTCGCCAGCGTCCAAGGCATAGACCTTAGAAGCCGGTTTTTTACCCCGCGCAGGTGCATCGACCCTGAAAAGCGGTGGCCGCGCCACAAAGATGTGTCCGGTTTCTATCAATTTGGGGAAATGGCGGAAAAACAACGTTAATAGGAGCACTTGAATGTGTGAGCCATCCACGTCCGCATCGCTCAAAATGCAGACTTTGCCGTAGCGCAAACCGCTCAAATCGGGCGAATCGTTCGGGCCATGCGGATCGACGCCGATGGCGACTGAAATATCGTGAATCTCAGTATTACCAAACAAACGGTCGCGCTCGACCTCCCAAGTATTCAAAATCTTGCCTCGCAGCGGCAAAATTGCTTGAGTTTCCTTGTCGCGTCCCATTTTGGCGCTGCCACCGGCAGAGTCACCCTCGACCAAAAAGACTTCGTTGTACGCAATGTCGCGGCTTTCACAATCGGTCAACTTGCCTGGCAACACGGCCACACCTGAGCCTTTGCGTTTTTCAACCTTTTGACCAGCTTTTTGACGGGTTTGCGCGGCTTTGATGGCCAACTCAGCCAATTTTTTACCGTAATCCACATGCTGGTTCAGCCATAGCTCTAAGGAAGGGCGCACAAAACCTGAAACGAGACGCACGGCATCGCGCGAGTTCAGCCGCTCTTTGATTTGCCCCTGAAACTGCGGGTCTAGCACCTTGGCAGACAGCACGTAGCTGGCGCGAGCGAAGACGTCTTCCGGCATCAGCTTCACGCCTTTGGGCAAAAGCGAATGCAAATCGATGAAGCTTTTCACAGCGGTGAACAAACCATCGCGTAGCCCGCTTTCGTGCGTGCCACCGGCGCTGGTGGGAATCAAATTGACGTAGCTTTCGCGCACCGGTGCACCGTCTTCGGTGAAAGCCACGCACCACTGAGCGCCCTCGCCTTCGGCAAAACTTTCACTCGCGGCGTCGGCAAAGCCTTCTTCTTCAAACAAAGGAATCACGGGGTCAGCCGTCAAGGTTTGCATCAAATAATCGCGCAAACCGCCTTTGTATTGCCAGTTTTGCGTGTCTTTGGTTTTTTCGTTGACGAGTGTAACTGTCACACCCGGCATCAGCACCGCTTTGCTGCGCAGCAAATGCGTCAATTCAGTCATCGGCAAGACGGCTGTTTCGAAGTATTTGGGGTCAATCCAGACGCGCACCGTCGTACCGGTTTTGCGGTCGCCGTCACCGGTTTTGCGGATTTCCAAGGGTTCGACCACATCGCCTGCTGCAAAAACGAGCTTGGCGACGGAGCCTTCGCGGTAGCTGGTGGCCTCCAAGCGTTTCGCCAAGGCGTTCGTCACGCTGACGCCCACGCCATGCAAACCACCCGAGAAGCTGTAAGCGCCTCCTTTGCCTTTGTCAAACTTGCCACCCGCGTGCAATTGGGTGAACACCAGCTCGATGACTGGCGCGTTTTCAGTCGGGTGCATGCCAAACGGAATGCCTCGACCGTCGTCTTCAATGCTGACCGAGCCGTCGCTGTGCAGCGTCACTTTGATCTTTTTACCGTGCCCCGCCAGCGCTTCGTCTGCCGAGTTGTCCAGCACTTCTTGGATGACGTGCAGCGGGTTGTCGGTGCGCGTGTACATGCCAGGGCGTTGTTTGACAGGCTCCAGGCCTTTTAAGACTCGAATCGAGCTTTCGGAATATTCAGCTGCTGAACTTGTGGAAGAAGAAGGTGATTTCGTTGCCATAGCGTTACATTGTAGACGGTTGCAAATGTTTACTGTACAAATAATCAGTATAACAATGATTTAACCAAAATTGAGACGCCGTCTGCACGTTGTGGCGCATCCCGCTAAACTCAAGGCATATGACGACACATTCAGTACCCAAGCAGACACATCAACCTCTCAGCCTGTCTCAGGTTCTTATATGTGGTGCCGCCATTGTGACACTGGCCATGGGCATTCGCCACGGCTTTGGCCTGTGGCTGCAGCCTATCACCACGCAATATGGCTGGACGCGTGAGAATTTCGCCTTCGCCATCGCCATTCAAAACCTCTCATGGGGCGTCACTGGCATTGCGGCAGGGATGCTGGCAGACAAGTTTGGCGCGTTCAAGGTGATTATTGGCGGCGCGTTGCTCTATGCCTTTGGCTTGTTTGGCATGGCTTATGCGAATACGCCCTTTTTGTTTGCCCTTGCAGCCGGCATCTTGATAGGTGCAGCGCAGTCTGGCACAACGTATGCGGTGATTTACGGCGTGATTGGCCGTAATGTGCCCGCTGATAAACGCAGCTGGGCAATGGGCGTGGCGGCGGCGGCGGGCTCGTTTGGACAGTTTTTGATGGTGCCGACCGAGGGCTTTTTGATCAGCAGCTTTGGCTGGCAACAAGCGCTGGTGATGCTGGGTTTTGCCACCTTATTGATGATTCCGCTGTCGTTCGGCCTGCGCGAGCATGCTTTCACCAACGGCTCAGCGCCTGCCAAACGCGACCAAACCATCATGGAAGCGCTCAAAGAAGCCTTCAAATACCCGAGTTTCCAGCTTTTGATGGCGGGCTATTTTGTTTGCGGTTTCCAAGTCGTCTTCATTGGCGTACACATGCCTAGCTATTTGAAAGACAAAGGCTTGTCACCGCAAGTAGCTAGTTACGCCTTGGCGTTGATCGGCTTGTTTAATGTATTTGGCACCTACATAGCCGGCTCCTTGGGGCAAAGGCTGGCGAAACGCAAAATATTATCTTTCATCTACTTTGCACGAGCTGTTTCAGTGACTATTTTTATAATCGCACCCCTAACCCCGATGAGTGTTTATATATTCGCCAGCGTGATGGGATTATTGTGGTTATCTACCGTGCCGCCTACTAACGCTTTGGTCGCGCAGATATTCGGTATTCAGCATTTATCCATGCTCAGCGGATTCGTCTTTTTCAGCCACCAAATCGGCTCGTTCTTAGGCGCGTGGATGGGTGCTGTGATATTTGATGCGAACAAGAGCTATGACGTGATGTGGTACATCATCATCGCATTAGGTGTGTTTGGTGGTTTGATTAATTTGCCGGTGAAAGAATCGGCCGTGCCAAGGTCACCATTGAAACCGGCTTGATATGAAAATCGATGCGAATATGACCAAACGCGTACTCATTTGGGCAATGGCTGCCATTGCTTTGGGTGCGGTATTTATGGCATATATTCGGCCAGAGTTTATGGTGGAACTGGCGAATCAGATTTGGCTGTGTTTTTAGTTTCCTTTTTAGCTTTGCTTCAGCTTTACTTTTAGGGTCAGATTCTCTAGGTAGAATGCGGTAATTAGCCGATTAAATTTCACTTTTACTTTACCCTCTTTATGACACCCATCACAGGAAGCATCGTTGCCCTAGCAACACCCATGAACTTAGACGGAAGCGTGGACTACCCGGCGCTGCGTAAGCTGATTGATTGGCACATCACTGAGGGCACCGATTGCATCGGCGTGGTCGGCACCACGGGTGAATCGCCAACGGTCAGCGTGCAAGAACACTGCGAGATCATTCGCGTGTCTGTTGAAGAATCTAAACGCTACGCTGCTGCTAACCCAAGCGTGCGCGGTGGCAAGCATGTGCCCATCATGGCGGGCTGCGGGGCTAATTCAACGGCTGAGGCGATTGAGCTGGCCAAGTACGCCAAGCAAGTAGGCGCAGATTGCCAGCTGCAAGTCGTACCCTACTACAACCGCCCGACCCAAGAAGGCCAATACCTGCATTTCAAAGCGATTGCCGAAGCCGTCGCGCTGCCTATGGTGCTGTACAACGTGCCAGGGCGTACTGTGGCAGATATGTCGGTCGAAACGACACTGCGCCTGGCACGCGTGGACGGCATCGTCGGCATCAAAGAAGCCAGTGGCAATATCGACAAAGCGCAGTGGCTGATCAAAGGCGCGCAAGCTTTGAAAACGGAACTAAACAAAGATTTTGCCATCTACTCAGGCGACGACCCAACCGCAGTGGCCATGATGCTGTGCGGCGGTCAAGGCAATATCAGCGTCACGGCGAACATTGCGCCCAAGCTTTTGCATGAGCTGTGCGTGGCTGCAGTGGCGGGTGACATCAAAACGGCGATGGCGATACAGTTCAAGCTGCTAAGCCTGCACAAAGCCATGGGCATTGAAGGCAATCCGATTGCTGTGAAGTGGGCGATGAAGCGTTTGGGTCTGTGCGGCCCAGCGATTCGCCTGCCATTGACAGAGTTGACCGCTGCCAGTCAGCCCGTTGTCGAAGCTGCCATGCGTGAAGCTGGATTGCTGTAATCAAACAAATTTTTGAAGGATTTAAGAGTGAACCGTAACGTTAAATTGAACACTGTGCAACGCACGATCAGCTTGGCTCTCGTCTGCGCTTTTGGCTTGGGCGCTTGCGCTGTGATTGAGGAAGACAAAATCAATTACAAAAGCGTTCAAAAAGGCAATTCACTAGAAATCCCACCCGATTTGGTGCAGCTCAGCCGAGACAACCGTTACCAATTACCTGCTAATAGCAACTCTGCCAGCGGTTTCGAAGCGGGTAAATCGACCCAAACCACAACCGCAACAGCACCTTTGACCTTGGGCGATGTGAGCATTGAACGCGCCGGCAACCAGCGTTGGTTGGTGGTGAAACGCACACCTGACAAAGTTTTCCCGGCTTTGCGTGATTTTTGGACAGACAACGGCTTTTTGCTCGCCACCGATGAGCAGGGCTTGGGCATCATTGAGACCGACTGGGCAGAAAACCGCGCCAAGTTGCCACAAGACTTTATCCGTGCCAGTTTGGGCAAACTCTTGGATTCGATCTACTCAACCGGTGAGCGCGACAAATTCCGCACCCGCATTGAGCGCAACAGTGCGGGCGAAACAGAAATTTATGTGAGCCATCGCGGCATGGTTGAAAAATATGTTACTGGCAGCTCTGGTACCACAGTGTGGGAGCCGCGCGCACCTGATCCAGAATTGGAAGCTGAATTTTTACGACGCATGATGGTGCGTATGGGTGTTTCTGAGGAACAATCTAAGAAAGTAGCGGCATCAGCACCCGCAGTTCAAACATCCAAAATCACCACCGACAACGGCCAAAGCGTGATTCAAGTCAGCGAAGCTTTTGACCGCGCTTGGCGCCGAGTTGGCCTGGCACTTGACCGCACCGGCTTCACCGTGGAAGACCGCGACCGTGCGCAAGGTATTTACTTTGTGCGCTATGTCGAGCTGAATCCTGACGTCAAAGAAAAAGGTTTTTTAGCCAAACTCCTGAACCTCAGCAGCGACACAAACACACCTGTCTTAAAGTACCGCATTTTGGTGAAAAGTAACAACGCTGCACAGACCACAGTTAGCGTGCAAAACGTGACAGGTGGCGCGGCGCCTGCCAAAGATACACAAAACATCCTCAAGGTGTTGGCTGACGATTTGAAATAGACATTTTGTCTTCACCATGCTCCGCTATAAAAATCTGAGCAGCGGCAGCACGGGAAATGCAACACTGGTAGAAGCCAGTAGTGCACACGGTACGAAGCCGAATCGCGTTTTGGTCGATTGTGGCATGCGGCTTTCCCGTCTGCTTGAGCTTCTGGCAGTGGCCGATGTGCAGCCAGCCGACATCGACGCTATCTTCATCACCCATGAGCACAGCGACCATATTGGCTGCGTCACCCAGTTGGCATCACGCTACAGCATCCCTGTGTGGGCGAGTAGCGGCACACATGCGGCACTGCAAGACATGCAGCTGAAATTGCGTAGCAGACAGCCATCCCATTCGCAATTAGTGCCAGGGTTTGAAGCCTTGGTGCGCATTGGCTCAGACACCTGTCCCATAGCCGTTGGTGACTTGCAACTCAACCCGTTCACCGTTCCGCATGACGCGCGTGAACCTTTGCAGTTAACTTGCAGCGACGGTCATGTGAAACTTGGTATCTTGACCGACCTAGGCCACGCCAGCCGCCATGTGATTGACAGCATCGCCGGCTGCAACGCGCTGCTGTTAGAGAGCAACCATGATGAAGAGATGCTGAGCAACTCCAAATATCCTGCATTCTTAAAAGCGCGCGTCGGTGGTGATTTTGGGCATTTGTCTAACGCGCAAGCGGCAGAGCTTTTGTCAGCCGTGATGCATGACAAGCTGCGCCACGTCAGTGCTGCGCACCTGAGCCAGCAGAACAACCACCCCTCAATGGCTCAAAGCGCCTTGGCAGCGGTGATGGGCTGCATGCCGGCAGAAATTTTCGCGGCCTGTCCTGAAACTGGCACGCCTTGGATGGTAGTTTAGGAATCTTCAGACGTAAAAAAACCGCTGCATCTTGCGATGAGCGGTTTTTTTTATCAACCTGCGATTTGCCTTGCAGCAAACCGCATGGTTAAAGAAGTATTACTTCTTAGCAGCGTCAGCAGCTTTTGCGCCAGCAGCTTTAGCAGCGTCAACAGCAGCAGTTGCAGCAGCACCGGCAGCGTCTTTAGCAGCGCCAGCAGCAGTTGCAGCAGCGTCTTTAGCTGTGTCGGCAGCAGCGCCAGCAGCAACTTTAGATGCGTCAGCAGCAGCGCCTGCAGCAGCAGTAGCAGCAGCGCCAGCGTCTTTAGCAGCTTCAACAACTGGAGCAACTACTGCAGCTGGAGCAGCTGGTGCTTCAACTTTAGCTTCTTCTTTTTTACCGCAAGCAGCGAGGGCAGCAGCAGCGATAACAGCTGCGATAACGATTGACTTGTTCATGAGAGAGTCCTTAAATAATTAATAAGAGAAAAACAATTTCCGGAAATTGTCAAAACGCCAACTCTCTCAACAACGATCTGCTTAAAAACAAACTGTTATGTCAAAAGCGAGTGCTTCAACATTAGATGAAAAATACTCGAGTTTCTTGCACCTAAGCCTTCAATTATAGCTGGAATTCAAGGCATGCAAGTGGAAACCCTTAGTTACTTCAACTTTGCTTCATCCAAACTTACAAAAATCCGCATAAAAACAACTTTTAAAAACACCTGACAAGACGGTTCAAAGGCATTTTTTTATAGCAACCAGCCCGCATCCGCCCACTCTTGCAGCAGTGCCATCGCGCCATCGCTTGATTTGGTGAGGTCTTTTGGTTCAAGAAACCGCTGGTTTGCCAATTTTTGCATCAGTTTTGCGTCCGCTCCTGCAGCGCGCCAGCTTTCACCGTTCAAAAAGATGTGCCGTGCGTCAAACAACATTTGGCTGCGTGGGTGCAAGTCAACACGGTTTTGGCGCGTCAAAATGATGTCCACCTCACTGTCCGGCTCGGGTTCGTCAAACCACACATTCGCCTTGGGTTCGGTCAAATACTCGCCCAAATTACGCGCCAAAGCGTCTGGGTCAGACAGGGCTTTTTCTACCGCTTGCTTGGCAAAATCTAGCAACGCAGCCGGAATCAGCGCAGGCGCTTCTACCGCTGCTTGCTTCGGGTCTTTGTAAAGCACTTTATTGGCTGCATTTTTTGCTATATTTTTAATAGCTGTATCGGCGACAAATTCGCCGGCTAGAGCACCATTTTCATCGCCGTCATTTTCCTCTTCCTGCGTGTCATCCGCAAACCGCTGCAGCATCTCCCGCGCCAACTCCAGCTCTGCCGGCGCTCTGAAACCAATCGAATATGTCATGCATTCGCCCACCGCCACGCCTTCGTGGGCGTACATGGGTGGTAGGTAGAGCATGTCGCCGGCTTCCAGCACAAACTCTTGCTCAGGCGCAAAATTTGCCAAAATCTTCAGTGGCACGCCGGTTTGCAGCGTCAGGTCTTTTTGTTTGCCAATCTTCCAACGGCGCTTGCCCTCAGCTTGCAGCAAAAACACGTCGTAGCTGTCAAAATGCGGCCCCACACCGCCACCATCGGTCGCAAAACTGATCATCAAGTCGTCCAGTCGCGCATCGGGTGCGAAGCGGAACTGGTTTTTAAGCTCGTAGGCAGCTTGGTTGTGCAAATCAACGCCTTGCACCAGCAGCGTCCAATTCGGAGTTTTCAAGGCTGGCAATGCGTCAGGATAGATCGGACCGTTCGTCATCGTCCATGTCATTGGCGAATTTATTGGCGACTTTGCCGTGGCTTTTTTGCTGCTTTTAGCTGCTGGTTTGGTCACCGTTTCAACAATCAACCGCGACTCCACATCCTCCTGCTCCGCCATGGCAAACAGCGCGTCACGGCTCAAAAACGGCTTGAAACCCGCAATTGCCCCGCGAATCAACAGCGGCTTTTTCTGCCAATATTT
>JANPIC010000169.1:0-2618 GCA_031424795.1 Polaromonas sp. | reverse complement strand
CTTTCAGCTCGATGCGTTCGTGCGGCAGCGGCTCCGCCGGCACTTTCACCCATACATTGCG
This sequence comes from Polaromonas sp., assembly GCA_031424795.1. GTDB lineage: Bacteria > Pseudomonadota > Gammaproteobacteria > Burkholderiales > Burkholderiaceae_C > Aalborgiella. The sequence goes on along the minus strand of JANPIC010000169.1, from coordinate 2,557 downwards.
GGTCGGGCAGGCGGGTTGGTCGTATTCGACATTAATTTGGTCAATATGCTTCAAAACGGATGTTGTCATGTTTTGTGTCCTAAATTTAAAGTGCCCCGAAACGCATCGAAAAATCGGTCGCCTTCACGTCTTTGGTCAGCGTCCCAATAGAGATGCGGTCAACGCCGGTTTCTGCAAGTTCGCGCAGGCCGTTCAAAGTCACGCCGCCTGAGATTTCTAAGATGGCTCGGCCTTGGTTAATTTTGACGGCTTCATGCAGCGTTGGGACACTCATGTTGTCCAGCAAAACCATTTTTGCGCCTGCATTCAGGGCTTCAGCAAGCTGGTCTAAACGTTCCACTTCAATTTCAATGAACTTGGCATTGGGCGCTAATTTTGCGGCGCGTTCTAAGACGGCAGGAATACTGCCCGCTGCGGCGATGTGGTTTTCTTTGATCAGCACCGCGTCATACAGCCCGATGCGGTGGTTGGTGCCACCGCCGCACAGCACGGCGTATTTTTGCGCCATGCGCAGGCCGGGCAGGGTTTTGCGGGTGTCGACTATTTTTGCCTTTGTGCCCTTCACGATGTCGACGTAAACAGCCGTTTTGGTGGCGACTGCGCTCATCATCTGTAAAAAATTCAAGGCCGTGCGCTCGGCGGTCAGCAGTTTGCTGGCGAAGCCTTCGATGTCTAAAACTGTCTGGTCAGCTTGGCAGCGCTCGCCTTCTTTCACGCGCCAAGTCAGTTTGGCGGAGGGGTCTAGCCCCAAAATAGCTGCTTCTGCCCACGCTGTGCCGCAAATGACGGCACTTTCTCGTGCCAAGATGCGTGCCGTGGTGCGTTTGGCCGGGTCGATCAATGAGGCGGTCAAATCGCCGGTGCTGACATCTTCCAAGAGCGCACGGGCGACGTCCGCCTTGGCTAAGGTTTGGATGGAAGCAACAGTGAAGTCTGCAGTCAAAATGGTCATAACGGGCAACTTATTCGAAATAATGGGAAACTTATGAACTAGACTCTGCATTTTCGCAGTTTATTGAGCTTAATCTAACTTTGCACTGGACGCGCTATGAGCATCACGACACAAGTTACCCCCTACGGCACGCTGCCAGCCGCGTCACAACCACCAACGCGCCGTCCCGTCAGCCTGCCGCGTCTGCAGGAAATGCGCGAACGCGGCGAAAAAATCACCATGTTGACGGCCTATGACGCCACGTTTGCCGCCGTGGCAGACGCCGCCGGGGTCGAGACGATTCTGGTGGGCGATTCGTTGGGCATGGTTTGCCAAGGCTTGAGCAGCACGGTCGGCGTGAGCCTGGAGACCATGTGCTACCACGTCGAAAGCGTCACCCGTGGCCTGCGCCGCGCGCAAGGCACGGCTTGGGTGCTGGGCGACCTGCCGTTTGGCAGCTACCACGAAGGCAAAGAGCAGGCCATTCGCAGTGCCAGCAAGCTCATGCAAGCCGGTTCGCACATGGTGAAGCTGGAGGGTGGCGGTTGGACGGCGGAAATTGTGCAATTCTTGGTCGAGCGTGGCATTCCTGTCTGCGCCCATTTGGGACTGACTCCGCAAACCGTGCACGCCTTGGGTGGCTACCGCGTGCAGGGCAAAACCGAAGAATCCGCCGTCATCATGAAGCGCCACGCCCACGAGCTGCAAGACGCCGGCGCGACCATGCTGGTGCTGGAAATGGTGCCAGCAGCCCTGTCCAAAACGCTGACCGACGAACTGCCACGCTGCCACACCATAGGCATAGGCGCAGGCAACGGCACCGCCGGCCAGGTGCTGGTGATGCACGACATGCTGGGCGTCAATTTGGGTAAAAACGCCAAGTTTGTGCGCAATTTCATGGAAGGCGCAGGCGGCGTGCAAGCGGCCATGTCTGCCTATGTCAAAGCGGTGAAAGAGGGCAGTTTTCCAGACAATGCGGTGCATGCTTGGTAGTTATTAAATATTATTAATTTAACATGTAAAAATTGGCATCTAGCCGGCGTATTTATTGCTTTATTAGCTATTAAATTCATAGTAAAAACTAACGTAATTTGGCATTAAAAATATGTACATCGCCCACACCATTGCAGATTTACGCACCCACCTCGCGCAGTTCAAACACCCTGCGTTCGTCCCCACCATGGGCAATTTGCATGCGGGGCATTTGGCGCTGATCAAGCAGGCCAAGCCGCTGGGCGATGTGACGGTGTCCAGCATTTTTGTGAACCGCCTGCAGTTCGCCCCGCATGAAGATTTCGACACCTATCCGCGCACTTTTCAGGCGGATTGCGACAAATTGAGCGAAGCGGGTTGCGATGTGCTGTTCGCCCCCACAGAAAAAGAGCTCTACCCCGAGCCACAAACCTTCAAAATCTCACCGCCTACCGAGGTGGCCGACATTCTGGAAGGCCACTTCCGCCCCGGCTTTTTCGTCGGCGTCAGCACGGTGGTGATGAAGCTGTTCACCTGCGTGTTTTCAGAGGCACAGGGCAAACGCACCGCCTTGTTTGGCAAAAAAGACTACCAGCAACTCATGGTGCTCAAGCGCATGGTGCAGCAGTTTGCCCTGCCGATTGACATTGTGGG
>JANPIC010000168.1:0-16438 GCA_031424795.1 Polaromonas sp. | reverse complement strand
GCTGAGGTGATGGCGTTGCGCGATGCGGCGGCAAAAGGCGAATCTACCGTTGGCGCTACCGCCTACGTCACGCTAGAACCCTGCTCCCACTTTGGCAAAACACCACCTTGCTGCAACGCGCTAATAGAGGCCAAAGTCGCTAAGGTCGTGATTGCTCTGCTAGACCCAAACCCTTTAGTGGCAGGCAAAGGGGTGGAATTGCTGCAAAAAGTTGGGATTGAGACTGAGGTTTTGCCTATCGACCATCCACAAGCCATAGCGGCAAAAGAGCTGATGATCGGATTTTTCAGCCGCATGGTACGTAAAACACCTTGGGTGCGAATGAAGATTGCGGCATCACTGGATGGAAAAACAGCACTTCCTAATGGGCAAAGTAAGTGGATTACCTCTGGTGATGCACGTGATGATGGGCACTTTTGGCGGGCACGGTCTGGTGCGATTTTGACGGGTGTTGGCACGGTGCTGGCGGATGACCCTAGGCTGGACGTTCGCGCTGTTCCCATGCAGCGGCAACCGCATGTGGTGATTGTAGACAGCGAGCTGCGGATACCTGTAACAGCACAACTTTTTACTATAAATAATATAGCTACTCAAGCAATAAATACGCCGGCTAGAGACATATTTATTTACACAAATTCTGATGATTTAGCGAAGAAAAAAGCCCTCGAAGAACGAGGTGCAACTGTCATCGTTCTACCCATACCAGATGCTTCCGGTAAAGTAGATTTGCGCTTGATGATGCACGATTTAGCCAAGCGCGAGATCAACGAACTGCACGTAGAGGCCGGTGCCACGCTGAATGGCGCGTTGATTTCAGCAGGTTTGGTTGATGAATTTTTGATTTATTTAGCACCTAAACTGCTTGGCGGAAAAGACGCCAATGGGCGCGGCATGGCTGATTTTGCACCTTTGGCGGATTTAACGCATGCTATGCCGCTGGATTTTGTGTCTGTCGACAAAGTTGGTCCCGACGTGCGTCTTTTAGCGAGGGTGACAGGTCTGGATGCTTTTTAATGCGAAAATAGAGATATGTTTACCGGAATCATCACCGGTGTGGGGCGCATCGCCGCTGTCCACGCCATCAGCTCTTTAGAAACCTCTGCCGACAGCTCGTTCGGCAAGAGACTCGTGATCAATACGCCTGCAAGCTATTTAGACGATGTTGGTTTGGGCGACAGCATCGCCATCAACGGCGCTTGCATGACGGTGACATCTTTTGATATTGCAGCCAATCAATTCTCCATCGATATTTCTGCAGAATCTCTTCTCAAAACTGCGGGTTTAACCGAGCTTGGCACAGTCAACCTAGAAAAAGCACTAAGAGCGCATGACCGACTGGGTGGACATATCGTCTCTGGTCACGTCGACGGCGTAGGGGATATCAGTTTCTTTGAACCTGTGGGCGAAAGCTGGGAGTTGCGTATCACCTGCCCGCCTGAATTAGGTAAATTCATGGCTTACAAAGGCTCCATCACTGTGAATGGTGTGAGCTTGACGGTGAACCGCGTTGTCGATTCAACGTTGAATGGCAAGCTAAGCACCGAATTAAGCATCAACTTGATTCCCCATACCATTGAAAACACGGCGCTTGGTAGCTTAAAAGCTGGTGCCAATGTCAATTTAGAAATCGACACCGTCGCACGGTATGTGGAGCGTATGCTTAGCTTTGAAAAGCTAGCGGCTCAAAACCAATAAATATTGAACATCATCTTCACGAAAGATCCCATCATGACCGCACTTTCTATCGTTCAAAGTACAAACAATGCAAAGAGCATTGTTCCCGTAAAAATTTCGCCTGTGGAAGACATCATTGCCGACATGGCTGCCGGAAAAATCGTCATCTTGGTTGATGAAGAAGACCGTGAAAATGAGGGAGATTTGGTTCTAGCCAGCGATTTTGTTACCGCTGATGCTATCAATTTTATGGCGCGCTTTGGCCGTGGGTTGATTTGTTTGACACTCACCAAAGAGCGTTGCGAGCGTTTGCAGCTGCCACCGATGGCGACGCGCAATGGCGGCAAATATTCGACTGCGTTTACAGTATCGATTGAAGCGGCTGAAGGCGTGACGACAGGCATCTCTGCGGCTGACCGCGCCATCACGGTGCAGGCGGCTGTTGCTAAAAATGCCACAGCGCATGATTTGGTGCAACCAGGTCACATCTTCCCACTGCAAGCGGTGGATGGTGGCGTGCTGATGCGTGCTGGCCACACGGAAGCTGGCTGTGACTTGGCGCAGTTGGCCGGCTGCTCACCCAGCGCTGTGATTTGCGAAATCATGAAGGACGATGGCACGATGGCGCGCCTGCCTGATTTGCAACTGTTTGCAGCGGAACACGGCCTCAAAATCGGTACGATTGCTGATTTGATTGAGCACCGCAGTCGCACCGAGTCGCTGATTCAAAAAATGGGGACGCGCACGCTGCACACGGCTTACGGTGAATTCACGGCGCACGCTTTTCAAGACAAACCGAGCAGCGGTGTGCACTTGGCGCTGGTTAAAGGCAGCTGGCAACCGCAAGACACCGTGTTGGCACGTGTGCATGAGCCGCTGTCTGTCATCGACTTGCTCGACCAAGGTCGCACCATGCATTCATGGAGCTTGGACGAAAGCTTACAGCGCATCAATGACGAGGGGCGCGGTATCGTTGTGCTACTCAATTGCGCAGAGAGCGCTGCGCAATTGCTCGCACAATTTGAAGGGACTGCACGCCCTGCGCAAGCGCCAGAGCGTGGCCGCATGGACTTGCGTACTTACGGTATTGGCACGCAAATTTTGCGCGATTGTGGCGTCAAGAAAATGACGCTTCTTGGCAACCCGCGCCCCATGCCTAGCATGGTGGGCTACGGTGTTGAGGTGATGGGTTATTTGCCCAAAGTCAAGTAAACCTGATAAACATATTCATAGAAAAATAAAAAGGACTTCTTATGTTTGGCGTAGATGTCAAAAACAAAGGCACGTTGAATGTGTCTGACCACAGACTGGACGGCAAAAAGCTTTACATTGGTATCGTTCAAGCACGCTTTAACGAAGGTATCACCAATGCATTAGCAGAAGCTTGCAAAACTGAGCTACTCGCATTGGGCGTCTTAGAGAAGCACATTGAACACCACTCAGTACCCGGCGCATTAGAGGTACCTGTTGCCTTGCAAGCTTTGGCTGAAAAAAATGAATTTGATGCACTGATCGCTGTTGGCTGCATCATTCGCGGTGAAACATATCACTTTGAGCTGGTAGCCAACGAGTCTGGCGCCAGCATTTCACGCCTTGCCTTAGATTACAAATTGCCGATTGCGAATGCGATTTTGACTGTGGAAAACACAGCGCAAGCGCAAGCACGCCAAACCATCAACGGTATAGAAGCCGCCCGCGTTGCTGTGGAAATGGCAAATTTACTGAATATATTGTCATGACATCATCTTCGTCTGAAAAACCAAACACTTTTGCCCCAAAACCATTTGTCGCGCAAAGCTTAAGTACTGACAAAACATCTCAAAGTGACACCGCCAATAAGCGCCCACCGCGCCAAGTACGCACTGGTGTGACCAGCACAGGTGCGCGTAAAGCTGGCAGCAAGTCTGTGCGCAGCCGAGCACGCGAGTTTGCACTGCAAGCGCTTTATCAACACCTAGTTGGTCGCAACGATGCAGATTCGATTGACATTTTCACCCGTGATCTAGCCGGATTCAGCAAAGCTGACACCGCGCACTACGATGCGTTGATGCACGGCTGTATTGAACAAGCCACAGGTTTGGACGAACTTATTTTGCCTTTCCTAGATCGCCCGTTGGCTGAGATTTCGCCGATTGAGCACAGTGTGATGTGGATTGGCGCTTACGAATTCAAGCATTGTTTGGATGTGCCATGGCGCGTCGTCATCAACGAATGCATCGAACTAGCAAAAGAATTTGGCGGCACGGATGGTCACAAATATGTGAATGGCGTGCTCAATGGCTTGGCCTCAGAGTTGCGCGCGCTTGAGGTGCAGGCCGACATTGCCAGCGGTAAAGTCAACGTGGTCACTGATTGATTTTGGGATTAATTTTCTAAAAAAGTATAAAACTAGTACAACATGCAAATTTCAAATCGTGCCCAGCGCATTGAGCCGTTTTATGTGATGGAAGTGGCCAAAGCGGCGCGATTATTGGGTGATAAGCTGCTCAATTCAGAGCGCCCCATGCTTTATTTGAATGTGGGTGAGCCAGATTTCACAGCACCGCCACTGGTGCAAGAAGCTGCTATTCATGCAATCAAAGCTGGCAACACCCAATACACCCAAGCCAGCGGTATGCCTGAGCTACGCGAGCGGATTAGCCATTGGTATAAGCAACGCTTCAATGTCGATATTCCCGCTACCCGCATCGTGTTGACTGCTGGCGCATCTGCAGCACTGCAGTTGGCATGTTTAGCGTTGATTAATTCGGGCGATGAAATCTTGATGCCAGACCCCAGCTACCCCTGCAATCGCCAGTTTGTCAGCGCTGCAGATGGTGTGCCGGTGATGATTCCAACGACTGCGACAGAACGATTTCAGCTCAGTGCAGCTAAGGTTGAAGCGGCATGGCAAACAGGAAAAACTCGCGGCGTGTTGCTGGCATCGCCTTCTAACCCAACAGGCACTTCTATTCACCCTGACGAAATGCGCCGTATTCACAGCTTTGTACAAAAGCAAGGCGGCATCACGCTGATTGACGAGATCTACTTGGGACTGAGCTACGACGGCGCCTACGGTCAAACGGCTCTATCCTTAGATGACCAAGTCATCAGCATCAACAGCTTTTCCAAATACTTCAACATGACGGGCTGGCGATTAGGTTGGCTGGTCGTTCCTGAAGCTTTGGCACCGGTGATTGAACGCATCGCACAAAACTTGTTTATCTGTCCAAGTACAGTAACGCAACACGCAGCCTTGGCTTGCTTTGAAGATGCCTCTATCACTGAATATGAAACACGTAGAGCAGAATTCAAAGCACGGCGTGACTATTTCATTCCTGCGTTGCAAGAGCTTGGCTTTGATGTACCCGTGATGCCAGATGGTGCTTTTTATGCATGGACAGATTGCTCTAAAATATGTAGCAAACTGGGTATCAAAGACAGCTGGGACTTGGCTTATGACATCATGCACAAAACGCACTTAGCGGTAACGCCAGGGCGCGATTTTGGCAACTATGAAACGGCTAAGTTCATCCGATTTTCAACCGCTAACTCGCTGCCACAGCTGAAGCAAGCGATTGAACGATTGCGAGTCATGTTGGCATAAATTGAATTTAGAAATACAACTTGTAACCTAGTCAAACACGCGCTGCAGAACTAATCTACAAAACCGCCCTCACAATCACACTTACTGCTGAACACAATTTTTTTGAAACATGAACCAAGACCTCTCCATCCTGCAGCTCATCCTTCATGCCAGCTTTGTGGTTCAACTGGTCATCGCGCTGCTTATGACGATTTCAGTCGCCAGTTGGGCCGCCATATTTCGCAAATACTTTGCCTTAAAACGCGTGAAGCGATTGAATGACGAATTTGAGGGAGATTTTTGGTCAGGCACAAGTTTGAATGAATTGGCCAGCGCAGCCAAGAAAAACGACCCCAATGCTGGCCCCATGGAACGCATTTTCGCCAGCGGCATGCGCGAATACCAAAAACTGCGTGAACGCCGTATTGACGACAACAGTGCCCTGCTTGATGGTGCACGTCGTGCCATGCGGGCAAGTTTTCAGCGTGAACTAGACGCCATTGAGACCAATTTGTCATTTCTGGCGTCTGTCGGTTCTGTGTCGCCTTATGTTGGTTTGTTTGGCACGGTTTGGGGCATCATGCATTCGTTCACTGGGCTGGCATCCATGGCGCAAGTGACTTTATCGACAGTCGCGCCAGGTATTGCTGAGGCATTGGTTGCCACTGCCATTGGTTTGTTTGCGGCGATTCCTGCTGTGGTAGCGTACAACCGGTTTGCGCACGATATTGACCGTATTGCCATCAAACTGGAAACCTTCATCGAAGAGTTTTCCAACATTTTGCAGCGCAATTTAAGCGCGAAAGTAGTGAGCTAAACCATGGTAGCCACTGTATCGCGCGGCCGTGGCAGGCGCACCATCAATGAAATCAACATGGTGCCTTTCATTGATGTGATGCTGGTTTTATTGATCATTTTTATGGTCACTGCGCCACTGATTTCACCAAGTGTGATTGATCTGCCGACGACTGGAAAAGCCAACAAGCAGGCAGATAAAGTGATTCAAGTCGTTATTTCAAAGACTGGAAAACTTGAGATAAAAAGCGACTCAACCACTGTATCCATTAAAGGTATTGCTATTGATAATATAGCGAATTTAGTACAAAAAGCTCAAAATAATGATGCAAAAATACCTGTCGTCATCAGCGCAGACAAAGCTGTTAAGTATGAAACAGTTGTTGAAGTGATGGATAAGTTACAACGTGCGGGTATTCAACGCGTTGGTTTATCCGTACAACTTGCAAAGTAAACACGCTTTATTGACTCACTGAATCAAGCATGTCTTTAGCCTCCGACCGCCCCGAATTCACACCGCCTTCGACCTCAGGGCGCGGGCGAGCTATTGGCTTGGCGATATTAGCGCATGCATTTCTCATCGCTGCCCTCACTTGGGGAGTCGGCTGGAAACGTGAATCTACCAATGCCCCTGTGCAAGCTGAACTATGGTCAGCAACCGTGCAGCAAGCCGCGCCGGCCTTGGTGGAGCCAACACCGCCACCACAGCCTCAAATTGAGTCCAAACCAGAGTCAAAAGTTGAGCCGCCTCCCCCACCGCCTAAACCCGTCAAAGTCGTCGAGCCAGAACCTGAACCGAAAATTGATCCTCAAATTGCGATTGAAAAAGCGAAAAAAGAAGAAAAAAAGAAACTAGAGAAGAAAAAAACTGACGAAGCTAAGGAAAAAGCCAAAGCATTGGCAAAGAAAGAAGCTGAAGAGGAAGCAGCTGAAGAAGCTAGGCTAGAAGCATTGGATAAGAAAAAACGTGCTTTAGAGGCCAAGAAAGCAAAAGACGCTAAAGACGCCAAAGCCGCTGCTAACGATGCAAAGTACGAAGCCTCGTTAAAGGCGGCACGAGATGCGAATTTAAAACGCATTGCAGGCTTAGCTGGTGCAAGCGGTGGAGAAACAGCGACAGGAACGGCTAAACAGTCTACAGGACCATCTGCTGGCTATGCCGGACGCGTAAGCGCAAGAGTCAAGCCCAACATTGTGTTTACAGCAGAAGTTTCAGGGAATATTGAAGCTGGCGTGGAAGTTCGGACGTCGCCAGATGGAACAATTACGGGACGGAAGATCATCAAATCCAGCGGCAACAAAGCTTGGGACGACGCTGTATTACGCGCTTTAGACAAGACAGAAATACTGCCTAAAGATACCGACGGGCGCGTCCCATCAACCCTAGAAATGTATTTCAAGCCCAAAGATTTGTTGTAAATTTACTATAAATTTCATAGCTACTTAGGGAATAAATACGCCGGATATAGGCATATTTACTCGTAAACAATATGCGTTTTAGAAACACCTGATTGCGCCATCCAGCTTGCTAAAGCAGCATCACTAGGGTAAAACTTTGCGTCTTCGCCCAGTTGAATTTCAGCATTCACCACACCCAAATCTGCGGTGCGCGCTACGGACATTCGAACTGACATGCCACGCTGCAAATCACCCTGTTCGGTTTGCACCTTCACGGGGGGAAACTCACGCAACAAGCGGCTGACATCTGGTGTTTTATCGCCAATATCAACTTTCAAATGTTTGCCAAAACGACACCGCGCTGTCGGCAAATCCCACACTTGGTTGATTTTGAGTCGTGGGCTACCACCAGAGAACCGGTCCGCTTGAATCACACCCATAACAATGATTAATTCGTCTTCTTTGAACAAGTTACGGTTCGCCTGCATCGTGGCATCGTCCACAGTAGCGTCAATTTGTCCCGAAGTATCGTCTAACTTGAACAAGCCAATCTTGCCGCGCTGACCGTTGATAACGCGAAAATCGCTGATGATACCGGCCAATAACTGTGGTTCGCGCGAATCGATCAAATCATCAATTTTGCGTTTCACAAATTGGCGAATTTCACGCGACACTTCGTCAAAAAGATGACCCGAGAAGTAAAACCCCATCGCGGTTTTTTCAAGTGTAAGTCGTTCTTTCACGCCCCATGGCGTTACGTCGCTAAGTTCAGGCTCTTGCGTGCTGGAGCCATGCGCGTCATCGTCGCCACCCATCATGTCAAACAAGCCGCCTTGGTTGGCATTGGCCTCTGCCGCGCTGGCAAAATCAAAAGCCAAATCAACCGAATCGAGCATGGCTGCTCGGTTTTGCTGCAAGGTGTCGAAAGCACCTGCTTTGATCAGAGCTTCAACCGTGCGTTTGTTGATTTTGCTGCGCTCTACGCGTACGCAAAAATCAAACAAACTCGTGAACAGACCGCCCGATTCCCGCGCAGCCACAATCGCTTCAACCGCTTGTTGTCCTGTGCCCTTGATAGCGCCCAAGCCATAACGAATAACGGTGGCAGAAACCGGCTCAAAGCGGTACACGCCACGGTTCACATCTGGCGGTTCAAAGGTGATGCCAGGTTTGCCTAAAATGGGGCGTTGCGCGTCTTCATACAAGATTTTCAACTTATCAGTATCACCCATCTCAATGGTCATATTCGCGCAGAAAAACTCTGCGGTGTAATGCACCTTGATCCAAGCCGTGTGGTAGGCCAAGAGCGAATAAGCGGCGGCGTGCGATTTGTTAAAACCGTAGCCAGCAAACTTTTCCATCAAGTCGAAAATCTCATCTGCCTTGGCTTCATCAATCGCGTTTTTCGATGCGCCATCGCGGAAAATTTGTCGATGACGCGCCATCTCGTCAGCATCTTTCTTACCCATGGCACGGCGCAACATGTCCGCACCACCCAGTGAGTAGCCACCCAATATCTGCGCAGTTTGCATCACCTGCTCTTGGTAAACCATGATGCCGTAGGTTTCAGACAGCATCTCTGCCACCATGGGGTGCGGATACTCCACCACTTCACGGCCATGCTTACGCGCTACGAAGCTAGGAATCAAATCCATTGGGCCAGGACGATACAAGGCGTTCAGCGCAATCAAATCTTCTAATCGCGTTGGCTTCGCGTCTTTCAACATGCCCTGCATGCCGCGACTTTCAAACTGGAAAACAGCTTCGGTTTTGCCCTCGGTAAAAAGCTTGTAAACGCGCGCATCGTCCAGCGGCAAGTTTTCATAGGCAAAGTTTTCTTGCCCTGCGTGGCCTTTGCTGATGAATTCACGCGCCAGCTCTAAAATCGTCAACGTCGCCAAACCCAAAAAGTCAAACTTCACCAAACCAATGTCTTCAACGTCATTTTTGTCAAACTGACTGACGGCAGATTCACTGCCTGGTTGTTGGTATAGCGGGCAAAAGTCTGTGAGCTTGCCCGGCGCAATCAGCACGCCACCGGCATGCATCCCCACGTTTCGCGTCATGCCTTCGAGTTTACGCGCCAACTCTAGCAAAGTTTTTACTTCGTCCTCATTGCGTTCACGCTCAGCCAAAATAGGCTCAGCTTCTGACGCGTACACCATTTTGTCGTCTTTTGCGCGACCGGGCGGAGGCAGCTGCAAGGTGACACTGATACCAGGTTTGTTGGGAATGAGCTTGCTGATGCCATCGCAAAATGTGTAGCTCATGTCTAACACACGACCTACATCGCGCACCGCAGCGCGGGCGGCCATGGTACCGAATGTGACGATTTGACTGACCGCTTCACGGCCATATTTGAGCTTGACATAGTCAATCACCCGGTCGCGGTTGGCTTGGCAAAAGTCAATATCAAAGTCGGGCATGGATACCCGCTCAGGATTCAAAAATCGCTCAAACAGCAAGTTGTATTGCAGTGGGTCAAGATCGGTAATTTTGAGCGCATACGCCACCAATGAGCCCGCCCCTGAACCGCGGCCTGGACCGACCGGACAACCATTGTTTTTAGCCCAGTTGATGAAGTCGCCCACAATTAAAAAATAACCCGGAAAACCCATTTTCAAAATAGTGCCGATTTCGAACTCTAGGCGTGCTAAATAAGTAGGTTTTTGCGCTTCGCGTACGGCTTCATCAGGGTACAAATGCTTCAAGCGGACATCTAAGCCCTCTAAACTGGCATACCGAAAATAATCCTCAGGGGACAGCTTTTGCCCATTCACTTCCGGCGTAGGAAATACAGGTAGCTGTGGTTTACCAAGCACCAAATTGAGATTGCATCGTTTTGCAATTTCTAAAGTATTGGTCAATGCCGATGGCAAATCCTCAAAGAGCGACTGCATTTGCGAACTAGATTTGAAATACTGCTCACGCGTAAACTTGCGCACACGGCGCTGATTGCCCAAAATTTCACCATCGGAAATACATACACGCGCCTCATGTGCGTCATAGCCGTCGATATTGGTGAACTGGACTGGGTGCGTTGCGACCACAGGCAGTTTCAAGCGCGCAGCAAGCTGTACGGCAAGAGCTACATGCTTTTCATCATCGACTCTTCCCGCGCGCTGCAACTCAATGTAAAACCGATGCGGAAACATTGTCGCCAACTGCATGGCAATCTCACCTGCGCGCTGGGTATCTCCTTGCAACAAGGTTTGACCAACAGCGCCAGCTTGCGCACCACTCAAAACAATCAAACCTGCATTCAGCTCTTGCAACCAAGCTAGCTTGCAAACAGCTTGCGCTTTAACGATATTTTGTGTCCACGCTCGAGTGAGCAACTCTGACAGGTTTAAATAGCCCTGGTTGTTTTGAACCAGTACCAACATGCGCGACAGAGCCGTAGCATCTTGATTCAGCCCTTCCAAGAAAATCTCAGCACCAATCAATGGCTTAATGCCAGATTTACGCGCCGTTTTGTAAAATTTAATGGTACCGAAAAGATTATTCAAATCAGTAATCGCCAAAGCTGCTTGCTGATCTGCTGAGGCAGCTTCTACAACATCTGAGATGCGGTTGGTACCGTCTACGACGGAAAATTCAGTGTGCTGGCGTAGGTGTACAAACATAGCTTCTATTGTAGGAACTCAATCTGCAGTTTCGTGAAAATCTTAAAAATTCTACGAAATTCAAATCGACTTTGCTAGCTATTGGCATAAAAAAAGTCCCTTTCGGGACTATTTTTTATTGACTCAGCGGATTTGATTTGGCAATCGGTTTCGCTAGCTTGATATCCGTCTTAAACCGCTCTTTCAGCAAGTTGTAATAAGCTTGGTCTTCCGCAGCAACCCAAGCTTGTGACACCTGTACGCGACCTTGTTTTGCCGTCGCATCATCTGCAGCTACAGGCGGCAGCACTTTGTTGATTTTGGCCACATAGTAAGCGCGACCAGGAACTTCTACACCAACAAAATCTGGCAACTTAGTCGTGTCCGCCTTCAAAGTAGCTTCTACAATTTGCATGGGTAAATTTTGCGGTTGGTTACGCGCAACTTCCACAGCGGCAGGCATCACTGCTGAAGCAGGCGCAGCCTTCCAAACCGCTAGCTTGTCCATGCCTTCTTTTTTGGCCAATTCAAAGCTGCGAACAGCCAAGAGTTTTTCACGAACACGGTCTTTTACCTCTGCATAAGGCAATGTGCGCGCCGCTGTGTATTGCGCAATTCGGCCAGATACAAGCTGCTTATTGGCTAATTCAATAGCCTCGGTGTTGCGTTTTTTCTCAATCGCATCTGCCGAGAAAATCGCGTTCAAAAACTTAGGGTTTGCCAAAGCGCCGGTGGCACCGACAGCGGCAGTACGTGTGACATTTGCCGCTGTTTTGACTTCGAGTTTTAACTTGTCGGCAATGGGTTTCAAGCTGTCTGATTGCTCATAAACCGCGTTGGTAAAGATTTCTGCAACTTCAGCAAATTTCTTCTGCGCTTGCTGTTTTTTCGCGTCTTCTATCAATTCTGCTTTGGTTTCTTCAAAACTGCGTTGTTTGGCTGATTTGATGTCTGTTAATTGGATGATGTGAAAGCCGAAATCAGATTCCACCAAACCACTGATATCACCCTTCTTCAAAGCGTAAGCTGCGTCTTCAAAAGGTTTAACCATCGCGCCACGGGCAAAGAAATCTAAATCACCACCTTTGACCGCAGAACCTGGGTCTTGCGAATTTGCCTTAGCAACTTCGGCAAAAGTAGCTGGTGCTTTTTTGATCGCGTCTAATAAAGCTTGCGCTTTTGCTTTTGCTTTGTCGCGCTCGGCAGCAGGTGCGCCTTTGGGCGAGGTTATCAAAATATGGCTAGCACGGCGCTCTTCTTGTGTGGCCAAGCGTGCCTGGTTTTGTTCGTAGTAGCTTTTCAACTCTTCGTCGGAAACTGTGATGCCTTTTTTGATGGCTTCAATATCAAGCACGACGTATTCGATATTTGCTTGCTCAGGTGCTTGAAACAGCGATTGATTGGCTTTGTAATAGGTTTCCAGATCCGCATCTGTCAAAGTTACCTTGCTTGCAAAACTTGCGGCATCAAAGATCGCAACCTGAACTTCACGCTTTTGTAAAAATGCGTTCAAAGCGACATCACCCACGGCATTTGTAGTGAAACCTGAGCCTTGAATGCCTTTGAAAACTTGCCTTGCAGAAATCTGCGAACGCACGCGCGCTTCAAACATTTCAGGTGTTAAGCCTTGACTGCCGACCAATAATTTATAGCGCTCTTTGTCGATCTTTCCGTCTGGCAAGCGTAACGAGGCAATGGTTGGGTCAGACTGCAATTCATTGGCCAAGCGCTGATCGCTGGTTTCAAAATGCGCAGCGCGCGCGGCAGCGCCAACCACTTGCTCACGCACCAAGCGCTCTAAGGTCGCGTATTTGGCTTCTGGTGTATCTAACAGCTTGATATCAACTGACGGATTGGCTGCGCGAATACGCTCTAATTCGTTTTTGTAAGCCGCATCTAACTCGGTTTGCTTGATCTTGCGGCCATCAACTTTGGCAACATCTTCACCTGCATTAAACATGCTTTCATAGCCAGACATACCACTCACCGCAAACGCTAAGATGATGAGTGAGAACAAAATCGCATAGACCGGCTTACCGTGGCTTCTAAAAAATTCAAACATAAAAGCTCAACATCCCAAAATGTTTTAAGTTACCAACAAATTACTAACAAAAAAGGCGAACTTGCAGTTCGCCCTTCATTTTTTACGCCACAAGTTTTAGATTGAGTGGTGAGTGCTGACGGGCTCGAACCGCCGACCTACGCCGTGTAAAGGCGCCGCTCTACCAACTGAGCTAAGCACCCAAGCTAAACCTATACGTTAATCAGTTCAAAGCATCCTTCAATGCTTTACCTGGACGAAACTTTGGCACTTTTGCTGCTTTGATTTTCAATGCAGCGCCAGTGCGAGGATTGCGACCGACGCGCGCTGCACGCTTAGTTACCGCAAATGTACCAAAACCAACCAAAGACACTGAGTTGCCTTTTTTAAGCGTTGACTTCACAGCGCCGATGATGGACTCCAAGGCGCGTGTAGCAGCAGCTTTAGAAATATCGGATTGCGTGGCAATGTGCTCAATGAGTTCTGATTTGTTCACAGTAAACTTCCTCTTAGAAATTAGGGATAAATTGTCTCGAAGCAGATTCTAGTCGTTTTTTAGGGTGGCTCGACACGCTTTGCCCATGATAAGCCGTGTTTGTCACAAAAAAAGCTGTCAATAAAGCGATTCTCACACGCTATTTGCGTCCTTATTTCACCCTTACATCACCCTTACTTCTCCCTTACTTCACTCTAGCTCGGATTTCAGGGATAGCTTTTTGTAAATAGTAGATCATGGACCAGATCGTCATAATTGCAGCGATCCAAATCAGCCATGTTCCCCACAGCATCGTATCAATGATGCCAAAAAGCCTACCGTCAAACAATAAGAACGGGATAGCAACCATTTGGGCCACCGTTTTCAACTTACCAATCATGTGTACTGCAACGCTTTTTGAGGCCCCGATTTGAGCCATCCATTCCCGCAATGCAGAAATCGCAATCTCGCGGCCAATGATGATGAGCGCCACAAAAACATCGACCCGCGTGAGATGCACCAAAACAAGAAGCGACGCACAAACCAAAATTTTGTCAGCTACCGGGTCAAGAAACGCACCAAAAGCTGAAGTTTGGTTTAACTTGCGCGCCAAATAGCCATCCAACCAATCCGTCAAAGCAAACACAACAAACAAAACCGTGGCGATGAGATTTTTGGTCTGCAGGTCAAAATTGAGGTAATAAACACCAATGATGAGCGGAATCGCCACAATGCGCGCCCAGGTCATCAAGGTTGGAATAGTTAAGAACATAGGTCTATTGTGCTACAGCTTTAGGTTTGTGTATTTGAGAGGCCTTGCCACATTTCATGCAAACCTTCTTCCATGCTAATTTTAGGCAACCAGCCCGAACAGCTGAGCAGGCGGCCAAAATTAAGCACATTGGCGGCGACGTCAAACTTGCGCTCTTCTTCATGGCTCACCATCACAGGTAAATGTGCTTTTTGAGCCAAGGGACGAATCAAATCAATGATGTCCAAGTTGCTTAGCCCCACGCCACTGCCAATGTTGTACACCGCGCCATTCGTACCATGCTCTAGCGCCGCAACCATGCCAGAAGCGACATCGCGCGCATGCACGTAGTCGCGCACTGTGCCACGTTCGCCAAACACCGCAATATGTTTGCCTGCCAGCACATTGCCCATGGCCGTGGCGATGAAACCCTGCCCCATGAATGGCAATTGTCCATGACCATACGCATTGGCCGGTCTAACAACCACCAGTGGTAGGTCGTGCAAACGGTGGTACATCAGCGCATAGCGCTCAATGGTTAATTTGGTGATGCCGTAGGGCGATACCGGTTCTGTCTCGGCATATTCAGAAATCGGCAAACGGTTGGCATGGCCATACACCGTGCCGCCAGAAGATACCACCATAAAGCGGCGCAAGTGCGCATGGTGCTGTAGCTCTTCCATCAACGCCACCACGCGGGGCAGGTTGGACTGCAAGTCAAACATGGGGTCGCTATAGCTGGTTTTTGGCACCGTTGCGTAAGCCAGATCGATGACCTCGTCGCACGTAGCCAGCAATGGGCGCAGCACGGTCATATCTGAGGCATCAACGGCTTGGTAGTGAATACGTTTATCTAAAAACGCAACTTCAGACTTGCGCCCCAAGACGAGCACATCGCGCCCAGAAGCTGCCAAGGCCTCGCTCAGGTAACGACCTATAAAACCACCGCCACCAATAACGCAACTGCGCATGCTTTGTCTTTCGGACTTGTTTGCTTATGAACAGAATATAACCGAGGAACTTAGCTTGCAGCTCAGTGCAGTGCCCGATAAATCGTCTCAGCCAACTCTTTAGACACGCCGTCCACCGTCGCAATATCCTCCGCGCTGGCCATAGCCACCCCACGAATCCCGCCGAAACGCTGCAACAGCTTGGCGCGGCGCTTGGGGCCAATGCCTGGAATATCTTCAATTTTGCTGCCCCCCACGCGCACTTTGGCACGCTTGGCACGCATGCCAGTGATGGCAAACCGGTGCGCCTCATCGCGAATTTGCGCCACCAGCATCAAGGCGCTGGAATCTTTGCCCAAGTAGACTTTCTCGCGTCCATCGGCAAACACCAGTTCCTCTAAGCCCACCTTGCGGCCTTCGCCCTTTTCAACACCAACCAACAGAGATACATCCAACCCCAGCTTCTCAAACACCTCGCGCGCCGTGCTGATTTGACCTTTACCACCGTCAATCAACACAATGTGCGGCATGAGCGACTTAGGCTCTGCGCCCGCTTCTTCGGCGGTGATTTTGGCGATTTTGTCTGCCTCCACTATTTTTGAGTAGCGCCGCTCCAGCACTTGGCGCATGGCGGCATAGTCATCGCCACCGGTGATGCCGTCGATGTTGTAGCGGCGGTATTCGGCACTTTGCATTTTGTGGTGGTGGAAAACCACGCAAGACGCCTGCGTGGCCTCGCCTGCCGTGTGGGAAATATCGAAACACTCAATCCGCAACGCGTCAATATCCTCTGTGACCAATTCCAACGCATCCACCAGCGTCCGCGTACGCGCCTGCTGCGAGCCTTCTTCGCTGAGTAGCCTCGCCAGCTGGATATTCGCGTTGTTTTGCGCCATTTCCAGCCAAATTCGCCGCTGTTCGCGCGGGTTGTGCACGGCGCTGACTTTGAATCCCGCTTGCTCAGACAGCGCTTTGACCAAGCCTTTGTCAACTTCCACACTGGTAATCAGCGCCGCCGGAATCGGCACCTGGATGTAATGTTGGGCGATGAAAGCTTCTAAAACCAGCACCTCTACAGAAATTTCAGCCGGTTTGACTCCCGCCGCATCGTTGTCAATCATTTGCATATTGACCGCATCCTCCACATGCACCGGGAAATACTGCCTGTCCCCCAAATGCCGCCC
>JANPIC010000167.1:0-10606 GCA_031424795.1 Polaromonas sp. | reverse complement strand
CATCTGGTTCAGCATTTCCATTGCCACCGTGCCTTGGCCGGCAATCACATCGGCGTCGTCAAAGGGGTGGACGAAGGTCATGCCCTGCTTTTTCTCAAGCGTGACGGCGTGGGTGTAGGCATCTGAATAGCTCTCGCCAAACAGGACGACTTCACCGCCAAAGCCTTTGACCGCGTCCACCTTCAGCTGCGGGGTCGTTGTGGGCATCACAATCACAGCGCGAATCCCCATTTTGGAGGCGCTCAAAGCAACGCCTTGCGCATGGTTGCCGGCTGAAGCGCAAATCACACCTTTTTTCAGCTGTGACGGCGTCAAATGCGCCATTTTGTTGTACGCGCCGCGCAGCTTGAAGCTGTGTACTTCTTGCTGGTCTTCGCGCTTGAACAACACGGTGTTGCCCAAGCGTTGGCTCAGGTTTTTGGCGATTTGCAACGGGGATACAATCGCCACGTCGTACACGCGTGCGTTGAGGGTTTTTTGCAGATAGTCTTGGGGTGTCAGGTGCTTACTCATGCCCTAATGATAAACGTAGCAAAATACGGGTCAGCAAATCAAGGGCTGAACATCAAGGGAGCAAAAAAAAGCCCCGAGCTTTGCAGCTTGGGGCTTAATCCATCTTTTCAGAGGATGGAGGAGACAATCAGAGCATCCAATAAAATAGAAAACTATTTATTGTTAGCTTGATGTCAGTTTACAGAAAAAACCGCGTTTTGTACAAAATAACTTAGAGTAAACCCTCAATTTTGTGTGCCTTTATGAGACAAATTACCGTTCTGCGGCAAATTCACGACGATGCGGCACAATTTTGCGTTGATGCCGCAACAAATTTTTTAAATTTCAAAGGAATACAGCATGGAATGCACCGTTAGTTGGACCGGAAACACCGGCGCACGCTCAGGCATGGGCTTTGTGGCCGAAACTGGCAGTGGCCATATTTTGAACATGGACGGTGCGCCAGATGCCGCCAAGCCCGAAAACGGCGGCCAAAACCTCGCCGCACGTCCCATGGAGCTGCTTCTCGCTGGCACAGGCGGCTGCACAGCCTATGACGTGGTGTTGATTTTGAAGCGCGGCCGTTTGGATGTGCGTGGTTGCAGTGTCAAAATCACCTCTGAACGGGCGACTACTGACCCCAAAGTGTTTACCACCATCAACATGCATTTCACGGTGACGGGTAAAGCCATTCCCGCGAATGCGATTGAACGTGCTATCAAAATGAGCCACGATAAGTATTGCTCCGCCAGCATCATGCTGGGCAAAACAGCGCAAATCACCACAAGCTTTGAGCAAGCAGAGGCTTAAAACTTGCATTTTAAGTGCTAAAAATGCCTCTAGCCAGCGTATTTATTGCCTAATTAGCCATAAAAAAAGTAGCAAATTTGTCATTCCCACCTTCGCGGGAATGACGGGCTGATTCGGAAATGACGGCGTGGTGAGGTGCTTCCTTAAACCCGATGCGCCACAGTCGTCATCACTTTGGCAGCTACCGCCATCAAGGCTTTGACGGGTGCTGGTAATTCCATAGCGCCTAGTGCACGAGCCTCTAGGCCGTGCCGTGCTTCGTCGGCTTCCATTTCCGCCACGATAGCACGAGAAACATGGTCGCCAGCGGGTAGCAATCCCAAATGGCTACGCAAATGCGCTTCCACTTGTGCTTCAGTCTCGGCTACGAAACCGTAACTCACCGCATCGCCTAACTTACCAGCCAATAAGCCTAAGCCAAACGCACCTGCGTACCACAGCGGGTTTAACAAACTGGGCCGTGCGCCTAACTCGTCTAAACGCGTTTGCGTCCACGCCAAGTGGTCGGTCTCTTCTTTAGCGGCGGCTAAGAAATGCTCCTTAGTTACCGCATTGCTTGTTGCCAATGCGCCTGCCGTGTAGAGCGCCTGCGCACAAATCTCGCCCACATGGTTTACCCGCATCAAAGCGCCGGCATGGTTTTTTTCTGTTGTTGTTAAAGCGACTGGGTGCTCGTCCAGCGTGGTGGGCGAAGGATAAGGGCGCGACGCGCGGGGCTGGGCAAACAAGGTGCGCAGTGCGGCATCTAAAGTGGGGATAAGCGCAGATGTAGCATTATTCATGGTGCTGTTATGGTAGCGCGAAAGTAAAAACGGGTAAAACGGGTGATAAAAAGTGTTGAAGCTAGCGTGGCTGTAGGAATTAAACCAGTATGAATTTGAGAACTATTTCATACTTTAAAGCGTATTCGAGGCAGCTTAATGTTGCACTTGAACAACAAATTTCAATTAATTGCCGTTATTTCATTCAAAGAGTTTGCGAAGTAACACCAGCTTTGTTCCAATAGAGTCAGCTTCCCGAACAGGAGGTTGGCCCGGGCTTCTGGTGGCGTGATGAAAATCACACAACGGACCGGAGCCCATTGTTTAACCTTGGAGAATTTTTAAATGAAAAAGACACTATTGGCACTCGCAGTTGTTGCAGCTTCTGGCGCAGCATTCGCACAAACCGCAACTTTGAGCGGAAATTTCACATACGGCTACCGTGCAGATAAAACCGCTGGCGTTTCTTCAGCCGGTCTGACTACAGATACAGCTGCTATCGCATTGGTAGCTACTGAAGACCTCGGCGGCGGCTTGAAAGCTACTGCTAAAGTGTCACTCGGTAACATGATGCGTGACGGCGCTGGTACAGGCGAAGACGCTTTTGTGTCTTTGGCTGGCGGCTTCGGTACTGTGTCTATGGGCGCAGTTGAGACTGATGATGGTTTGTCACGTGCACGCCCAGGTCCACAATGGGGCTTGGACGGTAAAGTTCACGGCGCAAACTCTAACATCGACTACGTCTCTTACACATCACCACAATTGGCTCCTGGCTTGACAGCTGGCGTGTCATACGTTGATCGTAGCGCAACAACTGGCTCTGGCAATGGCGGCACTACTGGTGTAGCTTCTGCTCAGCCATCTATCACTGGTAACTTGACATACGGCGCTGGCCCTATCTCTGCACGTTTTGACGTGACTTCATGGACTCGCCAAGGCGCTACTGAAGTGACTTCAAACACAAACAAGAACCGTTTCCGCGTTTCTGGTAACTACAACCTCGGCGTGGCTAAAGTTGGTTTGGGCTACTCTTCTTTGAAGCGTACAACTGGTACGACTGCTAAAGAATTGGTTGCTACTGTTGCTGCTTCTTTCGGCGCTACAGACCTGGGCTTGACATACGAGACATTTGACAATGCTGGCGTGAAAACAAAGGGCTTCTCTTTGGGCGCTCAGTACAATTTGAGCAAGCGTACAGCAGTTGTTGCTGGTTTGCGTCAGTGGAAGAAAGATGGCGCAGCTACAACAGACAGCGCTACTCATTTGATGGTTTCTCATAGCTTCTAAATTCAACACTAGCGTAAGCTAGTTGAGAATTTAAAGTTAAAAACCCCGTTGCATTTCGGTGCAACGGGGTTTTGCGTTTTATAGAAGCTATTGCACGCACCTAGCTTAAAAATAAATAAATGACGGAGACAAGAAATGTGGATTAAACAGGCTTTGAGGTGGTTAGCCATCTCCGCTGCTGTGGCAGCGGAGATGAGCTTGCTTGCCTGCGGCCATGTTTCCAAGCCAGAAATTAAAGAAACCCATGCAGTTGAGAAAAGTTTTTTTGCAGGATGGCGGCATTTCACGCTGCTCGGTAAAACTGCAACAGTTTACGATTTTGCTCGAAAAGACGGACGAGATACGCTAACAGCCAAAGCAGGCATTTCTGCCAGCATGATGCGTCGCGATGTGAACATTGCAGCAACCAAGCTTGATACCGTCAATTTTTCATGGCAAATCCCTGAATTGATAGCAGGCGCTGATCTTGCAGAGCGCGACCTCGACGACTCACCCGTTCGCATCGTGTTGACTTTTGAAGGCGACAAATCCAAATTTTCTGCAAAAAATGCCATGTTGTCTGAGTTGGCGCAAGTGATGACGGGTGAGCCCATGCCCTACGCCACCTTGATGTACGTGTGGTGCAACAAACGCCAGCAAGGCAGTGTGGTGATCAACCCGAGAACCGACAGAATTCGCAGCGTGGTGGTGGAGTCTGGCTCTAAAAACCTGCGCCAGTGGCTAGATTACCAACGCAATATACGTGCGGACTTTGAAAAAGCGTTTGGCGAAGTGCCAGGTAATTTAATCAGCGTAGGCATCATGACGGACAGCGACAACACCAAAACGCAAGCGGCAGCGTCTTATGGCAAGGTGTTTTTTGGTGAAAAATCGCCCTAGCCTAAGCGTAACGCTTGCTGCGTAGGTTGTTTTTCATGCCTTGCAGCATGGGCTGTAACTTGGCACCACCGATGCGTAATGCCACGCAGGTTGCCAATATGTCGATGATCATCAAATGCATCAAGCGCGACACCATGGGGCTGTATTTGTCAAAACCCTCTGGGTGATCGGCTGCTAGGTGGATATTCCCTGCAGATGCTAAGGGCGATCCGCTGGTGGTGATCACAATCGTGGTAACCCCATTTTTACGTGCAATGTCGCAAGCATCCATCAAATCGCGAGTTCTGCCGGAGTTAGAAATAATCACCACGCAATCACCCGCACCCAGCATGGACGCGCTCATCACTTGCATGTGGCCGTCGCTGTAGGCGATGGTGTTTAAGCCAAGCCTGAAAAATTTATGCTGTGCATCTTGCGCCACAATGCCCGAGTTGCCTGCGCCATAAAACTCGATGCGCTTACCTGTTGCATGCGTTTCCGCGAGGGTGACGACGGCTTTTTCTATGGCACCCGTGATGGCATCGTTGCGGTATTTCAAAAATGCCGCAACGGTGTTGTCGATCACTTTCACCATCACGTCGCCTGTTTTGTCGTCAGCATCCACACTGCGATGGATGAAAGGCACACCTTCGTTGACGCTACCTGCGAGTTTGAGTTTGAAGTCAGACAAGCCGTCGTAACCCATGCTGCGGCAAAACCGAACGACGGTGGGTTTGCTCACATGTGCACGGTCTGCCAACACGCTGATGGGCAGGTTTGCAAACGCGCGCGGGTCGCCCAGCACGAGCTTGCCGACGCGTTGTTCAGCGGGTGCGAGTGATGGCAGCGAGGCTTTGACGCGTTCTAACATAGTGTTTATTCAAGTGTGGTTGTTGGGTGCTTAGTTTTCTTCAGCCCAGCAAAAATTATCTTTGGCAATCATGGCGCTAGACGCACTGGGTCCCCAGCTGCCGGCGGCGTATTGTCGTGGCCCTTGGGTGTCGGCCTTCCAAGCATCCAAAATAGGCTCTACCCAGCGCCAAGCGCATTCTTGCTCGTCGCTACGCACAAACAAATTCAAACGACCCGCCAACACGTCTAACAGCAAACGCTCATACGCGCCCACGCGCTCGGTACCAAAGCGTTTGTCAAAATCCAAGTCTAATTGCACAGGCGCCAAGGTTTGCGTGCTTCTGCTGCCTGCAGGTGCACGTTGGTTGGCGCCCTGTGAAAACAAGTGCAGCTCCAAACCGTCTTTGGGCTGCAAATTAATCACCAAGCGGTTTGCTGCACCCGGGGGCGATTGGTAAATCGCGTGCGGTGCGGGCCTGAAGTTAATCACAATGGAGGCATCGCGAGCCCCCAAGCGCTTGCCCGTGCGGATATAAAACGGCACACCCGCCCAGCGCCAGTTAGCAATTTCACAGCGCAAAGCGACAAAAGTCTCAGTTTGGCTGTCTGGGCTAACGCCGGCTTCTTGCTTGTAGCCAGGCACAGCCTGCCCATTGATGGTGCCAGCACTGTATTGCCCACGCACCACATGCTGACTCAAGGTTTCTGCTGTCCATGGCTTCAAAGCACGCAATACTTTGAGTTTTTCATCACGAATCGCATCGGCATGTGCGTTGATGGGCGGCTCCATGCCAATCGCGCACAGCAGTTGCAAAGCATGGTTTTGCACCATGTCGCGCAACGCGCCCGTGTTTTCGTAAAAAGCACCGCGTGACTCAACGCCCAAGTCTTCCGCGATGTTGATTTGAATGTTGGCAATGTGTTCTCTGCGCCACAGCGGCTCAAACAACGAGTTACCAAAACGCAACGCAAACAAGTTTTGTACCGATGGTTTGCCCAAATAGTGGTCAATACGGAACACTTGGTTTTCGGTCAACACGCGGCGCACCGTTTCGTTGATGGCGCGGTTGGATGCCAAATCGTGTCCTAGCGGCTTCTCTAGCACCACACGTGTTTTCGGGCCATTCAAGCCCGCAGCCGCAATCTGCTCACACACCGTGGTGAACAAGCCTGGCGCGGTGGCCACGTACATGACGACCGTGTCCGCATTGCGTGCATTCAGCATGTCAGCCAATGTGACGTAATACTCCGGCTTGGACAAATCCATGCGCAGATAAAACAAATTGGCCGCAAAACGGTCAAATTCTTCCGTATTCGGGCGTTTAGATGGCTCAACAGCGTCAAAACGCGCTTTGATGACGGCTCTGTACTCGTCGTCGGTCATCGTGTCTCTGCCCACGCCAACAATGCGCCCACCTTCGGGCAAGCTGCCATGTCGAAATGCTTGAAACAGTGCTGGCAACAGTTTGCGCCATGCCAAATCACCCGTGCCACCAAAAATAACTAAATCAAAACTCATGCTTCACCTATTGCCAAATGTTTATGTAACTAAAAAACAAAGAAATTAGAGCGTTTAATGTAACTTAGTTTCATGTTGAATGCAAATTTGCGATAATAAAGCAGAAATTCAACTCAATTTGATGTAAATTTCCGACAAACGCTTCTTTCAACCGCGACCAACTCAGAGCCAAACTGTGACTATGACCCAGCTAAATCAACTAGACCAACTCAAACAATTCACCACCGTTGTGGCGGATACGGGTGATTTTCTGCAAATCAGCGCTTCCAAGCCGCGCGATGCCACGACCAACCCGTCCTTGATTCTCAAAGCCGTGCAAAAACCTGAGTACGCGCCGTTGTTGGCGGCGTCGGTGGCGGCTTGCCACGGCAAGTCCTTGGACGACGTGGTCGATCACTTGCTGGTCAGTTTTGGCGTGAAGATTTTGGGCATTGTGCCGGGTCGCGTCTCTACGGAAATTGACGCACGCTTGAGCTTTGACACGCCCGCCATGGTGGCGCGCGCCTTGAAAACCATCGCTTTGTACCGCGAAAATGGCATCAACTCTGACCGCGTGCTCATCAAAGTCGCTGCCACGTGGGAAGGTATCCAAGCCGCTGCTGAGCTAGAGCGCGCTGGCATCCACACCAATTTGACGCTGCTGTTCTCCTTCTGCCAAGCGGTGGCTTGTGGGCAGGCGAATGTGCAATTGATTTCGCCGTTCGTCGGTCGCATTTACGATTGGTACAAAAAATCCGCCGGCGTAGGATCGGGAACCGCCGCAAGCGGCGGGTGGGTAGAAGCCGACAATGCAGGCGCGAACGACCCTGGCGTGCAATCTGTCGTCGAGATTTACAACTACTACAAAAAGCACGGCATCAAAACCGAAGTCATGGGTGCGAGTTTCCGCAACATCGGGCAAATCACCGCCTTGGCGGGCTGCGATTTGTTGACGATTAGCCCTGAATTACTCGCGCAATTGGCGGCGACAGAGGCACCTTTGACCCGCGCGATCTCAGCAGAAGCTGCTCAAACCTTGGACATTCCCGCCATCAGCTACAACGAAGCCAGCTTCCGCTTGGCGCTGAACGAAGACGCGATGGCGACCGAAAAGCTGTCCGAGGGCATTCGCGCTTTCTGCGCAGATACCGTCAAACTTGAAAAAATGATTTTGGCAGCCCGTTAAATAAGTAAAAAGGCAAAGAAAGCTATGACAAACCTCCCCAACCAACGCACCCGTGGCGACAAAACCGCTGCTTGGGCTGCTTTGCAGCAGCATTTCGACGAAACAGGCAAAAACTTTGACGCCAGAGACGCTTTTGCTACTGATGCCAAGCGCTTTGAGACACTCAGCCAGCAAGCGCCCTATGTGTTTGCTGATTTGTCTAAAAACCGTTTAGATGCAGCGACACAAGCGCTGTTGCTGGATTTGGCGCGGCAAAGCGGTATAGAAGCGCACCGCGACGCCATGTTTGCCGGTGAAAAGATCAACAACGCTGAAAACCGTGCCGTGATGCATTGGTTATTGCGTAAAAACGCCAAAAACGGCTCAAATACGACATTAGCCGGCGAATTTGTTGCCTTGACAGCTATTAATAATATAGCAAATACAGGCATCAAAGAAGACCTTGATGTCAATCTGGCCTTGGTGCATCAAACCTTGACGCCCATGCTCGCCTATGCCGAGCAGATTCGTGCGGACGCGCAAATCACCGACATCGTCAACATTGGCATTGGTGGCTCTGACCTGGGCCCACTGATGGCGGTGTTGGCTTTGGACAGCTTTGCAAACACCGGCAAGCGCTTGCATTTTGTCTCCAACGTCGACGGTCACGAGCTGGCCGCGGTGTTGAAGCAACTCAAAGCGGAAAACACGCTGTTCCTCATCGCCTCAAAAACCTTCACCACCATAGAAACCATGACCAATGCCTTGTCTGCCAAAGCATGGTTTGAGGCGAACTATGCTGATAAATCAGCGCTTTTGGTGAAAGATAAAGGCATTTCGCGCCATTTCGCCGCGTTAACGACCAATGTCGCCGCAGCCAATGCGTTCGGCATCAGCACCACGTTTGGCTTTTGGGACTGGGTCGGTGGCCGTTATTCTTTGTGGTCCGCCATTGGTTTGCCGATTGCCATCGCCGTTGGGGCGCAAGGTTTTACCGACATGCTGGCCGGTGCCAACGCGATGGACGAGCACTTCCGCACCGCGCCGCTGGAGAGCAACCTGCCCGTCAAACTCGGCTTGCTCGACGTTTGGTATCGCAACTTCCACGGCTTCACCAGCCGCTGCGTTGCGCCCTACCACAGCGCTTTGAAGCGTTTGCCCGCGTATTTGCAGCAGTTGGAGATGGAAAGCAATGGCAAACAGGTCGATGCGAACGGCCAAGCGCTGCCGTTTTCAACCTCTGCTGTCGTGTGGGGCGAGCCAGGCACGAACGGCCAGCATGCGTTTTTCCAAATGCTGCACCAGGGCACCGATGTGGTTCCGGTCGAATTTATCGCTGTGAAAAATGCTCGCCACAGCTTGCCTGGGCACCAGCAACGTTTACTGGCGAACGCTGTCGCGCAAGCCCAAGCGCTGATGATGGGTAAGGCCGATGCGGGCGGTCATAAAAACTTCCCGGGCAACCGTCCTAGCACCACCATGCTGCTGGAGGACTTAACACCCGCCAGTTTTGGCGCATTGATCGCACTTTACGAGCACCGCGTCTTTGTGGCAGGTAGCGTCTGGGGCATCAACAGCTTCGACCAATGGGGTGTGGAGCTGGGCAAAGTGCTGGCGGTGGACATTGAAAAGCGCATGTCGTCTGGCGACATGGCGGGGTTGGATGGGTCGACGCAGGGGTTGTTGAAAAAGCTAGCGTAACGTTAACGCTGCCACATGACCCCCGTATCACTCAATATCGCATCCAGCGGTACATCGTGCGCTTCGGGGGTGAAGTCTTCCTGCCAGCCGTTGCTGTAGCCTAAGCCTACGGTCGTCGGCTGGGGCTGTAGCGTTGCCAAAGTGCGGTCATAAAAGCCGCCGCCATAGCCCAAGCGGTAACCACCGGGGCCGAAACCCACACAGGGTACGAACAACAGCGTTGGCACGACAACGCCCGTGTCTTTCGGTTTCGGAATGCCGTAAGCGTCTTCTTCCATCGGGCAGCCGGGGTACCAAGTGTGAAACGTTAACGTTTTGTGGACTTTGTCGATCACGGGTAGGCCAATTTTGCAGGGCGACCTGTTCGCTGCTGTTTCTGTAGCTATGTGGGTTGAATATTCGCTAGCTGCAGGCTCATTTGCATGGTGTACTGCGGTTAAGGCAGCATCTTCTTGCCAGCGGTAGAGAGCCGGTAGCGGGTCAAACTCGCCCTTGATGGGCCAATACGCACCAATCACGGTGTCGGGTCTGCCAAACAGCCAAATCCGCATCACCCGTTGTAACAAGTCAGCGCGCTGTAGTCTATCGGGTAAATTCAAGCGTTGTTCTATCAAGGCTTTGCGCACCGCAGCTTTATCCATTATTCTTACCCTCTATGACATTTCCAAAATTTGCTACACATTTTCCCAGAGCCTTGATTTTGACATCACTTTTGCAGCTTGGCACAGTTCCGTCTTTTGCGCAAACGAATGCCGATATACGGGTGGATGCCCGTGCGGAGGCTAGGGCAGACAATGTGCTGGTCGACATGGGCGCCGCCTTCAAAAAGCTCGATAAAAAACGCCTCACCGAGCTGTTGCCGCAAGCTGCGGGTCACAGTCTAGAGCCGTGGGCGGCGTATTGGGAGCTGAAAGCACGGCTGGAAGAAGCCTCTGATGCTGAAGTGCAGCGCTTTTTGGCCAAGTATGTCGGCACTTACCAAGAAGACCGCCTGCGCAACGATTGGTTGATGTTGTTGGGCCAGCGCCGCGATTGGGGCAATTTTGCCGCCCAGTACCCGCAATACCGCATGCGCGACGACAAAGAAGTGCGTTGCTACGCGCTTTTGGTCGACCATTTGCAAACGCCCCAAAGCGCAGGTACTTTGACAGGTGTGCTGCCTGCCGAACGTGCCGCTGAAGT
>JANPIC010000166.1:0-1931 GCA_031424795.1 Polaromonas sp. | reverse complement strand
ATCACGCCTTATTTTGGCTCCAGCGGAACCGGACAGATCAACGCGATTTTTCCAGTTACGCCATTGAAAGTGTAAGATGCCGCACCTTGTGATTCTCTACACCGCCAACCTCGACAAAGAGACGGACATGACCGCGCTGTGCCGCAGCCTAGCCGACACCATGCTGGACGTGCAGGACGACAAGGGCGCACAGGTCTACCCGACGGGCGGTACTCGCGTGCTGGCCTACCCAGCGCCGCATTATGCGGTGGCGGATGGCATGGCGGATTACGCTTTTGTCTACCTCAACCTGCGCATGGGCAAGGGTCGCTCTGGCGCTACCCAAAAGCGTGCAGGCGATGCGCTCTTGATGGCGACCAAGGCACATTTTCAACCCATCTTCATGCAACGCCATATCGGCATCACGCTACAGATCGATGAAGGCCACGAGGTCTTTGACGGCAAACACAGCAACCTGCATCCGCTATTTAATAAAATTTAATAAACATCAATAAAGTTTGAAAGAACCCACATGTTTTCTGAAAGCCTGATCGCCCAGCTTGCGGCGGAATTGAACCAGTCGGAAAAGTCCCGCAGCCAAGTCGAGCACTTTTCCAAACGCCACCCCGACATGACGATTGAAGATGGCTATGCCATCTCTAAAGCGTGGGTGGCGCTCAAAATCAAGGAAGGCCGGGTTGCGAAAGGCCACAAAATCGGTCTGACCTCGCGCGCCATGCAGCAAAGCAGCCAAATCAACGAGCCGGATTACGGCACGCTGCTGGACGATATGTTTTTCCCTGAAGGCAGCGATATCCCGTTCAATCGATTCATCGCGCCACGGGTCGAGGTAGAACTGGCTTTTGTGCTCGGCAAACGCCTGCAGGGGCCCAACATCACCATTTTCGATGTGCTGGCCGCGACCGATTATGTGGTGCCGGCCATTGAGATCATCGACGCCCGCATCGAACAATTCGACCGCCATACCAAAGCGCCGCGCAAGGTGTTTGACACCATTTCGGACAACGCCGCCAATGCGGGCATCATCTTGGGCGGTCGCCCTGTCAAACCTGATGCGATTGATCTGCGTTGGGTTAGCGCGCTGTTGTACAAAAACGGTGTGATTGAAGAATCTGGCGTCGCCGCTGCCGTGCTGAACCACCCTGCGAACGGTGTCGCTTGGCTGGCCAACAAGCTCGCGCCTTGGGGCGAATTCTTGGAAGCTGGTGAAGTGGTGCTAGGCGGCTCCTTCACCCGCCCTACAACCGCCCTGCCAGGCGATACCTTTCACGCAGACTATGGCTCCTTGGGCGCTATTGCTTTTCGTTTTGTTTAAAAATTGACTAACTACGATTACATCTATGAATCCCTCAATACACCCTGAAGAATGGCAAGCCAGAATCGAGCTGGCTGCGGCCTACCGCGTTTTTAACATGCTCGGTTGGACCGAGATGATTTACAACCACATCACCCTGCGGCTGCCCGAATCTGTATCAAATGGACAGAAGCAGTTTCTCATCAACCCGTTTGGTCTGCACTACAGCGAGGTGACGGCGAGTAACTTGGTCAAAATCGACATTCACGGCACCATTTTGGACGATTCGGTCTATCCGGTGAACCCCGCTGGTTTTACCGTGCATGCCGCGATTCACGACCGCTTGCCAGACGCGCATTGCATCATGCACACCCACACGACAGCGGGCGTGGCGGTGGCTTGCTCGGCAGCAGGTTTGGCGCAAAACAACTTTTATTCCGCCCAGCTGCACGACATGGTGGCCTACCATGACTTTGAAGGCATCACCATCCATGCCGATGAAGCGCCACGCTTGCTGAAAAACATCGGCAACAAGCCGGCGGTGATCTTGCGCAACCACGGCCTGCTGGCCTGGGGGCAGACCCTGCCGCAAACCTTTGTGACCCTGTGGACACTGCAACGCGCCTGCGAAATCCAG
>JANPIC010000165.1:0-1783 GCA_031424795.1 Polaromonas sp. | reverse complement strand
GGTGTTACTCGGCATAGAGACGACCTGAACTGCTATCTTTTTAGAAGCAAGCAGCTTTTGTGCGGCTATTGCCAGCTGCACTTCAGAGCCTGTTGCAATAATGACGGCTTGGGCGGCTTTGTTCAAACCCACATCGCGCGGCTCAGACAGCATGTAAGCGCCTTTGCTGATGTCTTCGAGGTTGGTTTTAGGCGCGTAGCTGATGTTTTGACGGCTGAGCAGCAAAGCGGTCGGCTTGGTCTTGTTTTGCAACGCGACAGCCCAGGCCACAGCGGTTTCAGCCGTGTCGCCCGGACGCCAGACGTCCAAATTCGGAATCAAACGCAGGCTGGCAGCGTGCTCGATGGACTGGTGCGTTGGGCCGTCTTCGCCCAAGCCGATGCTGTCGTGGGTGAAAACGTGGATCACGCGCAGCTTCATCAGCGCGGCCATGCGGATGGCGTTGCGCGAGTAGTCGCTGAAGGTCAAAAACGTGCCGCCGTAGGGGATAAAACCACCATGCAGCGCCACGCCGTTCATGATGGCGGCCATGCCGAACTCGCGCACACCGTAGTTGATGTGGCGTCCGCCGACCATTTGGCCGCTCTGTCCGTCTTGCCCGTTTATTTCGGTTTGCACCACGTCGCCATTCAGGTCAAAACGCAAGCTCGGTGTTGATTTGGTGTTGGTCAGGTTAGAGCCGGTCAAATCGGCCGAGCCACCCAGCATTTCCGGCAAAGCGGCGGTGAAGGATTCCAGCGCTAATTGAGATGCCTTGCGTGACGCAACAGTTTCAGCCTTGGTGTGGGCCGCGACGACGGTGTCAAAGGCGATTTGGTTGAAGTTTTTCGGCAGATCGCCCTTCATGCGACGCACGAATGCTTTGGCCAGGTCTGGAAATTTGGCTTTGTAGGCGGCAAAGGTGTCGTTCCAGGCTTGCTCATTGGCTTTGCCGGCGGCTTTGGCGTCCCAATCGGCGTAGACTTCTTTCGGGATGGTGAAAGGTGGGTAGTTCCAGCCGATCGACTCGCGCGTCAGCTTGATTTCTTCGGCGCCCAGCGGCTCGCCGTGGGCTTTGGCGGTGTCCACGCGGTTGGGGCTGCCCTGGCCGATGTGGGTTTTGCAGACGATGAGGGTCGGTTTGTCGGCACTTGTTTTCGCATCGGTGATGGCTTGGCTCACAGCGGCGGCGCTGTGGCCGTCTATCGGGCCAATCACGTTCCAGCCGCAGGCGGCGAAGCGCAAGGCGGTGTTGTCGATGAACCACGGGGCGACTTTGCCGTCGATGGAGATGCCGTTGTCGTCGTACAGGGCGATCAGCTTGTTCAGCTTCCAGGCACCGGCTAAAGCCACGGCTTCGTGGCTGATACCTTCCATCATGCAACCATCGCCCATGAAGGCGTAAGTGTGGTGGTCAACGATGTTGAGTTTGGTCTCGCCATTCGCTTCGTCGGCGATGGTGCGGTTGAATTCTTTGGCGAGTAATTTCTCAGCCAGTGCAAAACCGACCGCATTGGTGATACCTTGACCGAGTGGGCCGGTGGTGGTTTCTATACCCGGTGTGACTCCCACTTCAGGGTGGCCGGCGGTTTTGCTGTGCAACTGGCGGAAGTTTTTCAACTCGGCCATGGGCAGTTTGTAGCCGGTGAGGTGCAGCACGGCGTAATTGAGCATGGAAGCATGACCGTTGGAGAGGATAAAGCGGTCGCGGTTCGCCCAGTTTGGGTTGCTTGGGTTGTGTTTTAAGTGGTCTGACCAGAGTGCGACAGCCATATCGGCCATACCCATGGGGGCGCCCGGGTGG
>JANPIC010000164.1:0-10121 GCA_031424795.1 Polaromonas sp. | reverse complement strand
TTCTCAATGTTTTGGGTCATATTTAGTACCGCTCAACTTCATCAAAGCCAGCAATGTCGTCGGCCAGCGGTAGTGAGGAATCATCGTGAAGTTCAGATGACACCGCAGGCGCAGTCGGTGGTTTGGCCAAGGGCTGTGGTGACTCTTTCCGGCGGATAGCGCGCTTCATGGCATCACTACGCCGTACCTTGCCGGTTGTACTTACCGCCTTTTGCTCAATGTCACGCATGGCTTCAAATGCACGGAACAAAACATCTTCGTCGATTGCATCGCGTCCTTGCTGCTTTAAGAATTTCCGCACGGCTCGCATTTCCCAAAGGCTGATGGCAGGGTGAGCCATATTACGATAGGGAATTTGGAAAAAAGTCTTGGCATCAGGATCAAAGAAATAGATATGACTGATGTCACGTGGATCACGACGGAAAATGAATTTCCGCTTCTTGGTGGGTGCTTTGGGGTCGGTGGCACCGACCCAGCGTCGTAGGACATCAGCCGAGTACGTGATGTGGTCAATTTTCACCCCGTATGTTTGAATGGTTCCTTCAAACATAGGCAGAAAATCCAGCCGAAGGGCATGCTCATCCGTGACGACTTCAATAATGCCCCTAGCTGGCGTTGCACTATCACCAACCAAACTGGTCATGTATTTGCGTATGGGTGACATTCCCAGTGCGCTGTGCTCTCGCTGATGGTAAATACCCAGAATCAGGTTAGCCAGCCACAATTCAAACTCTTTGATGGTTAACGCAGCCTTTTGCTCAGAGTCATATTCACCCTTGCTTCTGATGTTGGAGAAGGTAGTGCCAGGGACGGCATGGATTTCCGTCGCCAGCGATCCCATCATTCTTTCAATATGACCGCCGTACCGTGGCGTCTTGAGCTTGCGGAACTGAAGATCAATTCCATATTCCATGCAAGCATGATCGAGCGTCTTGCCGTGGAACTCTTTCGCATTGTCTAGGTGAATAACTCTTGGCTTGCCGCGACAGGGGTAGTCGAACGCAAGCCCAAGGTTGGATAGCATTGATTGCTTGGAAAGCATTGCATTTGCAATACAAATGCCTGTACCAAGTGTCCCAGGCGTATCAAATGATATGTAGTACCCAACCACCATGCGTGTGAAAACATCAATGGCAACAGTAATCCAGGGTCGGCCAATTGCAACGCGGTGGACTGAATCGACAAGTTGTATGTCAACCAGAGTGTGGTCAATTTGAATGACGGCATAAGGGCGTTCGGCGTTTGGCACAGTACCTTTGACGAGTTCCAATGCATCAGATGCAGCGCGGCCACGGCGTTTGAGGGTGGACTCTTTGGGGTCAATTCGACTCGCTCTTGCAACCAGTGTAGGCAAGCTGGGCGGCCTGACGTTTTGTTGGCGGCAGCGAAGCTGCAACTCTCGATAAGCGTGCGCGTAGGAGCGTTTTTCTGCAGTCATCCAGTAGTCGGCGATCACTTTGCTCATGATCAACTCTGTCTCGGGACTCAGTCGCGATTTACCAATATCGCCGCGTTCCTTGCGAACCAGGCTAGAGAGCAGGGTGCCTTCCCGATACTCTTTGAGCCAACGATACACACTGGACACCGCCACATTGGCAGCAACTGCAGCAGCGGTGACTTCCTCGACAGATGTACGGTGCTTATCCACCATCGACTTGATGATTTCGTATTTTATTTGTGCAGCGGCGAAACGCTCTTCTGGAATGGATGCCAAATCAGGTCGAGAGCGTTTATCACTGCTTGCAGGGAGGCGCACTTCATCTAATAAGACGGTCTGCTCGATGTGTGTATCTAGTGAGCGAACTACTATTTTTGTCGGTGTCTCGAACCGACGAACAACAAAGTTACCCGGCTGGTCGAGGTGAACAATTGCACCTACGCTTACTTTAACGATACCAGTCATTTTCCCTCCTTAACCACAGCGGGACACGGTGTCTTGACGAGTAATGCCATATCTCAGTATCCATCGTTAACGGCTCCATCATGTCCATTTGCATGCAAAGGGGGCCGCAGTGGAACTGATTCCAGATCCACGGAATGAGGACACTCTGGGTATCGAAAACTTTAGAAACCGACTCTAGGAGAAGTTTTGGCGTCGTTACCCCTAAGGCCCTTGCTGTTTCAGCAATTGTGGTTCGCATTTCGATTTGATAGGGTTGTAGTCGGTCAAGTCGTAGCGCTTTGTCTGAGTATTCGTTGAGAAATTTGCAGTTAGTCACAAACGTGGGGTTCAAATGTCGTTCGGTGATCACTTTGAAGGGTACGCAAGTGCCTTGCAATGAACGCCTAACACCTCGATATTTGGGTAGCAGCTGATCCCAGTCTGAACGCACAATTTCAGAAGGTTTCACTTCAAAGACGGTGGCTTTAAGATGTGGATACGTGCGGTTATAGGTCTGCGAGAACTTCACAAGCACATCAGGCGTGTAACGACGATATTGACCAGAAGGTGTACGCCACGGGATCACAATGGCCTGCTCTTTGTACTTTTCAACTCGGAAATCAAAGTCTAGGACACTGAAAAAGTCGTACTCTAATAGCGATTCCGCCTGGACCATGCGGCCATCAGAGTTTTTGCCACTTGCTCGTCGAGTGGTAACACTGTACGGATTTTCACGAACCTTGTGGGCAGCAATGCTACTCATAGGTAACTCCCCATGCTCAACCCAATAGTGGAGTTGGCTGTGAAGTTCTGATAAATCCATAATAAGTAGCATATTCTCATATAAATCCTTATATTTCCGAAATATTTATTTCGTTAACACAAAGACTCTGGCCGTTTTGATTTACCGATTGCATTGGGCATTTTGGCGGCGAGTGGGCAAATCGAAGCCTCTAAGTTAATAGACTTCGAATTTGCCGGTGAATTGTCCTTGGGCGGCGAGCTCAGACCCGTTCGTGGCGCTTTGGCGATGAGTTTGGCGCTGCGCAAGATGGCCATTTGCCCCAAATTGGTGCTTCCCGAGGCCAGCGCTGCCGAAGCCGCCCTCGTGCCCGACGCTGTGGTGTTCCGCGCTCGGCACTTATTAGATGTTGTTGCGCAGTTCGTTCGAGACCCCGCTTTAGAGCCAGTGGAAGGCTGGAGCCAAGCGCACGCCGAGCCCATCAGCACCGAAGCCAATGTGTCCAAGTACTTGGATTTTCTAGACGTCAAAGGCCAAGCCGGTGCGAAACGCGCGCTAGAAATAGCGGCAGCAGGCGGGCACAGCGCCTTGTTGGTGGGGCCGCCGGGCTCGGGCAAGTCCATGTTGGCACAGCGTTTTGCCGGACTTTTGCCACCTATGAATACCGATGAAGCCTTAGAAAGCGCTGCAATTGCGTCGCTTGCTGGACGTTTCTTATTAGAGAGCTGGGCACAGCGCCCCACCAGAAGCCCGCACCATTCAGCCAGTGCGGTGGCCTTGGTAGGCGGTGGTTCACCACCCAGACCCGGTGAAATCTCACTCGCGCACAATGGCGTTTTGTTCCTTGATGAACTCCCTGAATTACCAAGGGCCGCCCTCGAAGCCCTGCGCGAACCGCTAGAAACCGGGCAAATCACCATTTCCAGAGCGGCACGACGGGCCGACTTTCCCGCCCGTTTCCAGCTCATGGCGGCCATGAACCCCTGCCCTTGCGGCTACTTGGGCGCGGTCATTGGCAGCACACCACGCTCTTGCCGTTGCTCGCCCGACCAAGTCTCACGCTACCAAGGCAAGCTCAGTGGCCCTTTGCTGGATAGGATCGATTTGCATATTGATGTGCCCACCTTGCCGGCGGCAGAGCTGATCAACGCGCCCGCCGGCGAGTCCACCCAAAGCATCCGCGAACGTTGCATTGCCGCCAGAAACCGCAGTCTAGCCCGTCAAAAAAAGCCCAACCATGCCCTGCAAGGTGTAGAAATTGACACCCATGTGCTGCTGGACGATGGCGCCACCAAGTTCCTCAACGTCGCAGCAGCCCGCCTAGGCTGGTCCGCCCGTGCTACACATCGCACGCTGAAGGTGGCAAGAACGATTGCCGACCTGGCCGGCTCAGAGTTCACCCAAGTCACGCACGTGGCCGAGGCGATGCAATACCGTCGTGCGCTGCGAGGTGCGATGTAGAGGCGATGCAAAAATTCCCCTTCATTTGAAGGGGTGCCCGCAGGGCGGGGTAGTCACTCTCACTCGCTGCAGCTACCCCGTCGCTTCGCGCCACCCCTTCAAATGAAGGGGAATTTAGGCATCAATTTTGCTATATATTTAATAGCTGTTCAGGCAATAAATACGCCGGCTAGTGCCAAATTTTGACCTCTAAAATCGATGTGATTTTTATAGCAAAGGCAGTCCCACATAGTTTTCCGCCAACACGGTGGATGCAGCCTGTGAGTTGACCAAATACTCCAGTTCAGCCTCTTGCATGCGTTGGCCAAACGCCCCGGTGTCGGGGAACTGGTGCATCAGCGAGGTGAGCCACCATGAAAAGCGCTCGGCTTTCCAGATACGGGCCAAGGCGCGCTGGGAGTAGGTGTTGATGCCGGCAGTACTCTTCACGCCGTCTTTGCCGTAAAACTCAATCAACGCACTGGACAGGTATTTCACGTCACTGGCGGCTAAATTCAAGCCTTTCGCCCCCGTAGGCGGCACGATGTGGGCGGCGTCACCGGCCAAAAACAGACTGCCAAAGCGCATGGGCTCAGCCACAAAGCTGCGCAGCGGGGCGATACTTTTTTCGATGGACGGGCCGGTGATGATTTGTTCTGCCAATTCTGGATCAAGCCGCATGCGCAGCTCGTCCCAAAAGCGCTGGTCGCTCCAAGCTTCGACTTTGTCGTCGACCGGGCACTGCACGTAGTAGCGGCTACGGGTCAAGCTGCGCATGCTGCACAGTGAAAAACCGCGCTCGCTGTTGCCGTACACGATGGCGTGCGGCGAGACGGGTGGCACATCGGCCAGCACGCCCAGCCAGCCGAAGGGGTAGACTTTTTCGTACTCCGTGATGGCGCCTTCGGGCACGCTGGCACGGCAAACGCCGTGGAAGCCGTCACAACCCGCGATGAAGTCACAGGCCAATTCATAGTTTTGACCGTCTTTTTGGTAGCGCACAAAGGGTTGTGTGCCGTCAAAGTCATGCACGCTGACGTCTTTGGCTTCATAGACCGTGGTCAAACCCTCGGCACTGCGGACAGCCATCAAATCCCGTGTCACTTCGGTTTGGCCGTAAGCGGTGACGACTTTGCCACCCGTCAGTGCGTGCACATCAATGCCGTGGCGCTTGCCGCCAAACACCAGGTCTATGCTGTGGTGGACGATGCCGTCCGCGCTGACCCCTGCGCCCACGCCGGCTTCGTGCAGCATGTCCACCGTGGTTTGCTCCAAAATACCGGCACGAATGCGGCCTAATACGTAATCAGGGCTTTGGCGCTCGATGATGATGGCGTCAATCCCGGCTTTGTAGAGCAATTGGCCGAGCAACAAACCAGAAGGGCCTGCGCCAATGATGGCGACTTGTGTCCGTTGTTGATGAGGCTGTGAAGTAAATGTCATAAGCGGAGAATAGAAGAACTGCTTAATTTCAGCCAGCATGAGATTGACAATTTGCGCGGTAATCGCCATCATTGCGCGATGAACGCACAAATTTCTTCTGCCGATTTCATCGTGGGCATGGCCAAAGGCATGGCGGTGCTGGAAAGTTTTGACACGGAAAGGCAGCGACTCAACGCCACCTTAGCCGCCCAGCGCACGGGCATCACCCGCGCTGCCGCCAGACGGCATTTGCTCACGCTGGCGCATTTGGGTTATTTGGAGACCGATGGCAGTTTTTACTGGCTGTCTAGTAAGGTGCTGCGGTTTTCGGGCAATTACCTGGCTTCAGCGCGACTGCCGCGCGTTTTGCAGCCCACGCTGAGCCGCTTGGCGGCGCAAACGGGCGAGTCGTTTTCCGCCGTTGTGCGAGATGCAGATGAAGTCATTATTGTGGCTAGAAGTAATAATTACTACCAAAAAAATAGCGGATTAACCAATAAATACGCCGGCTACACGCCGTATGGTCTGCATTTAGGGGCCAGATTACCGATTCATGCCACCTCCACCGGGCGTGTGTTGCTGGCTGCGCTGAACGATGCCGAGTTTGAAGCCTGGGCGCACGCGCGAACTTTGCCGCGTTTGACGGTGCACACCTGTACCGATATGGTTAAGTTTCACGGTGTGATTGCCCAGATTCGAGAGGTGGACTACGCCATCGCGAGTGAGGAGCATGAGTTGGGCGTCCATGCCCTAGCCGTGCCAGTGCGAAATATGGCGGGCAGTACGGTTGCCGCGTTGAATGTGGTGACGCAGCCGGCCCGTCTCGAACCATCGGTTTTAAAGCGGGAGTTGCTGCCGCTGTTACAGGAAGCCGCACGGGAGCTACGGGCATTGGTTTAGCGCTTTGGTTTAATTAGGCTACGTCGTCACTCTGCCGAGTGAACGACACGCCGCCATCCACCACCAGCGTCGCGCCGACCACGTAGTCACCCGCGCGAGAGGCCAGGTAAATCGCCGCTCCCGCCATGTCTTCGTCTACACCCACGCGTCCTGCAGGCACGCGTTGGGAGACCATGTCGCCATGGTCGCGGGCAACTTTGTTCATCTCAGAGGCAAAAGCACCTGGCGCAATGGCTGAAACGGCGATATTGTCTTTCGCCAAACGTAGCGCCATGCGCTTGGTCAGGTGAATCAAGCCGGCTTTGCTGGCGGCGTAAGAGTAAGTTTCTTGCGCATTGATGGAAACGCCGTCAATCGAGGCGATGTTGATGACCTTGGCCACCTGTGTTTTGGCGGCTTGGCGCAGCGCAGGCGTCAGGATTTGCGTCAAAAAGAAGGGCGCTTTCATGTTCAGGTTCACCACCTTGTCCCAGCCAGATTCGGGGAAAGTGTCGTAATCTTCACCCCAAGCAGCGCCTGCGTTGTTGACCAAAATGTCGAGTTGCGGCTCCAACGCCAAGTAAGCGTCAGCCAAAGCCTGTGCGCCCGCCACGGTGGACACGTCGCCCGGAATGGCAATACACGTACCGTATTGCGACAAATCCTTGGCCGTATCGATGCAGGCTTGCGCCTTGCGGGCAGAGATGTAGACTTTGGCCCCTTGCGCCAAAAAGCCCTTGGCAATCATGCGGCCAATGCCGCGCGAGCCGCCGGTAATCAGCGCTGTGCGCCCTTTGAGGGAGAAAAGATCAGTCATGCCAGCGCTCATCGTGTGTCCTTTTTGGTGAAATTTGTGCGAATTTAGCAAAAATCAGAGCATAACGGCTTGTCTGGCAAAGCTGCGTCACCAAGGCGCCAGAAATAGGGCGGCAAAAAACTGAGATAATACGGGGTTAACATCCACCAACCCCTCATTTCATTGGAGCTCATCATGGCCAAAGTATTCAGAACCGAAGCAGACCGCAAAGCAACCCCACGTCCAGTCGCGCCAAAAGGCGTGTGCTACACAACCGGCAAGGGTCAAAAGATCAGCCTAGAGCGCGGCGCGCACACCAACAGCAAGAAAAACCCAGGCAAGCGTCCGCACCAAGGTTAATCTAAAGCTGTCTCGCACAGCTCCAAAAAAGCGCTCACATCGAGCGCTTTTTTATGTCTGTTTCATAACGACATGAAATCTTCATAAAACATTTGTAAAACCTGTCTCAGGTAATAGGCAAAGCAGGTGAGTTGGTGTAATCTTTGGTTGGCATACAAACAAATATATGTTTGGACCAAACAATCATGGGAGACAACATCATGGATAGACGGCATTTCTTTCAAAGCTCAGCTTTAGTGACCACAGGCGCAGTCGTCGGCTGCGCCACGCCCGGCATCGCCCAGCAAAGCGTGAAAACGCCATTTCAAGTAGCTGCAGTCACCATTCCCATCGTTGGCTCAGACGCGCAATTCCCCGTGCGCCGCATCTATTGCATTGGCCGCAACTACCGCGCCCACGCGATCGAAATGGGCTCCAACCCAGACCGCGAGCCACCATTTTTCTTCCAAAAACCAACCGACTCAATTCAATTCGTCAAAACCGGCACAGTTGCCGATCATCCTTACCCGACACTCACTAAAAACTACCATTACGAAGCAGAGTTGGTAGCTGCAATTGGCATAGGCGGTAAAAATATCACGGTCGAAAAAGCCTTAGACCATGTTTGGGGCTATTCACTAGGCCTAGACATGACCCGCCGCGACCTGCAGCGTGCCATGGGCGATGAGAAAAAACCATGGGAAATCGGCAAAAGCTTCGACATGTCTGCCCCGATTGGTGCGATGCACCCTGTCGGGCAAATCGGCCACTTTCAAAAAGGCGACATCTGGCTCAAAGTCAATGGCGTGACCAAGCAAAACGCCAATTTGAGCCAAATGATTTGGTCGGTGGCCGAGCAAATCAGCCGACTCTCCCAAGCCTTCGAGCTTTTCCCGGGTGACATCATTTACTCAGGCACGCCTGAAAATGTCGGCCCTGTGGTGAAGGGCGACGTGATTGAAATGCACATTGATGGGTTGCCGAATCTGAGCGTCAAGATTGTTTAAGGGCTCATATCCATAAAAAAAGCGCTCCTTGGAGCGCTTTTTTAAAATCTAGCAAAAATTCGCTATGAATGTGGCGATATCTTCGATAGCTATTTTGATTGGTTTCCAACTGCAAAATTAGAAACTAATCGGATCCCCTTGTGATTTTCTACTATCTTTGTTATGTGACCAGCTTCACCAAGAGTTAGCATAAAAGAATGATGTACGGTCAGTACTAAATCTTGTAATATTTGATCACTTTCAAGATCAAATATTTTTAGTTTAAGTTTTTTGCATTCGTCTATATCGACATGACGACCGTGATTTTTCATGGCTGCATAATCAGCAAGTTTTTTTACAATGGCTTTAGCTTTTTGCTGCGCATTCGCTTCACCCTCAAACATTCCAGTTTCAAGCCAATCCTGCACCACTTCTTTTGACCACTCTATTGCATTTTCGCACTCCAGAAGAAATGAAGGATGATATTTGCCAACAATTACCTGCCATAGGGACAGCTTACTTGGATCCTCTTTTATTTCCTTAAGAGCTTGTTTAAACTCTTTCAATATGCCCGTTGCGGGCATCCCATTCATTTGTGGGTCTATCGGGCCCAAATTCGATTGCTTGCCCATAACTATTTCGTTACAAGCGCAAGCCATCATTGTTCCCGCTGACATAGCTATTTGTGGAACAATGGCACGAATGTTTTTGCCAAACATTCGTCGCAAATAATCAACCAAAGATTCTGCTGCAGCAATAGAACCTCCGGGAGTATGTAGGATTAAATCCAACCCCTTGCTTCTATCAAGTCCATGGATAGTTGCCATGAAAGCATTTTTATCTAAATCATTGATTGCTAGATTGGGCGTATTTGGACCCCTATGAAGCCAGCCAGAATAATAAGCGATTACATTTCGACCGGTATGCATGTGAAGGGCATCTAAATATTTAACCCTAACATTGTCGAGTGGGCTAACGAACTGCCAGCCAGCCATGTTATTAGCAATATTTTGTTTCTGCTGATTTATTTCAATCAGCACCTCATTCCAATTAGGCATTTACGTATGAGATGAAAAGGTAATGCCAGCACCCTGGCTTAAATCAAATATTGTAAAAAGGTTTGGGGTTTGAATGGGCGCAGAAAAATTTTTACTGTATTGCTCAAATAATTTAGTAGTTTGTAAAGTACTATTTTTGTGCAAAGAAGGGGTTTCACTAGCACTCCGATGATGTGCTTTATTAGTTGAGGATTTGCTTTTTTGAGTGGCCATAGCGGAATGCCTTTACTGTCTAATTAATATCACTCTATCACATATTCCTTCGATACTGCCCACCCACCTCAAACAGCGCATTGGTGATCTGCCCAAGCGAGCAGACCCGCACCGCATCCATCAGCACCTCAAACACATTGGCGTTGGCGATCACGGCTTGTTGCAGGCGCTTGAGCATCGCGGGTGATTCGGCCGCATGTTCGGTATGGAAGGCTTCCAACCGTTTGAGCTGATTCTGTTTCTCTTCGTCGGTCGAGCGCGCCAGCTCCAGCTTGTCCTGCACCACATCGCCTTTGGGGTTTCGGAAGGTGTTGACGCCGATGATGGGCAGCTCGCCGGTGTGTTTCAGCATCTCGTAGTGCAT
>JANPIC010000163.1:0-23198 GCA_031424795.1 Polaromonas sp. | reverse complement strand
CCAAAGCCAGAGAAGCAATACAAAAAGACCAGACACAAGCTGGACGTGAGCCAAGGCGCTATCACCGGCCACTCGACCCGCCAAAAGGCGCGCCAAGGCGTTGCACCCAAGGAGCGGCTAGCAGCCACGCAATGCGCGTTCACCTGCCCCAGTGCATCCACACCTGCACGTATGACCAAGCACAGGTTGAAAAACAAATTGCCGTACAACAGCAACCAAGGCGTGTCTTGCAAGTCAATGCCCAGCGCTTGGCTGAACACACCTTGCGGCCCCCACAGTGCCAATACACCTAGCGCGGCGACCAGTGTGGGTACGACAAAAGGCAGCATCAGTAAACGCAGTACCAGTTGGCGACCTGGGAAGTCAAACCGTGCCAGCACCCACGCAACGGGAAGCCCGAAAACGAGTGCCAGAACGCAAGTCAAAACCGCCTGTGTGAAAGACCACAACAGCCGCCACTTTAAGAAATCGTCTTGCCAGATGGTGATGAACGACCAATCAACTGCCCCATTTA
This sequence comes from Polaromonas sp., assembly GCA_031424795.1. Classification (GTDB taxonomy): domain Bacteria; phylum Pseudomonadota; class Gammaproteobacteria; order Burkholderiales; family Burkholderiaceae_C; genus Aalborgiella. The sequence goes on along the minus strand of JANPIC010000163.1, from coordinate 22,684 downwards.
CTGAGCCGCCCCACCCCTCTGCAGCCAATCGCAGCATCGGCAGCAGCAGCATCAACACCACTGCCGCACTGGGCAGCAGAAGCAACGCCACTCTTGACGAGCGCTTCATGACTTAATTTGACAAAACCTTACTTCATTGACTTCGATTTACTTCAAAACAGTTTTTGTCCAACGGCTGATCCACTCAGCGCCTTTTTCAGCGATGACAGCGGGTGCCATGCTTTCAAATTTAGCTGGTTCAGGAGCAAAGCGCATCACGTCAACACGCTTGGTGGTGTTTTGTATCGGGTACATCCACATCGTTGTTTGCATGGCTTCTTGTACATCTGCTGAACGCATAAATTCCAAAAACTTCTCTGCTTCAGCACGTTGCATGCCACCTTTGATGAGCGCCACGCCTTCAACTTGCCTGAACACCGCACCCGGTAAAAACAAGCTCGCGGTTGGGGAGTCTGTCAATTTTTCTTTGCTGTAAAACACCTCAGCGGCTGGGCTGCTGGCGTAGCTCACCACGATGGGGTACGCGCCACCATTACGGCTAAAGTCTGTGTAGTAGGCTTCCGTCCAGCCCTTGGCGACCTTCATGTCGTTGCCACGCATGCTCTTCCACCACGCGAAAGCTTTTTCTTCACCCATATTGGCAATCGTCGCCAGCAAAAATGCATAGCCCGGGCCGGATGTGGCTGGATTTTCGACGACCAGCCATTTTTTATAGGCAGGCTGCGTTAATTCTTCCAACGATTTTGGCAGTGGCGTGCCGCGTTTGGCCACAGTGGCTTTGTCGTAGTTCAGCGTCACAAAGCCGTAGTCAACGGCGACGGCCATGCCTGCGAACTCGGCTTTTGACTCGCCTTGGGCAGAAGCACCGTCGTAAGCATCCAGCACATCTGCTGCTTTGGCTTTGACGGCTTGCGCGTTGTCGATGCCGTAGACGACATCAGCAATCGGCGCTTTGCGGGTCAAAATCAGCTTGTTCAACATCTCACCAGAATCGCCACCTTTGACGATTTTGAGCTTCACGCCCGCTTCGGATTCAAATTTGGCGAGCAAAGGTTTGGGCAAATCAAACGAGCTGTGCACGATAACGCGCAAGTCTTTGGCGCTCGCTGAGACAGAAAAAACTGAAAAAACCATCGCGGCAGCATAGATATAAAACCGTTTGTTCATTACATTTCCTTTAAATCAAATAGCCCAAATAGACATCACAAATAAAAAATCCCCGTAACTCACTGAGTTACGGGGATTTTTACTTACTTCTCAGTAATACTGGCGGAAACGAAGGGATTCGAACCCTTGATGAGGCTCAACACCCCATACTCCCTTAGCAGGGGAGCACCTTCGGCCACTCGGTCACGTTTCCTATTTATCAAGCGATATTATCGCACGACTTGGGGTTCAATTTTTATAACTGACTTTCAAAAAACACCCAAGTTAAGCAGCAACTTGGTCTAAACCAAACACTTTGTGCAGTGCGCGTACAGCCAATTCCATGTATTTCTCGTCAATCACCACCGAAGTTTTGATTTCTGAGGTGGAAATCATCTGGATGTTGATGCCCTCTTCTGCCAAGCAGCTGAACATTTTGCTGGCGATGCCCACGTGGCTGCGCATGCCGATGCCGACGATGGAAACTTTGCAGATTTTCGCGTCGCCCACGACTTCTTTTGCGCCCAAGGCACCAATCACTTTGTTGTTCAACAAATCGACAGCTTTGGCAAAATCATTGCGGTGCACGGTGAAGCTGAAGTCGGTTTTGCCTTCTTTGCTGACGTTTTGGATGATCATGTCGATTTCGATGTTGGCATCTGCCACCGCACCGACAATTTTGTAGGCAATGCCTGGGGTGTCTGGCACACCGAGCACAGAAATTTTGGCTTCGTCGCGGTTGAATGCGATGCCTGAGACGACAGCTTGTTCCATTTTTTCATCTTCCTCAAAAGTAATCAAAGTGCCGGAGGTGGCCTCTTCGTTGATATCAATATCCCACGGTGTGAAGCTGGACAACACGCGCATCTTCACCTTGTATTTACCCGCAAATTCGACCGAGCGGATTTGCAACACTTTGGAGCCCATAGACGCCATTTCCAGCATTTCTTCAAAGCTGACAGTGTGCAAACGGCGCGCTTCAGGCACGACGCGCGGGTCGGTGGTGTAAACGCCATCGACGTCGGTGTAGATCAGGCATTCATCCGCCTTCAACGCCGCAGCCACAGCCACGGCAGACGTGTCAGACCCGCCCCTACCCAGCGTGGTGATGTTGCCCAAGTCGTCCACGCCCTGAAAGCCGGTGACGATGACGACACGACCGGCGTCCAAATCGGCACGGACTTTTTTGTCGTCAATCGACTCGATGCGTGCTTTGGTGTGGGCGCTGTTGGTTTTGATGGCGACCTGCCAGCCGGCGTAGCTGACGGCTTCCAGACCTTCAGCCTGCAGCGCAATCGCAAGCAAAGCAGACGATGCTTGCTCGCCGGTGGAGGCCAGCATGTCGAGCTCGCGGTTGTACGCGTCACCCGGTTTGGCGGGGGCCAACTCTTTTGCCAAAGCGAGCAAACGGTTGGTTTCGCCACTCATGGCGCTGGGGACAACGACCATTTTGTGACCGGCGCGTGCCCATTTGGCGACGCGTTTGGCGACCAAGGCAATGCGCTCTGTCGAGCCCATAGAGGTGCCGCCGTATTTATGAACTATCAAAGCCATAGGAATTTAAAGAAACTAGAAAAAAGATGTAGAAAAATAGTAAAACCTAGGGATTGTACCAATCAATACATGCCTCTTTGCGCTCGATGAAGCCGCGTCCGACTTTGATGTGGATTTGGTGCCCGCGTGTGGTGCAAACCTTGATTTGATCGACCAACTGGCTCAACTGCGCGGTGCTGGGCGTGGTGTGATGCGTGGTTTTCAGCCAAAACCTCAGTGCGTTGCCCATTCTTGCATCGCTAAGTTGTTGCAATTGCTTGATATTGGGTGGATTTCCGGTTTTCAGCAGATCGTCAACGGCGACCTCATTCAGGAGCAATTGTGCCTGCGCCGCATGGCTGCTGCTGCGGGCAAAGGTGTCGCGAAACTGGGGAAATGCGGCATCCAAAGCGGGCAATAGCTTGGCGCGGATGCGGTTGCGGGTGAACGATTCGTCGGTATTGGTTGGGTCTTCGACAAATGGTACGCCGCCCACCCCGAATTTTGTTTGCGCTACCAACCAACGCCGAATTTCAGAGGCAGAGACTTGTAACAGCGGCCTGTAGTACTGGGTGCCATCGCGCTGCCAAGCTGCGGGCATCGCCGCCAAACCAGGCAAACCAGCGCCACGGCTCAAAGCGAGCAGCAGGGTTTCAACTTGGTCATCGGCATGCTGCGCGAGTGCTATATTTTTAATAGCTTCATAAGCAACAAAAACGCCGGCTAGTGGTATATTTGAGAGTGTATTTAGAGATCTATTTTCAGGTATGGTTGTGCTCGAAAAAGCACTGTATCTGGCATGTCTCGCCGCAGCTTCCGGGCTTTCGCCGAGTTCATGCTTGGCATCCACTTTTTTAACTTTGAGCGGCACGCTGATACGTTTGCAAAACGCCTCGCAATGCGCTGCAAAATCATCTGCCGCTGCCTGTAAACCGTGGTTAATATGGACGGCGCTGACTTGGCCTGGCCACTTTTGGGCGCAAGCTAGTAGCAAAGCTGTCGAATCTGCGCCGCCGCTGTAGCCTATTGCGAGAGGCAAATTCGGGGAGAATGCAGCGATGGCGGCTTCAAAGGACAGGCTCAACAAGCAACTCGGTAGATTCTTTAAAAAACACGACATTTTGCTTCCACAGCAAACTGGCAGGCCAATGCTTTGCAAGCAAACTTTGAAACAGCGGCTGCACTTCTTTGACCGATTTAGCCGCTAAAAGCTTGGGGCGAATAGCCATGACTTGCTTGATATAGGCCAAATTGCGCGCTTCGTTGCGGGTGGGCGCATTGTCTTCAGAGGCCAAAATCACCGGCACGTCTGGGAACATGGACTGCAAGGTATTTTTATAAACGGCTTTGGTACCTGTTTCACAACCTAAAAATACAACCGTGTTGACTTTGCTGTACAGCGGGCGACTCTCATCCATCATGTCAATGAACTCTTTGACTCTGGCGTCAGTCAGCTCACCTCTGTAAAAACCTTGTTCGTGGTGGCCGGAAATCACCACCATGTTGAACGGGATGGCATTTTTGTCTTCTAAAAGCGCCAGTAACTCTTTTTTCAAGTCCTCGGCGCTGTAATAGCCCGTGGTTTTTTCGCGCTCTTGCTCAAGGCTGTAAATTTTGTCGTAGTAGCTGTCGCACTTGACGTCGCGCTTGGCGGCTACAGCGCAATCTTGCAACTTCACGGTGAATGCCTCAATCGCTTCGTTGACTTTCACGATGTGCAGGCGCTGCTTGCGGGTGATGCGCTGGTAAGACGGAACGACGACAACCTCGGATGCGACGCCCTGCTGGTTTTGTTTGAAAACAGCTATTTCGCTTTCGGCGTTGTTGAAATCAATGAACAAAGTGCGCGCTTGCACCTGCGCAGCCATCAAACTCAATAAACATCCAACAATGATAAAAATTCGCTTAAGCATATTGTTCAGTGGCTAAAGAAGGCAAATAGTTCCTTACCCCTTTTCCCTTATTTTAAATTGCGCCTATTTCTGGTTAGCTTTGCTCTCAGCTCTTTCGGCTTTGGCATCCGCCTTGATGTCGGTGAACTTACCATAGCTCATCAAGCGCTCATAGCGACGCTCTAGCAATTCTTTGGTCTTCAAATCGCTGACTTGGCGATACGCATCGACCAAAGCACGCTTCAAAAATGCTGTCATTTGCTTGTGGTCACGGTGTGCGCCGCCAACGGGTTCGTTGACGATTTTGTCAACAATACCAAGCGCTTTCAAGCGGTGCGCGGTGATGCCCAAGGCATCAGCGGCATCTTCGGCTTTTTCTGAGGTTTTCCACAAAATGGACGCGCAACCTTCTGGGCTGATCACAGAGTAAACCGCGTATTGCAACATGACCAACTGGTCACACACCGAAATAGCCAGCGCGCCGCCAGAACCGCCTTCGCCAATGATGGTCGTGATAATCGGCACTTCCAGCTGCGCCATTTCGAAAATATTACGGCCAATCGCTTCAGACTGGCTGCGCTCTTCAGCGTCAATGCCTGGGTAAGCGCCGGGCGTGTCAACAAAGGTGAAAACTGGCAATTTAAATTTCTCTGCCGTTTTCAACAAACGCAGGGCTTTGCGGTAGCCCTCGGGTTTGCTCATACCAAAGTTGCGCATGGCGCGTTCTTTGGTGTCGCGACCTTTTTGCTGGCCGATCACCATGCATGCTGCGCCGTTGAAGCGCGCCAAGCCGCCCACAATGCTCAAATCATCCGCAAAATGTCGGTCGCCGTGCATTTCTACGAAATCTGTGAAGATGTCGTTGATGTAGTCCATGGTGTATGGACGCTCTGGGTGGCGCGAGATTTTGGTGATTTGCCAAGGCGTCAAATCACTGTAGATGTCTTTGGTCAGCTGCAGGCTTTTCTTGGCCAGCTGGTCGATTTCACTGGAGATATCAACCGCAGACTCGGTTTGCACATAGCGCAGCTCTTCGATTTTTGCGTCTAGCTCCGCAATCGGTGACTCAAAATCTAGAAATGTTTTTTTAGCCAAGTGTCTATCCTCTTATTTATTTGTGTCGTTATTTTCAGTCAAGTTCAACAAGTTAGGCTTAATATGAAAATAATGATGGTTAATACGGCAATGTTAGTACGCTACAGGCATAGGATCTAGCGACCGCCAAATATACCAAGTTGCGACGCTGCGGTACGGTGACCAAGCTTCCGCCACTTCCCGAATGTCACTGCGACTCACCGCTTCACCTGAAAAATAGCCTTTGCTGATGCCATTGATCAGCCCAATGTCGTCCAGTGGCAGCACATTGGGCCGCATCAGGTAAAACATCAAAAACATCTCCGCCGTCCAGCGGCCAATGCCGCGAATGGCGACCAGCTCGGCAATGATGGCTTCGTCGTCCATGGCATCCCAGCTATTGCTGTGGATCGCACCCGAGTCGAAATGGATGGCGAGATCAACCAAATACTCAACCTTGCGCGCACTCAAACCCGCAGCCCGCATGTCGTCAACTTTAAGTTTCAAAATGCTGGCAGGGGCCATCTTTTTAGGCAACAGCGCAAACCTGTCCCACACCGTTTGCGCGGCTTTGACGGAAATTTGTTGCCCCACGATGCTGCGCGCCAAGGTGGTGAACGCGTCACCGCGCGAGCTCAAAGAGACATCTGGAAACTGCGCGATCAGGCGCTTCATGACGCGGTCTTTTTTGCCTAGATGCTTGCAGGCGTCTTGCCAATATTCGGGAATGGATTCAGATGACATTACTATACTTTTAATAGCTACTTAGGCAATAAATACGCCGGATAGAACCGTTTTTTTCATATTTTTAGAGAGATGCAGATACATCAAGCAGCTTCCCAAGTTGTACCCGTTGGCGAGTCTTTCAGCACAATACCTTGCGCTAATAAATCATTTCGTATCGCATCGGCTAAGGCGAAATTTTTCGCTTTTTTAGCATCGTTGCGTTCCGTTATCCTAAGCGCTATCTGTGCTGTGTCAAGCGTTTGAACGACGCCTGATTGTAAAAATTTTGTTGGCTCATTTTGCAACAATCCCAAGATACCGCCTAGCGCTTTTAACAGACCGGCCAGTTGCGCTGATTTGGTGCTATTGACTTGCGTTGCCAAGTCAAACAGCACGGCGACAGCTTCTGGCGTACCAAAGTCTTCGTCCATCGCGGCTTTGAAACGCGCCGCATACGAGTCAGTCCAATCGATGGTGATTTCAACGGGTTTGACAGCATCTAAAGCGGTGTAAAGCCGTTTCAATGAAGCCCGTGCATCATCCAAATGCACATCGCTGTAGTTCAAACCTGTGCGGTAATGCACACGGACGATGAAGAAACGCACCGTTTCGGGGTCGTATTTGGCCAAAACTTCACGAATCGTGAAAAAGTTGCCCAAACTTTTGGACATTTTTTCGTTGTCCACCCGCACAAACCCGTTGTGAATCCAGTAATTCGCCAATGGCTTGCCGTTTGCACCTTCGCTTTGCGCGATTTCATTTTCATGGTGCGGAAACTGCAAATCTGCGCCACCACCGTGGATATCAAAGGTCTCGCCCAACATCGCGCAGCTCATGGCTGAGCACTCGATATGCCAGCCCGGACGACCCGTGCCGTACTCGCTCGCCCATTTGGCGTCTTCAGGTTCAGTGGGCTTGGCTGACTTCCACAATACGAAATCCAACGGGTCTTCTTTGTCTTCTAAGACCGCCACACGTTCGCCAGCACGCAGTTCATCGACAGATTTGCCGGACAGCTTGCCGTAGCCTGGGAACTGACGCACAGAGAAGTTGACGTCGCCACTGGGCGCTTGGTAAGCCAAGCCTTTTTGCTCTAAGGTCTTGATAATGCTCAACATTTTCGGCACAAACTCGGTCGCTCGCGGCTCGTGCGTGGGGGTTTCTATGTGCAAAGCGCCAATGTCTTGGTTCATGGCGGCAACCATTTCGTCGGTCAACGCGCGTATGGTGATACCGCGCTCCAAGGCACGTTTGATGATTTTGTCGTCAATATCTGTGATATTTCGCACATAAGTGACTTTTAATCCACTGGCTTTGAACCAGCGCTGTACCACGTCAAACGCCATCATCATGCGCGCATGGCCGATGTGGCATAGGTCATAAATCGTCATGCCGCAGACGTACATACGCACATGACCGGGCTCAATCGGTGAAAAATCTTCTAAAGCACGAGACATCGTGTTGTAAATGCGCAAACTCATGGGGTGATTTTAAGGTGGTGACAAATGGGGCTAGCAGGGGAGACACAGCGGGTACAATTTGCCCTGCAGTTTAGTTTAAAGTTTAACAGCTAGAAAAGACCACCTATGCCAAGCATCCGCTCATTTACACCTATCTCATTGTTGCGTTTGTTGCCAGCGACTTTTGCGCTGTCAGCCGCTTTGTTCGCGGTGTCTGTTCATGCAAGCGACATTGATGATGTCAACCAGTTGCTCAAAGCCGGTAAACAAGCGCAAGCGTTGACCAAGGTGGAACAATCGTTGACAGCCAAGCCGCGTGACCCGCAGTTGCGTTTCCTCAAAGGCGTGATTCAAACCGAGCTGGGCAAACCACAGGATGCGATTGGCACGTTCACCAGGTTGACAGAAGAATACCCAGAGCTGCCTGAGCCGTACAACAACTTGGCTGTGTTACATGCCAGCGGCGGTCAGTTTGACAAAGCCCGCGCAGCACTAGAAATGGCGATTCGCACCAACCCTAGCTATTCCACAGCACATGAAAACCTAGGCGACATTTACGCCAATTTAGCTAGCCAAGCCTATAGCAAAGCATTGCAACTAGGCGGTTCTAGCTCGACTTTGCAACCTAAGCTAACATTGATTCGTGAACTCTTCACACCCAGCAACAAAGGCGTGAATCCCAATGCGGCAAAACCTGTCGCCGTTACAACACCGCCAGTAGCACCAACAACGCCAGTCGTCGTAGCGCCCACAGCACCTGTCGCCAAGCCAGCAGTGCCAGTTGCAACGACGCCTGCAGTGACTGCGCCTGCGGCACCTGCTTTGCCAGCTGCAGTTGCATCATCCGACAAAGACATCGAGCAAGCCGTGCGCGCATGGGCGACAGCTTGGTCTAGCAAAGACATGAATGCCTACTTAGGCTCGTACGCTAAGAATTTTGATACGCCTAAAAATCTTCCCCGCAAAGCATGGGAAGAAGAGCGCCGTGACCGTATCATGGGTAAATCACGCATCAGCGTGAAGGTGAGCGACATCGTGACAAAATCTAATGGCAACAGTGCAACGGTGAAATTCCGCCAAACTTACGATGCTGATGCGCTGTCCACTTCAAGTCGTAAAACCTTGGAGCTGAACAAAGTCGGCGACCGTTGGTTGATCGCTAAAGAAACCACTGGCGGTTGATTTTTTTGCGGGTCGCTGTGTGGGGGGTTCCTTTGAACCGATTGATGAACTGTTTCCGAAATTCTTTCTCAACTGCTGCTATTGGCGCATTGCTTTTGTGTGGCAGTGTGTTTTTCGCACCGCAGGCAGCAGCGCAAAGCAACAATGCTTCGATCTTAAACAGCGGGAAAAACAAAAACATAGCGCAGCGCAGGATAGATTCGCAGGCCGAAGCCAAACTGTTACGAATTTACCAGCTGATTGGTAAAGGGCAAAATCGCCAAGCTTTAGCAGAATCAGAGCTGCTGCTCAAAGTACAACCCAATTTTCAGCTCGCACAGCTGGTGCATGGCGATTTGCTCAGCAGCTTCGTGCGGCCCGTAAGTGGGCTGGGTGATTTACCCAAAACGGCCCAACTTGCCGCCGCCGCATCCCCTGCAGCATTGAACGAGTTGCGTGAAGAGTCTTTGCAGCGACTCAAAGCCTTGCGCGAACGCCCACCAGCAAACGCGCTACCCTCTCAATTTTTAACGCTTTCAGCTCGCAACAAACACGCTATCGCGGTAGATGCATCTCGCTCCCGCCTGTATTTATTTGAAAATACCAACAATGGCGTCAAACTGATTGCAGATTACTATATTTCTGTGGGTAAATTGGGGGTTGAAAAAGTAGTCGAAGGCGACCAACGAACACCGCTTGGTGTTTACTACATTACCGGTAGCTTGAACCCCACTTCGCTGCTCGATTTTTACGGTGTAGGGGCTTTGCCCATCAATTACCCTAACCCGCTCGATTTGAAGCGTGGCAAGACTGGCAGTGGCATTTGGTTGCACGGCACGCCATCAGAGCAGTTTTCACGCGCGCCTAAAGCGTCTGACGGCTGCGTGGTTTTGGCAAATCCAGACCTCGACCACATATTAAAAAGCGTCAGATCTAGAACGACACCGGTCGTGATTGCAGACAGATTAAACTGGGTTTCAAAAGCAAGTTTAGAGACTGACAAAGCCAATTTCAACGCAAGCTTGACGGCTTGGCGGCAGGCCAAAGTTCAATCTGATGTAGCTAAACTCATGTCGTTTTACACATCAGATTTTTCAAATTATGGTAAAAATTTGACCCAATGGTCATCTACATTAAGCAGTGAATTAAGCCAACTCAAAGGGCGGGATATTGCTTTAACCAATATCAATATGATGCGTTGGACTGATCAAAACGAAACCATGGTTGTTACATTCGATGAAGTTATCGTAGGCCAACAAACGGGTGTTACCAAGCGCCAGTATTGGATACGTGACGGGAAAACTTGGAAAATCTTTTTTGAAGGTGTTATTTAAAATGACAAGGTTTAAGAACATGCTAAATTTCAAATATTTTGCTATTATATCTATAGCTATTAATGCAGTAATTACGCCGGCTACTGGCATAACTCAAACCAATCCAAAGGTGCAATTTATTACCACCGCTGGCAATTTTACCGTTGAACTCCACTCGGACAAAGCGCCTAAAACCGTGGCAAACTTTTTGCAATACGTCAAAGACAAGCACTACGACGGCACGATCTTTCACCGTGTCATAGATAATTTTATGGTGCAAGGCGGCGGGTTTGATGCGGCGTATGCCGAGAAAAAAACACGTGCTCCCGTTGAACACGAAGGCCAAGCCGCCTTGGCTAAAGGCGGCATGAAAAACGTGGTCGGCACTTTGGCAATGGCGCGTACGGGCGACCCACAATCCGCCACGGCACAGTTTTTCATCAACGTCAAAGACAATGCATTTTTAGATCCAACGGTGATTCCACCTGGTGACCCGGTACCTTCGTTTGAATACCAAAACAAAACCTACAAAAACGTGCCGCGCAACCAACTGACATCATCGCCGCAACTCTTTGGCTACACCGTTTTCGGCAAAGTGGTTGAAGGTATGGACGTGGTGACTAAAATGAAAGCGACGCCAACTGGCGCTGGCGGGCCGTTCCCTAGCGATGTTCCGAAAACGCAAATCGTCATCACTTCAGCTGTTGTTGTTAAATAAAATTAACTTATTCAAACTTTCACTCTTCAATTTCAAAGGTAAATAACCATGAGCAATCCACAAGTAGAACTTCACATCTCTGGCTACGGCGTCATCACCTTAGAGCTCGATGCTGTCAAAGCACCAAAATCGACCGCTAACTTTTTGAGCTACGTGAACAGCGGCCACTACAACAACACCGTGTTTCACCGCGTGATTCCAGGCTTCATGGTGCAAGGCGGCGGCTTTGAGCCAGGCATGAATCAAAAATCTTGCGGCGCTCCAATTGAAAACGAAGCCAACAATGGCGTTAAAAACGCCAACTACACCGTTGCCATGGCGCGCACAGGTGACCCACACTCTGCCACCGCGCAATTCTTCATCAACGTGGCAGACAATAGCTTTTTGAACCACACATCGCCTTCAGCGTCAGGCTGGGGCTATGCCGTGTTTGGCAAAGTGGTTGCGGGTAACGATGTGGTTGATAAAATCAAGGCTGTTAAAACTGGCCGCAAAGGCTTCCATGACGACGTGCCAAAAGACGATGTCGTGATCGCCAAAGCCGTCGCACTTTAATTTTCTTCCACTTCCTATGCCAGCTGCCATTCCCATTTTTGCGGAGCTACATGCACCGCAATCTTGGAGAAAGGTAGATTTTATTTCTGACTTGCATCTCAGCGAGTCTGAGCCTGCCACCTTTGACGCGTGGCAGCGCTACATGGACAGCACCACCGCGGATGCGGTGTTCATCTTGGGCGATTTGTTTGAAGTCTGGGTGGGTGATGACAGCATCCGCGCTGATCTTTCACCCTCATCGGTAAATTTGAACTTTGAGGAGTGCTGTGTTTTGGTGCTTCAAGCTGCTGGCAAGCGCTTGAACCTCTATTTCATGCACGGCAACCGCGACTTTTTAGTAGGTGAACAGATGATCACCGATTGCAGCGCCGTGCTGTTGTCAGACCCAACCGTGCTGACGTTTCAGCAGCAGCGCTACCTGCTTACCCATGGCGACATGCTGTGTTTGGCGGATACCCAATACCTCGCCTTCCGCGACATCGTGCGCCAACCTGCCTGGCAGCAAATGCAGTTAACAAAACCGCTGGCTGAACGCCAAGCCATTGGTCGGCAGATGCGTTTAGAGAGTCAAAAAAACCAAGAGCTTCTGCTTGCGTACGCAGATGTTGACAACGCTGCCGCAGTCGTTTGGCTAAAAGCTTCAAACGCTAAAACCATGATTCACGGCCACACGCACAAGCCTGCCACGCATGGCTTAGGCGATGGTTTTAAACGTGTGGTAATGACAGATTGGGACTTGAAAGCCATACCAAACCGAGCCGAGGTGCTACAACTTTCTTCAACCGGCTTACAACGCATTAAACCCAATTAATCGTTAAAAATAGCTTTTAGGCATATGCGCCTAGTCATTTGTGCGATAATCACTCTGTTGTGCACTCCAGTTGAGCACAACGCCAGCACACTGCTGGGGCTAAATCACCCTGACATGTCGGTAGGTTTCGACCAAAAACCTGCTTTTCTTCTTGTCAGAAATTTTTATCCAATTTTGCTTTTCATCTGCCTTTGACTGGTGCAGCCTTACTGTGGTTGCGACGGGCTGATACCCTAGCGCTCCGGACGAGCGCCATTTATAAACATGAATTTTTCTGAATTGAACTTGGCTCCTGCCATTTTGAAAGCCGTACTCGAACAAGGCTACGACACCCCTACCCCTATTCAAGCACAAGCCATTCCGGCCGTCTTGGAAGGCCGCGACCTCTTGGGTGGCGCGCAAACCGGCACCGGCAAAACAGCAGCTTTCACGCTGCCTATGCTGCATCGCCTCTCGATGTCACGCAGTGCACAAAACAAATTTGGCGGCACGGGCATTCGCGTGTTGGTGCTCACACCTACCCGCGAGCTGGCCGCTCAGGTTGAAGAATCTGTACGCACATACGGCAAATACTTGCAACTGACTTCGACCGTCATTTTTGGTGGCGTGGGCATGAACCCGCAAATCAGCAAACTCAGAAAAGGCGTGGACATTTTGGTCGCCACACCTGGTCGTTTGCTGGATTTGCAACAACAAGGCATGCTGGACCTTGGTCAAGTGCAAATGCTGATTTTGGACGAAGCCGACCGTATGCTAGACATGGGTTTTATCCATGACGTGAAAAAAGTCTTGGCCTTGGTGCCAAAAGACAAGCAAAGCCTGTTGTTCTCTGCCACCTTCAGCGACGAAATTCGCGACTTGGCAGCCAACTTGCTGAACGACCCGTTGCACATTCAAGTCACACCGCGCAACACCACAGTACAGCGCATCACACAGGTGATTCACCCTGTCGGTCGCGCCAAAAAGAAAGCTTTGCTGGCGCACATCATCACTGAAAACAAGTGGAGCCAAGTGCTGGTTTTCACCCGTACCAAATTTGGTGCCAACAGCGTGGCCGAGTTTTTGGAGAAAAACGGGATCACCGCCATGGCACTGCACGGCAACAAGAGTCAAAGCGCCCGTACACAAGCGCTTGCTGGTTTCAAAAGTGGCGAAGTACGCGCCTTGGTGGCTACAGATATTGCAGCACGCGGCATTGATATTGATGATTTGCCACATGTGGTCAACTACGAAATCCCGAACGTCAGTGAAGACTACGTGCACCGCATTGGTCGCACAGGCCGCGCGGGTGCAGATGGCCAAGCGGTCAACTTTGTCTGCTTGGACGAAGAAGGCTTCATGAAAGACATCGAAGCCTTTACCAAGCAAAACATCAACGTCGAAATCGTCGATGGTTTTGGCCCAGACGCCGGCGAAAAAGCTGAGCCATTGGCCATGGGCCGCCAAACCATCTGGGGCGGCTTAGGCAAGCCACCAGGTCGTGACGTGATGGCTGCTGCTGCCAAAGCAGCGCGTACCGACATGCTGAACCGCGTGCGTGAAAACCGCGCTGGTAATGGCAATGCACCAGGACGCGGCCCAGCAGGCGGCGGACGTGGCGGCAATGCTGGCGGAAACGCAGGAGGTCATCGTGGTGGTCGCCCTAGCCAACCCGGTCAAGGTTTTGCTGGTGCTGACAACGGTGGTCGTCCGCCTGCCCAGCGCCCAGCGCAAGGTGGCCGTGGTCGTCCATTTGGTGGCGGCGGTGGTGGTTTCGGTGGCAATCAAGGCAATAACGCTGGCAACGGTGGCGGTGATGACTTCCAGCCCCGCAACATTCGCCACGACGCTGGCCGCAATGTCACTGGCTTCAGTGCAAACAACCAAGGCCAGCGCAATAGCGCCGGAGGCCAGCCTGACCCATTACGCACCAGCGTAGACAGCATGGCCGGCAGCGGCCGCCGTGGTGGTGGCAATGGTGGTGGTGGCTTCGGCGGCAATCGTGGTGGCAACCGCTCAGGTGGTGGTGGCTTTGCACCGCGTGGCCCAGGTGGCAATCCACCGCGTTCATTCGGACGTTAAACCCATGCATTAAAGAAGTCTCTGCAACTTCTGTAAATCTTAGAGGCGATCTAGCTGTCACTAGCTAGGTCGCTTTTTATTTGGCGATTGAAAGCATAAATACTATATTTTTAATAGCATCTTAGGTAGTAAATACGCTGGCTAAAGGAATAAATACATCTTAAAAAAGCAAAAAGCCTCGTTATTCACTGAATAACGAGGCTTTTAAACTTTTGGCGGAGCGGACGGGACTCGAACCCGCGACCCCCGGCGTGACAGGCCGGTATTCTAACCAACTGAACTACCACTCCGCAGTGGTTGTTGCGTTTGCCTGATTGTTCAACCTAGCACTTGACGCGCTATGTTCAACTCTCAAACCAAGTGCAACAAAACTTGGCGACCCCACGGGGATTCGAACCCCGGTACTCACCGTGAAAGGGTGATGTCCTAGGCCTCTAGACGATGGGGTCAAAACCTTGGAACTTCCGGCGCAGGCTTTTTCAAACCTGCTAACTTAAATTTTCTAACTTCTTTTTAACTCTCTACTGCGAACCTCTGGTGGAGGTAAGCAGAATCGAACTGCTGACCTCTTGCATGCCATGCAAGCGCTCTACCAACTGAGCTATACCCCCATATTGACACTAGGCCACACTAGAAGGCACACACTTATTCTAGATTTCTCTAAAATAACTGCATTGCATCCAGCCTTGAATTATAGCCCGAAAATCAGGCTGTTTGCAAGCGCTTCAAAACTTCCTGCTTAGAAAATAGCGCAATGATGGCATCTAGGGACGGTGTTTGTGGTGTTCCCATCAACAAAACACGCACGGGCACGGCCAATTGTGGCATTTTGAGGCTGTGCGCGGTCAAAACTTCTTTGACGGCGGCTGCAATGCTGGCTTTGTCCCACACACAAGTATTTAGCTTGTCAGCCAAAGTTTGCAGCGCGGGTTTGATGGCGTCTGTCACGTGCAGCGCCAAGTCTTCGGGTTTAACTTGCACATCGGCATAAAAAGCAGCAGCCCAGTCAGCCAACACCACAGTGGTGTCGCAGCGGTCTTTGAACAACGCACAAATAGCCGGCAAACGCACATCTGCAGTAATATCGCGTTTAGCAAGCTGTGTAGCAACCAAGGGTGCAAGCTGCTCATCCGCCATGGCTTTGAGGTGCTGGCCGTTGACCCAACGCAGCTTGGCTTCGTCAAACTGAGCCGCGCTCTTGCCCAAATGGTCTAGGTTGAACCACGATACAAATTGTTCACGACTGAAGATTTCATCGTCACCGTGACTCCAACCCAAACGCGCCAAGTAGTTGACGACAGCGTCTGGCAAGTAGCCATCTTCCGCAAATTGCGTGACAGGTTTTGCGCCTGCGCGTTTGCTCATTTTTTCGCCCTGCTCGTTCAGCACGGTGGGTAAATGGGCGTAGACCGGTGGTTCTTTGCCTAGCGCTTTGAAGATGTTGATCTGGCGCGGTGTGTTGTTGACGTGATCATCACCACGAATCACATGCGTAATGGCCATATCTAAATCGTCCACCACCACACAGAAGTTGTAGGTGGGTGTGCCAATCTCGCCTAACGGGGCAGGACGCGCAATCACCAAATCGTCCAACTCGTCATTGCTGATTTCAATGCGGCCTTTGACTTTGTCTTCCCACACCACAGAACCTGTTTGCGGGTTTTTAAAGCGCAGCACAGGCTGAACACCGGCAGGCACAGGTGGCAATGTTTTGCCTGGCTCGGGCCGCCATGTGCCGTCGTAACGCGGTTTTTGTTTGGCGGCCATTTGTGCTTCACGCAAGGCGTCCAGCTCAGCCACGCTCATGTAGCAAGGGTAGACGTGACCGGCTGCAACCAATTGCGCCAAGACTTCTTTGTAGCGCGGCATGCGCTGCATTTGGTAAAACGGGCCTTCGTCATGGTTCAGCCCCAGCCACGCCATGCCTTGCAAAATCACGTCAACCGCTTCTTGACTGGATCGCTCGACATCGGTATCTTCAATCCGCAAAATAAAGTCACCACCCGTAGCACGCGCAAACGCCCAAGGATATAAAGCCGAGCGAATATTGCCTAAATGGATAAAGCCCGTGGGCGATGGCGCAAAGCGAGTACGTGTTTTGTTGGTCAAAGTTGTCATTAAATACTATTCAGGCCAATGGCCAAGTCGTTTTGTATATCTACAGGCGCTTCCAAGCCCACGGCCACGCGAATCATGCCCTGCCCAATACCCGCCAATTGGCGCTGCTCTTCAGACAACTTACCGTGCGAGGTACTAGCAGGGTGCGTGAGCAAGCTTTTGGTATCACCCAAATTGGTACACAGCGAGAGAACTTGCATGCTGTCCAGCACATGGAAGGCGCGTTCGCGCGCCTGCTGCGCATTGCCGGCTTTGACATCAAACGACAAAACCGCGCCACCCTGCCCGCTCATTTGCTTCATCGCCAATACGTGCTGTGGGTGGCTAGGTAAACCTGGGTAATACACGCGGGCCACATTAGGATGCTTCTCCAGCCACTGCGCCACTTCTAAGGCGCGTTTGCTCTGCGCTTCCATGCGAATGCCCAAGGTCTCCATGCCTTTGAGAACCACCCAGGCATTGAACGGTGACAAAATCATGCCGCTGTTTTTCATCACCGGCAAAAACTTCTCTTTCACCATAGACTCGCTCGCACACAGCGCGCCAGCCATGACGCGGCCTTGACCATCCAGATACTTCGTACCCGAATGCATGATGATGTCTGCCCCCATCAGCGCTGGGCGTTGCAACGCAGGTGTGGCAAAGCAATTGTCTAACGCAAGCCATGCGCCAGCGTTGTGCGCCATATCTGCCAGCGCGGCAATGTCGCACACCTCGGTTAACGGGTTGGTCGGCGTTTCGGCAAACAAAATTTTGGTGTTGCTTTTGATGGCGGCTTTCCAGGCGGCCAAATTCGTCTGCGGCACCATGGTGGACTCGACACCAAAACGCGCAAATTCTGAACCGATCAATTTGATGGTGGAGCCAAACATCGACTGCGAAAAGACCACATGATCGCCTGCCTTCAACAAGCTAAACAGCATCAACATGATGGCAGACATGCCGGATGAAGTCGAAATAGCAGCTTCCGTGCCTTCCATGGCTGCCAAACGCATCTCGAAACTGGTTACAGTGGGATTGCCGCCGCGACCATAGGTGTAGCCATCTTCTTCGCCCGCAAAGCGGCGTGCCGAGCTTTCTGCGCTGGACTGCACATAACCGCTGGTTAGGAAAAGCGCTTCCGAGTTTTCACCGTATTGGCTGGGCGGCAAGCCCATACGCACGGCCAATGTATCCAATTGCAGATTTGGCGGCAATGTAGATTTGTTTGATTTTTCTGTCATAGCTCTTTCTATCGGATTCGCTAAATTGGATGAGTTACATCGGATTCGGCAATGCCAGCCGTGAACTGTCTTCTTCATCTTCAGCCTTTTTAGCACTAGCGCTGCGACTGTCACGCATGCGGGTTAATACGCCATCGGTAATATCGCCTGTGACATACACTCCATCAAAGCAAGATGCATCAAACCCCGACAATTGCGTGTGTTCCTTTGCAGCTTTGGGCGCAAGCTTCAAGATGGCCGATTTCATGGCATCGACGTCTTGGTAAATCAAAGCATCGCAGCCAATGATTTCGCGAATTTGCTCAACCGTGCGATTGTGTGCAACCAGTTCGTCTTTGGTCGGCATGTCGATGCCATAGACGTTTGGAAAGCGCACTGGTGGTGCTGCACTGGCCATATAAACCTTGTTCGCACCCGCATCACGTGCCATTTGCACGATTTCTTTGCAGGTGGTGCCGCGCACGATGGAATCATCCACCAAGAGCACATTGCGCCCCTTGAACTCACTTGCAATGGCGTTGAGTTTTTGCCGAACCGATTGCTTGCGCACCGCCTGCCCAGGCATGATGAAGGTGCGCCCGACGTAACGGTTTTTCACAAAACCTTCGCGATACGGCAAACCCAGCAATTGCGCCAATTGCGCCGCACTTGGGCGGCTGGATTCTGGAATCGGAATCACCACATCAATATCGCTAGGCGGCACAGTAGAGACAACACGCTTAGCCAAGGTTTCGCCCAGGTTCAAGCGTGCTTGGTACACAGAAATACCATCCATCACCGAGTCAGGTCGCGCCAAATACACAAATTCAAAAATGCACGGATTCAACACCGGTGCTGCGGCACATTGCTGTGCTTGAACGTTGCCTTGCAAATCGACAAACACTGCTTCGCCGGGCTCTAAATTGCGTTCAAACGCATGGTTTGTGCCTTCTAATGCTACAGATTCACTAGCGAACATGGTAGATATTACGCCGGCTTTATCTGTTTTTCCCATGCACAAGGGGCGAATACCAAACGGATCTCTAAACGCCAGCAAACCATGACCCGCGATCAAAGCCACCACAGCATACGAGCCGCGCACCCGCTGGTGAACTTTAGCGACTGCGGCAAACACATCCGCCGGTTTGAGCGGCACGCCGTGCGTCACTTTTTCAAGCTCGTGTGCCAACACGTTGAGCAGCACTTCAGAGTCGCTCTCGGTGTTGATATGCCTATGATCGGTGACGAACAGCTCTGACTTCAACGCATGCGCATTGGTCAAATTACCGTTGTGCACCAACACGATGCCGAACGGTGCATTGACGTAAAAAGGCTGCGCCTCTTCTTCGCTAAACGCGTTGCCGGCCGTGGGGTAGCGCACTTGACCGAGACCACAATTACCTGGTAACGAGCGCATGTTGCGGGTGCGAAACACGTCTTTGACCATGCCCTTGGCTTTGTGCATGAAAAATTTACGATCCAGCTGCGTGGCAATACCTGCCGCGTCTTGGCCACGGTGCTGCAAGAGCAGCAAAGCGTCATAAATCAACTGGTTGACTGGGGCGGTGCTAACAACGCCAACTATTCCACACATATTATTCCGAACATAGAGAGAGCCTTGAAGATGGGTAAATTAAAAGAAATCGTAATTCATGCCGGCAATATTTCAGGGTAAATATTTGCCAAATTCTTGCGGCAGCAGCGGTTTGAGCTTGGTCAAAAGCTCGGTCAACATAGCTGCCCCTTGCGATGCTTGCCAATCTGCCTGGCTTTTCAAAGCCGTCATATTCATCACCACCGCGATGGCTAACAACAAAATAGCGCCGCGCAGTAAACCAAAAACTGCACCTAGCGTACGGTCAACGGGCCGTAGCCCAACAGCAGCAACCATTTTTTTTATCAACTGTACGATCAAGCCCGCCACAAACGCCGTGCCAATAAAAACCAGCACAAAACCTGCTGCATAACGAAGCGACTGCCCCGTGCCGGCCATGGGCAGCTTGGCGGCAACATCTGGCGCAAACCACTGAGCCAATAAAAACGCTGCAATCCAAACAAAAACCGACAACACCTCAAAAACCAAACCGCGCCATGCACCTACCACGAACGACAGTCCTAAGATACCAATCAGTGCCCAGTCTACGAATGTCATGGTTTTAAATGGCTCTAAAAAGTTAATTTACAAGGTCAATATCGCCGCTGGCAAGCTCAGCGCTTTTATCTTCGATGCCGCTTTTTCAGCCTCAGCGCGCGTGGCAAACGGGCCTGCGCGAACACGAATACGCTTGCCTTGCGGCGTTTCGGCCACATGCACATAAGTTTTCAAACCAGCGCGTTCTACTTTCAAGCGCGCCTCTCTGGCTTTTTCGTTTTCAGCATAGGCACCAAATTGCACGATAAACCGACCTGCTGTCGCGTCGGCAGAAGTAGCAGCAGCAACCTTGGGTGGTTCTTTGCCTTCTAAAATTGCCAAGGCTTTGGCAGCTTCGTCATTGGCAGCAGGTTTTGCAACCGGTTTCGGCGCGGGCTTGACTTCTGGCTTGACTTCTGGTTTTGCTTCTGGCTTCACAGCCGGTTTAGCCTCAACTTTCGCCTCAGCCTTCGCTTCGGGTTTAGCTTCCGCTTTTACGTCAGGTTTTTTGTCAGATTTAGATGCAACGATTTCTTCTTTCGCGCTCAAGCTGGCAGATGCTTGCACGGCCGCTGCGGCGGCTGTCGCAGCAACTGCTGCTGGCGTTTCGACCACAGAGGCAGGCGCAGCATTAGATGGAGCTGCGGATACAGGTGCATGCACCGTGGTTGACACCGTTGCATCCGGCTTGTCTTTGTCCGGCATGGTGATTTGAATATCCACCGGAATCGGTCTTGGCTGGCTGTCAAACAACAAGGTAAACGTGATGATGCCCAGCGCCACCAACACCACCGCGCCTATCAAGCGCTGGCGGGCACGTGTGCGTAGGGTTTCAATGCTGTCGATGGGCACATTGCGTGTTGGCGCTTCGTCTGCGCCTCGTTTACCTGATCGGGTGCTAAATATGGCCATAAATTGATGCTTACTTAGTAGATTGGTAGACGTTAAATCTAGACATTAAATTAGACATGTTTGGCCTGCAACCGTGGCACGCCATCTTGCAGCACGCCGCCCACGGTGAAGAATGAGCCAAACACCACGATTCTATCAGTGGGGGCTGAATTGGCGATTGCGGCGTTCAACGCCAATTTGGGACTGGCAAAACACTGCCCAGACACGTCTTTTCGGGCTTTTTCACCCGTGTTGACAGCCTGCCAAGTGCTTAACAAATGAGCAGCCGCAGCAGCCCGCGCTGTGGGCAAGTCGGTGAAATACCATTTATCGACCAGCGGATGCATCCTTTGCAGCATGTTTGCTAGGTCTTTATCCGCCATCGCCCCAAAAACCGCATGCGTACAGGGCGCAAAGCCCATGGCGTCTAAATTCACAGCTAAAGCGGCGATGGCATGCGGGTTGTGCCCCACGTCCAAAATCAAATTAGGTTCACCGGGAATGATTTGGAAGCGACCCGGCAGCTCGACAAACGCCAGCCCGTTGCGCACCGCCTGCGCCGTGATGGGCAAACGTTCACGCAATGCCGTCAAAGCCGCCAAAACGCCCGAAGCGTTGACCAACTGGTTCGCCCCACGCAGCGCGGGGTAGGCCAAGCCAGCAAATCTTTTCCCCCTACCCGCCCAAGCCCACTGCAATTTGTCACCCGAAAAGTTGAAATCGCGCCCGACCAGCCACAAATCAGCCCCAATCGCCTCAGCATGCGCCTGTACCGACGCTGGCGGCATGGGGTCGCTGACGACGGCGTGCTTGCCTGCGCGCATGATGCCCGCCTTCTCAAACCCGATTTTCTCCCGCGTATCGCCCAAAAACTCCATGTGGTCCAGGTCGATGCTGGTGATGATGGCGCAGTCAGCGTCAATGATGTTCACCGCATCCAACCGCCCGCCCAAGCCGACCTCCAGAATCGCCACATCCAACTTGGCGTTGACCATCACATCCAACAAAGCCAGCGTGGTAAATTCAAAGTAAGTTAATGAAATTTCCGCTCTAGCCGAATCAACACGCGCAAAGCTTGCTACCAATTCCGCGGCTTTGACAGGAATCTCAGCAATCCGCAGCCGTTCCTCAAAATGGACCAAATGTGGTGAGGTGAAGACGCCGGTTTTGTACCCCGCTTGGCTCAAAATCGACTCCGCCATCGCGCAAGTCGAACCCTTGCCGTTCGTGCCAGCCACGGTGATCACCGGGCAGTCAAAGCGAATCTCCATCCGTTTCGCCACTTCCCGCACCCGCTCCAGCCCCAAATCGATAGGTTTAGCGTGCAGCTTTTCGCAATATTCCAGCCACTCGGCTAGGGTTTGGAAGGTTTTTGAAGGGTTTGGCATTGGCTACTTAAGCGGTTAAAAGCGAACTATAAAAGTCATCAACTACGTATTTTCCCTTATGTTGGTACTGCTAGCTGGTTTAAAACAGTGAAAATACAAAAATGATCACCTTATTCGGCATCCCCAACTGCGACACCGTCAAAAAAGCCCGCGTCTGGCTCGCCGCGCAGGGCCTTGACTACCAATTCCACGACTTCAAAAAACAAGGCATCCCACCTGAACGCCTAGCCGCATGGATAAATGCGGTCGGCTGGGAAAAACTCCTCAATCGCCAAGGCACGACGTGGCGCAAGCTGGATGCAGCAACGCAAGCCACCGCAGTAGATGCTGAATCCGCAGCTAAGTTGTTGATTTTGAATACAAGTTTGATCAAGCGGCCTGTGGTGGAATGGGCGGATTCGCCCTCTGCAGCTGATATTTCGGTAGGATTTGATCCTGAAAACTGGTCAAAACGGGTTTAGAAGCTGAAAACCGTCGGAAAGGCATTAAATATGGATATAGCCG
>JANPIC010000162.1:0-1928 GCA_031424795.1 Polaromonas sp. | reverse complement strand
TTGGCGGGTGAGCAAACATTGGATGAAATCGTCCTGAACAGCTGGGAATGGTACACAGAGAACAACATCACCCTGCACGCCGGTAAAAAAGTCGTCAACGTCGACCGCGCCCGCCGCATTGTGACGGCTGATGATGGCCTAGAAGTCGAATACGACCGCTTGCTGATGTGCACCGGCTCCAACGCCTTCATGCTGCCGATTCCGGGTAAAGATTTAGAAGGCGTGATTGCCTACCGCGACATTGCGGACACCAACTTGATGATTGAAGCGTCCACCAAGTACAAAAAAGCCGTCGTCATTGGCGGCGGTTTACTGGGGCTGGAAGCGGCCAATGGCTTGATGCTGCGCGGCATGCAGGTCACTGTCATCCACGTGATGCCAACCTTGATGGAGCGTCAGCTGGACGCGGTTGCCGGCGGTTTGCTGCAAAAATCACTCGAAGAGCGCGGTTTGAAGTTCGTCATGGGCGGCCAAACGCAAGCCTTGATCGGCGATGCGGACGGCGGCAAGGGCGGTCGCGTCATGGCGTTGCAGTTCAAAGACGGCACCGAGATTCCAACCGATTTGGTCGTGATGGCGGTCGGTATCCGCCCCAACACCGAGCTGGCCGAGAAAATTGGCATTTATTGCAATCGCGGCATCGTCGTCACCGACACCCTGCAAACCGTGACCGATGCCCGCATTTACTCTGTGGGTGAATGCGCGGCCCATCGCGGCATCGCTTATGGCTTGGTTGCGCCTTTGTTTGAACAGGCCAAAGTGGCGGCGAACCATTTGGCCGAGCACGGCATTGGCCGCTACACCGGCTCATTGACATCGACCAAACTGAAGGTTACTGGCATTGACTTGTTCAGCGCCGGTGAATTCCAGGGCGGCGAGGGCACCGAAGAACTCATCATGAGCGACCCGTTTGGCGGCGTGTACAAAAAATTGGTCATCAAAGACGACAAATTGATTGGCGCTTGCCTGTACGGCGACACGGTTGATGGCAGCTACTACTTCAAGCTCTTGCGTGATGGCCGCAGCGTGGCGGATATCCGCGACAAACTGATGTTCGGCGAAAGCCACCTGGGTGATGCTGGCCACGAAGGCCACAGCAAAGCGGCGAGCATGCCGGATGAGGCGGAAGTCTGCGGTTGTAACGGCGTGACCAAGGGCACGATCTGCAAAGCCATCAAAGAAAAAGGTTTGTTCACGCTGGACGAGGTGAAAAAGCACACCAAGGCCAGCGCATCTTGCGGCTCTTGCACCGGCTTGGTCGAGCAGATTTTGATGTTTACCGCCGGTGGCGATTATTCCGCCACACCCAAACTCAAAGCCATGTGCGCTTGTACTGACCACGGCCACCAAGCGGTGCGCGAGGCGATCGTTAAAAACAAGCTGTTGACCATCGACAGTGTCTACAAGTCCATGGGCTGGAAAACACCCAACGGTTGCTCCAGCTGCCGCCCAGCTGTCAACTACTACGTCACCAGCTCATGGCCTAAAGAGGCGAAGGATGACCCGCAAAGCCGCTTTATCAACGAGCGCAGCCACGCCAATATCCAAAAAGACGGTACGTACTCTGTCATTCCACGCATGTGGGGTGGCGAGACGACATCGTCTGAGCTGCGCCGCATAGCGGATGCGGTGGACAAGTACAAGATTCCAACCGTTAAAGTCACAGGTGGCCAGCGGATCGACTTGTTGGGCGTGAAAAAGGAAGATTTGGTCAACGTCTGGAAAGACATCGGCATGCCTTCTGGCCACGCCTACGCCAAGGCGCTGCGCACGGTCAAAACCTGCGTTGGTTCTGAATGGTGCCGCATGGGTACGCAAGATTCCACCCAAATGGGCAAAGACCTGGAGCGCGCGATGTGGCGCATGTACGCACCGCACAAGGTCAAGTTTGCGGTGTCCGGCTGCCCACGCAACTGCGCGGAAGCGGG
>JANPIC010000161.1:0-20133 GCA_031424795.1 Polaromonas sp. | reverse complement strand
CCAATGTGCATCCGCCAGAAAAGCGGTTCACTTCAACCCTAAGGACACATCATGAACATTCTCGTACTCGGCGCCGGCAACATGGGCGCAGCCTTCGTCAAACAACTCACCGGCGCGGGCCACCAGGTCAGCGTCACGGCCCGCGACGGGGTCAAAGCCCAAGCGGTTGCCACCGCCAACCCAGGGGCGACGGCCGTTGCCTCGGCCCATGCGGCCGCCACAGTCGATGTCGTCGTGCTGGCTACTGGTTATGCGGACGCCGTGAGCGCCTTGCAATCCGTGGGTGACCTGAGCGGTAAGGTCGTGATCGACATCACCAACCCGTTAACAGCCGACTACATGGGCCTGACCCTGGGTCACAGCACCTCGGCCGCTGAAGAGATTGCCAAGGCATTGCCTGCGGCGTACGTTGTCAAGGCTTTCAATACCGTGTTTGCAACGGTATTGGCCGAAGGTGCTGATTTCGGCAACGGGCAGACCGTGACCGTGTTTGTGGCCGGTGACAGCGAACACGCCAAGCAGACGGCGGTGGCTTTGGCGCAAAGCATAGGTTTTGCCACCATCGACGCCGGCGGTTTGAAGAACGCACGCTACTTGGAGCCACTTGCAGGTTTGAACATCTATCTGGGTTATGGCGCCGGTCTGGGCACCAGCATTGCGCCGACCTGGATCCGCAAGGCCTGAAGCGCCTACCCCTACTCTTATCCTTGCCCCACTTATTAACACCTCGTATTGGAAAAATCTATCATGAAACCAAACACAACTGACCACGCCGCCCTGATATTGCGCCTCGCCTTGGGAACCATGTTCCTGACCCACGGCCTGCTCAAATTTTTTGTTTTTACCATGCCCGGAACGGCTGGTTTCTTCGCATCGGTCGGGTTCCCCGGCTGGACCGCCTACATCGTTGTACCTGCAGAAGTACTCGCGGGTGTGGCGCTCATCGCCGGCTTTCAAACCCGCTGGGTGGCGCTTGCTGGCGTGCCTATCCTGCTCGGGTCCCTTGCCGTGCATGCCGGCAACGGTTGGGTATTTTCCAACGCCAACGGCGGCTGGGAGTACCCCTTGTTCCTGATCGTCACGGCGCTTGTCGTGGCACTGTTGGGCGGCGGCCGTTTCGCTGTCACAAAAACAACCGAGTGATGCCAATTGGGCAGTCGTGCGTCAGTCGTGAGCTCAACCTCGCGACCCCCACTGCTGTCCTTTCTTCTTTCTTAAATTACAACTGGATATAGTCATGACCACCGCCCCTACCCTGTTCATCTCACACGGTGCACCCACCTTCGCCATTGAACCTGGCTTGCTCGGGCCAGCATTGAACACCCTGGGGCAGCAACTGTCTGGCGCAAAAACAGTCAAGGCGGTGCTGGTGGTGTCACCCCACTGGCAGACCCGTGACGTGACAGTGATGACCACCCCAGCCCCCAAAACGGTGCATGATTTTGGTGGTTTTCCTGCCGTGTTGTATGACCTGCAGTACCCCGTAGCGGGTCACCCGCAGCTCGCCGCCGAAGTGGGCCGTCTGCTGACTCAGGCTGGCTGGACGGTGGGGGTGGATGCACGGCGCGGGCTGGACCATGGCGCCTGGGTGCCACTGCGTCACCTGCTGCCCAACGCTGATATTCCCGTCTTTCAGGTCTCCATGCCTGTGGATTTGGACACGGTCAGTGCGTTCGAATTAGGGAAGGCATTGGCACCGATTCGTGAAAGTGGTGTGATGATCGTCGCCTCTGGCAGCATGACACACAATTTGTACGAGTTTCGGCACTCGGGTGCGGCAGAGCAGGACTATGCCATTGAGTTCACGCACTGGATTAGGCAGGCTGTCACCAGCCAGGACATCGCGGGGCTGCTGGACTACCGGCAACGCGCGCCGCATGCGCAGCGGGCCCATCCCACCGAGGAGCATTTTCTGCCCCTGCTGGTGGCTCTGGGCGCTCGAAGCGACGATGAGGACGCCCAAGTCATTGACGCGGGCGTTGCCAACGGCGTGCTGTCGATGGAGTCTTATGCTTGGGGTATGACAGATGCCAATACCATTGAAGCAAAAAATACAGAAGAGGTCTCAGCATGAGTAGTTTGCACAACACCTTAAGCCCGCTGCAACAAAGTACGGACTTTGAACTGGCTTTTCGGATTAAACAACCACAACCTGCTCAACCCAAAGCCTGCGTCATTTTGCTGCACGGCGTGGGTGGTTCGGAGACGAATCTGACGGATCTGGCGGCAGGCATCGATCCTGACACGCTGGTGGTGCTAGCACGGGGGCCACTTGAGTTCGCGCCCGGGCAGTTTGGCTGGTTTCGGGTTGCTTTCACGGCTGGAGGGCCCCGTATTGTGGAAAGTGAGGCCGAACAAAGTCGCTTAGCCTTGATCCGCTTTGTCGAACAGCTGCAATCAGCCTACAGCATTGCGCCGCAGCACACGGTGATTGCTGGCTTTAGCCAGGGTGGTATTTTGAGCGCCAGCGTGGCACTCAGTGCACCAGAGCGCGTCGCCGCCTTTGGTGTGCTGTCCGGACGCATCCTGCCGGAACTCCAGCCACACCTAGCTGATAAACAGCGACTGGCAACGCTGCGCGCTTTCATCGGTCATGGCGAGTACGATAGTAAATTGCCGGTGATGTGGGCGCAGCGTTCGGACCAGTTGCTAACAGAACTGGAGGTCGAGCACCTGACCCGTCTCTACCCCATAGACCATAGCATCAGCCTGGCCATGCAGGCTGAGTTTTTGGAATGGTTGCAGAAACTAGGATAAGTGAACTGATATGAAAAATGATATCCAAGTGCAATATAAGGCCACACGACTTGGCGTCTCGAAAGGCATGCCAATTACCGTGCTCCATATAGGCGAAGATCAAACTGCTATTGCCTTTGGGACGGATGCCGAACCCGAAGCCGTGCTCGTGCTTTGCATAGGTTCAAACAGGACAGTAGTTGATTTTTTCAAGCACACACCGCCCACACCGGGTGAAATGGAGATCGCCATCATGGGGGTCGAGGACGAAGTGACCCGCGCGAGAAAGCTATTGACGGGTCATCCCAGGCTTTTCACCAGGGATGTATCCATCCGAGAGCTTGCGCTTATCGCCGGAGTTTCTGTCCAGCCTGAAATGATTCTTTCACTCGAAGCGGTTGAACGAACTTTTGATTTGTTGGCGTCACTGGTACTGGGAAGACCCGCTTCGAGTGCAGGAATTCCAACCAATCCCGCGTTTGCGGCAACACTGTTGATTTTGCGTGAGTTCATGCATCACTTGCAGTTTGAATCGATACGTATTGGTATCCCATGTACGTGAAGTCTATTAAGTAGATTCCATCAAAATTCATAGTCTGATAGATAGTCGTGACTTTGAAGTCAAATATGGCACCATTCAATTGGAAGAACACAACAAAGCGCGCTAGGCTGCTTTATTGTGCCATTTAGTACTGCTAGATCAGAATGGGTACTGTTGCTCGTAAGGTTCAATGGTTACCCATTTCAATTCAGTGAATTCATCAATCACTGCACGTCCATCAAAACGTCCATAACCGCTATTTTTGGTTCCGCAGCATGGTGCTTGAGCTTCGTTTTGCACTGTCGAACCATTCACATGAACTGAACCATATTCAAGTTCCATTGCAACCGCCAATGCGCGATTCACATCATTACCAAATACACCAGAAGAAAGTCTGGACTTCCCAAGATGGCGTCTTCGTTGAGTTTGAGTGAAATTTAAAAATAAATATTGATTGACGCTTATTTGACAACTGTCTTCAAGTTTGCATTAAGGTAAGCATACCTTATTCTTAAAGCATGTCAAAACGGATTATCAAAATTAGATTTGCACTCAGCTTATCCGAAGATGATTTGGGTTTTAGTCGGTTGTACCAAGAGCTTATTGAAATTGAAGACGGTAGCCAAGCCGCAACGCCTGCTGCTGTTTTGAGTTCAAAGCGGCGCAATTTGTTAAAAGTGCTGCATTCATAGAATCTCCGCCACATGTGGCGGAGAAATTAAATTCTTATTTTCCGAAAGAATAGTCAATTTTTAAAGTAAATCATTATAGTTTCGGTATTTGTGAATTAAGACTATTTGTGCTAATATTTAATCTTAATTTCGGAATGCCGCAACAATGTCCAGAAAACTACCGCCTATCCAGCCAGATACCACATGGTTGATCCATGATATTGCCAGCCTTGGTCATATCGTTCGTAACCAACGGGCCAAGCTGGCACTGCGTATTGATGATGCTGCCGCGCTGTGCGGCGTGTCGGCAGATCTGCTCTCGCGCTGTGAGAACGGCAAGCCAATCACAACCAACAAACTGTTGCTGATTTTGCAAGGTATGGGTTTGCACCTGATGACCCTGCCTGCGCAGCATGCCGTTAGATTGGCACCGGCCTTGCAAGCCCTGACAAAAGAACTAGACCAGACCCCATGACCATGCGCTTTGATTTCCAGAATCTCGACTATGCCTTGGATATTTACGCAGGCACAGTCTTGGTTGCAAGGCTAAGCTTTGAGCCACAAACCGACACCTATCAGCTGCAATACGCCGAAGCATGGGTCAATTCGCCCAAAGGCTACGCTTTGTCCCCTCACCTGCCATTAAATAATACCGGTAGCAGCGCCACCCTTAAACGGTTTTTAGAAAACCTGCTGCCCGAAGGCCGCGCCTTGGATATTGCCTGCAGCTTCAACAACATCCAAAAAAACAATGTGTTCGCTTTGATTCGTCAGCTGGGCAAGGAAACCACAGGCGGTTTGACCTTTCTCCCCGCTGGGCAAGCGCCCAAAGCGTTAAAGGCGGTTTGCCGAAAAATCAGCCTACCGGAACTACAAGCACGCATCAACGAACGAAGCCAAACACCTTTCACTATTTGGGATGGTAAGGTACGCGCATCGGTAGCCGGTTTCCAGGACAAACTGATGGTGCATCAGCATGCAGGAAGGCTCTTTTTGGTAGATGGTTCTTTATCATCGACACACATCATCAAGCCTGAAAGCACCCATGCGACCATGCCTTGTATGGTGGCCAACGAGCATTTCTGCATGAAGCTGGCAGAGCGTATCAGCTTGGCGCGCTACAAACAATCGAATGTCGCCCACGTCGATATTCTGCGCGTGCCCTCACCCGTGTTGTCTGTCCGACGATTTGACCGGCAACCACGCCATGAAGCGCAAGAGGTTGAGCTCATAGATGCGAAAGGTCAAGCCACTGGCAAAACAGTCCACATTGATTTGATGAATAGGTTGCACATCATTGATGGTTGCCAGGCCGTCGATGCACCGGTGAGTTTCAAACATGAGCGCAACTTTGGCAATGGCGATGATGTGGCCCATATTCGTGATGGCGTTGGTTTTGCGTCTATCTTTCAATGCAAAAAGTATTTGGAAGTGCCGGCCATTGGCACGCAACGCCTGATTTTGTGGGCGGCGACCACACTACTGTTTGGCAACAGCGATGCCCATGGTAAAAACATTTCATTTGAAGTTGATCGCGCAGGCTTGCGTGTTGCCGA
Source organism: Polaromonas sp. (assembly GCA_031424795.1). GTDB lineage: Bacteria > Pseudomonadota > Gammaproteobacteria > Burkholderiales > Burkholderiaceae_C > Aalborgiella. Next base: position 14,629 of record JANPIC010000161.1, on the reverse strand, counting down.
ACTCTATGACTTGGTGAGCGTCATGCAGTATGACCACGACAAGTTGGAACACTCTTTAGCCATGGCGTTTGGTGATGCTTTCGAGTTGGAAAACGTTAAATCATTCAACCTTGCTGATTTTTGCGTGCGTTGTGGCATCAACCGAGCCTTCTTTGCACGTGAATTAGTCAATTTGTGCAAAATAGCTTTGGTGGAAGCACCCCTACAAGCGCAAGATGCAGTTTACGTGGGTGATGAAAAAACACTGGTTTCTGATATTGCAGGATTTGTGGTTCAGCAAGCCAACAAGTTGCTAACTATGACAAGTGAGATTCAACGTTACAAAGAAGATTTGTTTTAGCAACACTTTGTTAACACTGCAGGCCTACTGCGCACCACAAAAAGAAAACGCTGGATCAGTTGTGAATTAGCTTTGCTAATTAATTACAGGTATCACAGACTTATAAAGATTGATCCAAGCTAGTTTGACGCATTACCTCCTTCAACTTTAATAAGCTTCCAGAATTGTCGGTAGGTGTGGTGTTTTGTGTATTCATGCAACGATTGTTGCGGACTGAAGATCACTTTTAAATTTGAAAAAAGCCATTTAAATGACGGCATTCAAAATATTCTGGCCTAAATACGCCAAATCCTAATCAATGAATTTGTGATTTTATGAAAGCGCTGTTTTCATACTTTTTTCATACCGTTCTCATTTTGTTGCGCATGAAACGGAGCTTCAAAAACCAAAAAAGCCTGTAACCCATTGATCTATAAGGGTTACAAGCTTGGAAAATTGGTAGGCACGATTGGACTCGAACCAACGACCCCTACCATGTCAAGGTAGTGCTCTAACCAGCTGAGCTACGCGCCTAAAAGTCTGTTCGACAATGCGAATTATAGCAGGCTAAAGCATGCTTTCTCAGTTCGCACTTCCGTTTTGTCTTTATCTTTGCCGCTATCCGCTATCCGCTATCGTCTACGCGCAGAGCGCACGCCCTGCACTTCTAGTACTTGGCTGAGCACTTTGTTCAAACGTGCTGAATTGGTCACTTCAACCGTGAAAGTCATCACTGCCGTGTCGCCACCACTGCTGCGGTGCGACTGGGTGTTGGCGGCGATAACGTTGAGCTTGTCTTTGGAAAACACTTCCAAAATCGCTTTCAGCAAGCCTTGGCTGTCAGCGGCTTCAATCACCACATCGACGGGGTAAACCTCGTTAGCACTACCGCTGGATGCGGTGCTTGCGCTAGCCAACTTGTCTTTGGCCCAAGCCACGTCAATCACGCGTCCTTCGTCATTGGCGTCATTGCGCGTCACCAAGGCTTGAAAGTTGCTGCAACTCTGGCGATGGATGCTGACACCCTTGCCTCGCGTCACATAGCCACCAATGGCGTCGCCTGGTGCGGGTTTGCAACATTTGGCAAGCTGGGTCAGGAGCGAGTCAACACCAACGACCAAGACGCCACCCGTTGGTGTTTTTTCTGCTTTGGCGCGCTTGTGCAGCAGCTCTTCCGTACTTAATTCTGGCGCTGGTGGCTTGAAAAATGCTTCAATGGTGCGCAACGAGTATTCGTCTTTACCGACCACTTCAAACAGCTCGTCAGCCGATTTGAAGCCGAGCTGCACCGCCAAATCGACCAACTTGATAGCGGTTTTGCCTTCGCGCTGCAGGAGTTTTTCAACGGCTTCGCGACCACGCGCGATGGTCTCCATCATGGCCAAAGCGTTGAACCAAGCCCGCACCTTGGCTTTGGCGCGGCTGCTGGTTAAATAACCCAGATCAGCATTGAGCCAATCGCGCGACGGACCACCTTCTTTGGCTGCATTGATTTCAACGGTTTGGCCATTTTTAAGCGGCGTGTTGAGCGGCACCATCACACCATCCAACTTGGCTCCTCGGCAGCGATGACCCAGGTCTGTATGCAAGGTGTAAGCAAAATCGACAGCTGTTGCACCTTGCGGCAGCTCAACCACGGCAGCTTCTGGCGTCAGCACATAGATGCGGTCACTCAGTATTGCGGCTGATTCCTGACTGGCTTCGGTTTGCTCAGTCTGTGTTAATAAATCTCGCTCCCAAGCCAGCAGTTGGCGCAGTACGGCAATTTTGGCGTCATAACTGCCCGTCGCGGACACGCCTGCGTAGCCTTTGGCACCTGCTTCTTTGTACACCCAGTGCGCGGCGACACCGTGTTCGGCCTTATCGTGCATGCTTTGGGTGCGAATTTGCACCTCAATGGCTTGGCCAGACGCATCGCGCACAACGGTGTGCAAAGACTGGTAGCCATTGGCTTTGGGCTTGGCGATGTAGTCGTCAAACTCGTCGCTGATCGGTGAAAATTGCGCATGCACCCAACCGAGCGCGCCGTAGCAATCGTCGATTTCGGCCACAATCACACGCAAAGCACGAATGTCAAACACCTGGTCAAAACCCAATGCTTTACCGCGCATTTTTTTGACAATGCTGTAAATGTGCTTGGGACGACCTTGCACCTCGGCTTTGATGCCCTGCTTGGCTAAATCGGTTTGCAGTTGTTCACGCAGTTGCTCGACATAGTCTTCACGCAGTGTGCGCTTTTCATCGAGCAAACGGGCTGTTTCTTTGTAGGTTTGTGGTTCAAGAAATCGGAAAGACAAGTCTTCCATTTCCCACTTGATTTGCCAAATACCCAAACGATTTGCCAGTGGTGCAAACACTTGCAGCGACTCGCGCGCCAAGCTTTCAGAAACCTCGGCTTTGCTGGCAGCAAAGTAGCGCAATGATTGCAGACGTGACGCCAAGCGCAGCATCACCACCCGCAAATCGCGTGAGAACGCCAGCAGCATTTTGCGCACAGTTTCGGTATGGGCTGCGGCGGTTGCAGCGCGCGTTTGTTTTTGCACCTGCATCAACTTGGTGGTTTCCACTGCCAAGGATGCTAAATTTTCATCAAACGCTTGACCAATCACCTCAAGCGGTTTGTTCAAATGCTCGCAGGTGTAAACCAAATAGCTGGCAGCTTGCATGGCTTCTGAGCCACCAATATTCAGCAAAATTTGCGAAACCGCCTGTGCATGCAGCCACGCGTTTTCTCCCGTTTCTAAAGTGGCGTGACGAAGAAAAGGTTCGGCAAAAACTCTGGCACGTACTAGTGTATCTTCGTTGCTAGCTTCAGAGTTTGCTTGTGGTGCAGTTTCAGTCAAGGTTTACGGCTTTCCCACTAAAAAATCTACTGCAGCTTTGACTTGATCTGCCGCAACAAACATGGGCGCGTGGCCAACGCCAGCAAATTCAATTAGCTGCGCTTTCGGGCCGCGCTGCGTCATAGCGTGCGCGGTAGCAACGGACAGCAAATCTGACTGAGCGCCGCGTGTGATCAAAGTTTGCGCTTTGATGTTGTCATACAGCGCCCACAGCATGGTTTCGCCTTGCTTGGTAGATTCTTCAGTCGCCGTATCAAACGGTATAGCGATGGCGGGGTCGTAGTGCAGCGTAAACCCAGTGCCACTAGGTTTGACCATGGCTTGAGACAAGGCCAACCATTGCTCTTTGGTATGCGGGCCAAAGCTGCTAGACACTGCCCACATGGCATCTGCCGCTTGCTGAACCGTCTCAAACTGGCCTGCTTTACCAAGGTACTGACCAATCCGTTGAATCGCATGCCACTCTATGGCTGGACCCACATCGTTCAAGACGAGTTTTCTGACAGGCACTGGCATTGGTAAATCAGGCTGCCCGCAGACCACCATACCGATCAAACCACCCATGCTGGTTCCCACCCAATCCAGCGTTTTGGGTTGCAGCTGCGCAATCAACGCCACCATGTCTGCTGCGTATTGCGGAATTTGGTAGCCCATAGGGTCTTTGAGCCAGTCGCTTTTGCCACGACCGACCACATCGGGGCAAACAACGCGCAATTTTCCCGCCGCAGAGTCACACAGCGCTTGCGCCAAGACATCAAAATCTCGCCCTTGACGCGACAGGCCGTGGACGCAAATAATGACGTGATCGCTATTTTCTTCACCCCACTGCCAATAAGCCATGCGATGCTGGCCTTGCGCATCTGGACAATTGACGACATTTAAAGTTGGTTGATTCATTTTTAACTAGGCAGTATTCAGTGCTGCGGCACGCCCACGTGCAACATTCACAGGGATAAGCAACAGCAAACCGGCAATAAACAACACGGAAGTGGACATGATGGCAATGCGTTGGTTTCCGCCAGTCATCCAAGTGATCGCGCCATAACTTAGAGGCCCAATGATACTGGCTAAGCGCGTGGCAAACGTCCACAGCCCAAAGAATTCACCAACCTGTTTGGGTGGCGCAAACATCGCAGCCATGGCACGACCCGCAGATTGACTACTGCCCATGCAAAAACCGGCAATAGCAGCTGCATACCAAAAACCACCTTTGGTCGTTGTGATGGCAGCGATGATGCAAGTCGCAATCCAGCCCAGCAAGGTGATACCCAAGGCTACTTTGTGCCCTACTTTGTCTTGAAAATAACCAAATCCGAAAGCACCAACAGCCGCGGCGATGTTCAGCACAAAAATCAGCACCATGGTTTCTTGCGGTTTGAAGCCGATCACTTGCTCCGCGTAGATGGCAGCCAAAGTAATTGCGACGGCAACACCACCTTGGTAACACACGCCACAAGCTAAAAACCACATGAAATCTTTGAATCGTTGCGCTTGTTTAAAAGTTGTTTTCAGCTGTGCTAACGACGCTTTCAAGCCGCTTTGCTGCAAAGCTTTAGGGTTTGGCGTAGCGCGCTCTTTCAGCAACCAAAAAGTCACGCAAGCTGCCGCACCATAAATCACGGCGGTAATCAGCATCGTCACAGGTACAAATTTATCTGCTGGTATGCCTTTGCTTTGCGCCCACAGCACATAAGCCAAACTGATGCCCAAAGCTAACATGCCACCGAAATAACCAAAACTCCAGCCCCAACCGCTAACTTTGCCAAAAGCTTCTGGCTTAGCCAACTCGGGCAAAAATGCACCCGTTAATGATTCACCATAAGAGTAAAAGGTATTGGACAAAACAATCAACAAAATAGCTAGCGCAACACTACCCGGCCCAGCAAAAGCCAAGGCTGCTGTGGCGATAACACACGCAACAGTCGTTAAAACCAACAATCGCTTTTTCGCCGCATGCATGTCAGCATACGCACCAATACTGGGCATGGTCAGCATGACGATGGCGTAGGACACGCTGAGTGCCGCCGTCCACGCAAAAGTCGCCCACTCCGCTTTTTGTGCAATGCCCCCTACAAAATAAGCGGCGAATACGGCGGTGATGACGACTGTGGTGTAGCCGGAGTTGGCAAAGTCATACATCGCCCAGCCAAAGACTTCGCGCTTTTTAACGCCAAGGTTCAATGAGTCTTGGGAAAAGAGCGCCACAGTTTTATTACTTCAGCGTAGTTATATCAATGCAAATGTTTTGGGCGGCGACCGCCGCCGCCATGCGCTGAACCGCCAGCGCCGCCACTGCCACGCGGTGGCTTACCCAATTCAAGAGAGTTCACCAAGGCATCAAAACGTTCTGTGAACAATTTATCAACCTCTGCAACAACACCAGCTAGCTCTGAACCATCAAAATGTCGCTCCATGAGATTGACAACATCTTGCACCAATAAATCGCGCTGCACTTGCATGATGGCAGCTGGCGTTGGGCCTACAAACAACATCAAGAAGTCGTCACGAGAATCGTCTTCGACACTGGGGTCTTCATCTCGATCTTCATCATCAAACTCAGTGTCGTAAAACGTCACTTCAATCGCCGCACCAGTTTCAGCGATCTCATTAAGATTCATACACATTTCGTCGAGCGACTGGCGAAAATCTTCGTCGCCAGGTACGGTCCAGCACATTTGCAAAAGATGCTCTGTTGCATCAAATTTGATGCCTGGCTCTTCTTCATACGAACTTCCCGCGCCATCTGACAGAGATCGCGCGCCCGAGTAACTCCAAAGTGGTTTCAACGCATCTTGAATTTGCTCAAATTTGACGCTAGGTAGCAGTGCAACTTGGCCATGCACATGAATTTCAAAAGGAGCGTTGTAGCGAGTCATAAAACTAAGGTAGAGCAAATGATTAAGCAAATCATACATCGATATTGAATATGAATATTCAATTTATTTTCGATAGAAAATTTACTAAAAGTTGATTGTTTGTAGGTGGTGCCTCGAGCCGGAATCGAACCGGCACGCCCGCTATGAACGAAAGCGGCGGATTTTAAGTCCGCTGTGTCTACCTATTCCACCATCGAGGCTGTCAAACTACGCGTAAAAACACATAGCCGAGCAATTTGGAGGCGCAGGCCGGAGTCGAACCGACCTACTCGGATTTGCAATCCGGTACATAACCGCTTTGTTACTGCGCCAAAACTTCATTTAATGCGTCAATATTCTAGCATTCACTTTAATATTGATCACATCGTTAATCTATACAAAAAAGGGAAGCCTAAGCTTCCCTTTTTGAAAAATTGGAGCGGGAAAAGAGTCTCGAACTCTCGACCTCAACCTTGGCAAGGTTGCGCTCTACCAACTGAGCTATTCCCGCATATCGATAGACTAATTATAGCCTATTTTTTTCGTCTTTTAAAAATTTTCAAATTAATGTTTGATAGATTCTGTCGATGCAGTTTGCGTTGCGGACAAGTTTGCAGCAGCCGACACAACATCAACGATTGGATCAACATCAACCAAGGGTGTTGGCACGCGCTCCAATGCCAATTCCAACACTTTATCAATCCAACGCACAGGCACGATTTCTAAACCGTTTTTTACATTCTCAGGAATATCTTGCAAGTCCTTGGCATTTTCTTCTGGTATCAATACAGTCTTGATACCACCGCGCAAAGCAGCCAGCAGTTTTTCTTTCAAGCCACCAATAGCAGTCACTTCACCGCGCAAGGTAATCTCACCCGTCATCGCCACGTCACCGCGAACAGGTATGCCCGTCAACGCAGAAACAAACGCCGTCGTCATCGCCGCGCCAGCGCTTGGACCATCTTTCGGTGTAGCGCCATCAGGCACATGAATATGAATATCACGCTTCTCAAACATCTCTTCTTTGATGCCTAGCCGCTTGGCACGGCTACGTACTACAGTGCGCGCCGCTTCGACGGATTCTTTCATCACATCGCCTAGCGAACCTGTACGCGTGATTACGCCTTTACCTGGCATGATGGCCGCTTCAATGGTCAGCAAATCACCACCAACTTCGGTCCAAGCCAAGCCAACCACTTGACCGATTTGGTTTTGCTCTTCAGCACGACCATAGCTAAATTTACGCACACCTAAATAATCGTTGAGATTGTCAGGTGTCACGGTCACAGGCGCTTTGTAAGTCTTGAGCAACAAGCCCTTGACGACCTTGCGGCAAATTTTTGACAACTCACGTTCCAGCGAGCGCACCCCAGCTTCACGTGTGTAATAACGAACAATGTCACGCACCGTTTCATACGGCACCTTCAGCTCGCTGGCTTTCACACCATTGTTTGTCATTTGCTTAGGCAACAAATACGTGATGGCAATATTTGTTTTTTCGTCTTCGGTGTAACCCGCCAAACGAATCACTTCCATACGATCCAACAAAGCCGAAGGAATATTCATCGAGTTTGAGGTGGCGACAAACATCACGTCGCTCAAATCAAAATCAACTTCAACGTAATGATCGGCGAAGGTATGGTTTTGCTCAGGGTCTAACACTTCAAGCAAAGCACTTGACGGGTCGCCACGGTATTCCGTACCCAGCTTGTCAATTTCATCCAACAAGAACAATGGGTTGCGTGTACCCACTTTGCTTAAATTTGACAACACTTTACCCGGCAAAGCGCCAATGTAAGTGCGTCTATGACCACGAATTTCTGCCTCGTCACGCATACCCCCCAAGGCCATGCGCACAAACTTACGCCCGGTCGCTTTGGCAATCGATTGACCCAAGGACGTTTTTCCCACACCCGGAGGCCCCACCAAGCACAGAATCGGCGCTTTGACTTTGTCAACGCGCTGCTGCACCGCGAGATATTCCAAAATTCGGTCTTTGACTTTGTCCAACCCGAAATGGTCTGCATTCAGCACTTTTTCCGCTTCTGGCAAGTTGTGTTTGATTTTCGTTTTTTTGGCCCAAGGCAAACCGATCAGCACATCGATGTAATTGCGCACCACCGTTGCTTCTGCAGACATGGGCGACATCAGCTTGAGTTTTTTGAGCTCAGCTTCGGCTTTCTTCAAAGCTTCCTTGCTCATTTTGGCGAGTTTGATTTTCTTGCCTAGATCGTCAAGATCAGCGCCCTCTTCACCATCACCCAATTCTTTTTGAATAGCTTTGACCTGCTCATTCAAGTAAAAATCGCGTTGATTTTTCTCCATCTGGCGTTTGACACGACCGCGGATTTTTTTATCCACATTCAAGATGTCAACTTCACGCTCTATTTGCTCGAACAGACTTTCCAAGCGCGCTTTGATGTCAGACAAATCGAGAATGACTTGTTTGTTTTCCAGCTTCAATGGCAAGTGCGCAGCAATCGTGTCCGCCAAACGACCTGGGTCGTCAATACTGGAAATGGAACTCAAGATTTCAGGTGGAATTTTTTTGTTCAACTTAACATATTGGTCAAACTGCTGCATCACCACGCGGCGCAAGGCTTCGATTTCAGGCGTTTTCTCGCCCTTGGCCGTGAGCTTGACGTCTTGGGTTTCTATCGGCGTAATATTGGCTGTGAAATGCGTTTCAGCATCATCAACACGGTTAACCGTAGCACGCTGCTGGCCTTCTACCAACACCTTTACCGTACCATCCGGCAGCTTCAGCATTTGCAAAATCGTAGACACACAACCGACATCAAACATGTCAGTCACGGATGGCTCATCTTTAGCCGCAGTTTTTTGCGCCACCAACATGATGCGGCGCTCAGCCGCCATCGCCAGCTCAAGCGCTTTGATGCTTTTTGGACGACCCACAAACAGTGGAATAACCATGTGCGGGAACACAACCACATCACGCAGTGGCAACAAGGGCAAATCTAAGGGTTCAGCAGGTAATGCAATAGGTGCGGACATCAGTAGCCTTTAAGCTTTTTTAGCAAGATCGCGGTAAACCATCAATGGTGGTTTGTTTTCAATGATGGTTGATTCGTCGATCACGACTTTTTCAACGTTGGTTTGGTTGGGCAATTCGTACATGGTGTCGATCAGTGCCAATTCCAAGATGGAACGCAGGCCACGCGCACCTGTTTTGCGTTTCAAGGCTTTTTGCGCGATCGCTTTGAGTGCAGAGGGGCGAATTTCTAGATCCACGCCTTCCATGGCCAGCAACTTGCTGTATTGCTTCACCAAAGCGTTTTTCGGCTCGGTCAAGATTTGCATCAACGCGTCTTCACTCAGTTCCGCCAAAGTGGCGATCACCGGCATACGACCAATCAGCTCAGGGATGATGCCGAACTTGATCAGATCTTCTGGCTCAACTTCGTTGAACACTTCGGTGATGCTGCGCACTTCTTTGCTTTTCACCATGGCGCTGAAGCCAATGCCGGATGCTTCTGTGCGGTTTTCAATGACTTTTTCCAAGCCCGCAAACGCGCCGCCGCAAATAAACAAAATGTTGGTGGTGTCGATTTGCAAGAAATCTTGGTTGGGGTGTTTGCGCCCGCCCTGCGGTGGGATGCTCGCCATCGTGCCTTCGATCAGCTTCAACAGCGCTTGTTGCACGCCCTCGCCTGACACGTCGCGGGTGATGGATGGGTTGTCTGACTTGCGTGAAATTTTGTCGATTTCGTCAATGTAGACAATGCCGCGCTGCGCCCGTTCAACTTCGTAATTGCAACTTTGCAGCAATTTAGAGACGATGTTTTCAACGTCTTCACCCACGTAGCCAGCTTCCGTCAGCGTGGTCGCATCTGCCATCACAAACGGCACGTCCAACATGCGCGCCAGTGTTTGCGCCAAAAACGTTTTGCCTGAACCTGTAGGCCCAATCAGCAAAATATTGCTTTTTGCCAACTCCACATCGTCTTTTTTCGACTTGTCTTTGTGCTGCAAACGTTTGTAATGGTTGTACACCGCCACAGCCAAGGTGCGCTTGGCAACGTCTTGGCCGATCACATAACTGTCTAAATTGGCTTTGATTTCAGCCGGTGTCGGTAAATCACCGCGTGCTTTGCGCGCTTCGTCTGCCGCGATAACGGGCAGCTCGTCACGAATAATCTCGTTGCACAGCTCAATACACTCGTCGCACACAAACACCGACGGACCAGCAATCAGTTTTTTAACTTCATGCTGGCTTTTCCCACAAAACGAGCAAAACAACGTTTTTTCGCCAGATGCGCCTTTTTTCTCGGCCATATAGAAGCACCTTTTTCAAATAATAAAGCAATGATAACCAAAAAGGTACCGAAACAGCCCAAAAATGGCCTTTTTAAGGCCTTTTTAGCAATGTTTTATGGCCGTTTTGAAATCACAGCGTCAATCAACCCATACTCTTTGGCTTCATCAGCCGTCATATAGAAATCACGCTCCATGTCCGCTTCAATTTTTGCCAGTGTTTGACCTGTACGCTCAGAGTAGATTTTGTTCAATTGAGAACGTGTTTTCAAAATTTCACGCGCGGCAATTTCGATCTCAGTCGCTTGGCCTTGGCTACCGCCAGATGGCTGGTGAATCATGACTTTTGAATTTGGCAACGAAAAGCGCTTGCCCTTAGCACCAGCCATCAGCAAAAACGAACCCATGCTGGCAGCCATGCCAGTACACAGGGTAGACACTTCAGGCTTGATAAAGTTCATGGTGTCAAAAATCGCCATACCAGCGGAAACTGAGCCGCCTGGGGAATTGATGTAGAAAGAAATGTCTTTGTCTGGGTTTTCGCTCTCAAGGAACAAGAGCTGTGCCACTACCAGGTTAGCCACGTAGTCGTTCACTGGACCGACCAGAAAAATCACGCGCTCTTTGAGCAGGCGTGAGTAAATATCGTAAGAACGCTCGCCACGGCCAGATTGCTCGATCACCATGGGCACCATGCCCAAACCTTGAATCTCTTGCGTATGAGATTGTGCGTATGTGGCCATTTGCGTGCCGAACTGCGAATAAATATTGCTCATGAAGACTCCAAGTTAAATGATGTGCATGTTAAACGTGTACATAACAGTCGTACTGTACGACAAGTTGACAGGGTTTGACTGTACCAAAGGAATGCACCCAAAAAACATGGGGCTTGCGTCCGAAAACACAAGCCCCAGTTTATAAAGGTAGATCAGTTAATTACTGTTGCGCCATCAAATCGTCAAAAGTAATCGCTTTGTCAGCCACTTTGGCTTTTGACAGCACAAAATTGGTCACATTGTTTTCGATCACGATGGCTTCAACTTCAGCCATGCGGTTTTTATCGCTGCCGTACCAACGAATCACGTCCATTGGCTTTTCGTAGCTGGCGGCGAGCTCTTCGATGTGGCTAGACACTTGCTCTGACTTGGCATGCAAGCTGTTGGCTTTCACCAACTCAGCGACGACCAAGCCCAAACGCACACGGCGTTCAGCTTGCGGCTGGAAAATATCTTCAGGAATTGGCATTTTGTCGAAATCTTTGATGCCGCGTTGCTTCAAATCAGCGCGTGCGCCTTCAACCATGCGGTCCAGCTCAGCTTTGACGCTGGCTTTTGGCAAGTCCAACTCTGCCTTGGCGACCAAAGCGTCCATCACAGATTGCTTGTTTTTAGCCAACAAACGCGCTTTGACTTCACGTTCCAAGTTTTTCTTGATGTCTGAGCGCAAACCAGCAACTGTCGCGTCTGCAATGCCGAGTGATTTTGCCAAAGCATCGTTCACTTCTGGCAGATGCGCTGCTTCCAGCTTTTTGATAGTCAACATGAAATCAGCCGTTTTGCCCGCCACGTCTTTGCCGTGGTAGTCCGCTGGGAACGCCAATGGGAAAGTCTTGCTTTCGCCAGATTTCATACCACGGGCAGCTTCTTCAAATTCTTTCAACATCTGGCCATCGCCCACGATGAACTGGTATGCCTCGGCCTTGCCGCCTTGGAACACTTCGCCGTCGATTTTGCCTTCGAAGTCAACCGTTGCGCGGTCGCCGTCTTGCGCACCGGCATCCATAGCACGCTGAGAGAATGTACGGCGCTGTTTACGCAAAATGTCCAGTGTTTTGTCAATCGCAGCGTCTGTCACTTCAGCCGAGTATTTCTCGACTTCAGCCGTTGCCAAATCAGCGATTTTGACTTCTGGGAACACTTCAAACACCGCGTCAAACGTCATTTGACCTTCAGTTGCGGTTTCGCTTTCCGTGATTTTTGGTTGACCAGCCACACGCAACTTGGCTTCATTAGCAGCGACGGCAAACGCCTCGCCGACTTTGTCGTTCATCACTTCGTAATGGACAGAATAGCCATATTGCTGCGCCACCACACTCAAAGGCACTTTGCCTGGGCGGAAACCGTTTTGTTTCACAGTACGGGCGAGCTTTTTCAAACGCGCGTCGACTTCAGTCGCAATCACGCTGGTAGGGAGCGACAAAACGATTTTGCGCTCTAATTTTTCTAGGGTTTCAACAGTTACAGCCATGTCGGTCTCACTTCAATAGGGTCAAAAAAACAGTTGATCGATGGTGCGCGGGGGGGGACTCGAACCCCCACATCCTTGCGGACGTCAGGACCTAAACCTGGTGCGTCTACCAATTTCGCCACCCGCGCATCGAAAAACTCTCAAAATTGCCGCCGGAAATCATTCCAAGCCGCATTCAAAATTGGTAAGCCCTCTATTTTAACCTGATTAAACTATCCCCATGCCAGCCCCGCAATCCGTCCAAGAAATCACCCACTACGAAAACTTCCCCGTAGCCAGCTGGCTCTGCCCGCCCCACCTGCGCCCTGCCATTGCCGCGATTTACTGGTTTGCACGCACAGCGGATGACCTCGCGGACGAAGGCGACGCTACGCCGCAGCAACGCCTAGACGACCTAGCCGCCTTCCGCGCCGATTTATTTTCAGCATTCGCAGCGTCGAAAAGCACCCCCATTTCAACCCGTTGGCCGCAAGTCTTCACCTCCTTAGCCGCTGTCATTTCCAAATTCTCATTACCCATCAATCACTTAGACGATTTACTCAGCGCTTTCGAGCAAGACATCCGCAAAACCCGCGACGGCCAAGGTTATGCCAACGAAGCCGAATTGCACGACTACTGCGCCCGCTCCGCCAACCCCGTAGGTCGCTTGCTGTTACACCTTTACGGCATCACCGACGACGTTGCGTTGGGCTACAGCGACGACATCTGCACCGCCCTGCAACTCATCAACTTCTGGCAAGACCTCAGCCAAGACATCCCACGTGGCCGGTTTTACCTGCCTGAAGGCGCCTGCACCCAATTCAACGTTAGCCGCGCAGACTTGATCAGCTTAAAACAAACTGAGAATGCTACTAAATTAATAGCATTTCAGGCAATAAATACGTCGGCTAGGATGCTAAAAGGCTCTCAATTAGTGCATTTAATCCCAGGCAGAGCCGGCTGGGAGCTTAGATTCGTCGTTCAAGGCGGCTTACGCATCCTAGACAAAATCAAAGCGCTGGATTATGCGATGCTGGTTATGCGACCCAAGCTGACTAAGTTGGATTATGTGGTGATTGGGTGGCGGGCGCTGTGGATGTAGCCATTTGAATGTAACAATACTGCCCATGACCCCTGAGCAATACGTCCAAGAGAAAGCTGCCGCTTCTGGCAGCAGTTTTTATTACGCTTTTCTGTTCCTGCCCAAGCCGCGCCGCGCCGCGATCACGGCGTTTTATGCGTTTTGCCGGGAGGTGGACGATGTGGTGGATGAGATGGTGGACCCCGGGGTGGCGGCTACCAAGCTGGCTTGGTGGCAGGCGGAGGTGGCTAAGGCGTTTGCGGGCAATCCCTCACAACCAGCGACTCACCCCGTCATGAAGGCGCTGATGCCACTTTGTGCAACTTACGGCATTGAAGAACGGCATTTGCAGGCCGTGATTGACGGCTGCCAGATGGATTTAAACCAATCGCGTTACTTGGATTACCCCAATTTGCAGCGCTATTGCCACTTGGTCGCCGGTGTGGTGGGCGAGGTGGCAGCTAAGATTTTTGGGCAGACTGACCCCAAAACGACCGAATACGCGCACAAGCTGGGGCAGGCTTTTCAGCTGACCAACATCATCCGCGACGTGGGTGAAGACGCGCGGCGGGGGCGGATTTACCTGCCTATGAACGAGCTGCAGCAGTTTGACGTGAAAGCGCACGAGCTGCTGAATTACACGCCAGCAAGCGCCCTGCCCGATTTTGATACCCGTTTTCAAGCGCTGATGGCTTTCCAAGCGCAGCGGGCACATGGTTTGTATGACGAAGCAATCCAAATGCTGCCGCCAGCCGACTTTCGCACCCAAAAACCGGGCTTGATGATGGCCAGCATTTACCGCAGCTTGCTTAGAGAGATTGAGCGGGACAACTTTGAGGTGATGACGCAGCGCATCAAACTGACGCCGCTGCGCAAAATGTGGCTGGCGTGGAAAGTTCAGGCTTTAGGCAAAGTTTGAAAAACAACATCCGTCATTCCCGCGAAGGCGGGAATCCAAGGTGGTGCGCGTGGATTCCCGCCTTCGCGGGAATGACAGTCCTTATAGATAATTCCAAATGATTATTTCAAA
>JANPIC010000160.1:0-3648 GCA_031424795.1 Polaromonas sp. | reverse complement strand
CCCATGCTGTAGAAAAATTCCTCTTTCACGACTTTGCCATTCGCCACGGTGTACAACGCCGCCTCGTCCATGACGAAGCGTTTGCTCTCTGGTTTGAAGGTAACGTCATAAGTGAAACGAACAATAAATCGGTCACCATGTGGCCAAGGGCCTTCGGCTTTGGCGTCGTGGATGATGTGGTTATCCATCCACCATTTGCCTTTACCCAGTACGCCTGCAATACCTTTGGTCACCGTGTCTGCACCGGGTGGGCCGCCGGCTTCAACGCTGACGATATCTGCAGAAAACAAGGTGTTCACCGCTTCTTCGTTTTTGCCTTCACGGCACAGTCCAACCAGTTTTTTGCCAATTTCAAGGGTATTCATAGTCGCTCCAGATAGGTTGTGATAGATTGAACAGCTTATCACTTTTGTGTTTTATGGGGATGACAATGCAACATATCGAAACAGATTATTTGATCATCGGCAGTGGCGCTTCGGGCATGGCATTTGCCGATACGCTGGTGCAAGAATCGGACGCACACATCACTATCGTGGACCGCCATGCCAAACCAGGCGGGCACTGGAACGATGCTTACCCGTTTGTGACACTGCATCAGCCTTCGTCTTTTTACGGCGTCAACTCTATGGCTTTGGGCGCTAACCGCAAAGACACAGCGGGCGCGAACCAAGGCATGTACGAGCTGGCCTCGGGCCCCGAGATCAGCGGCTATTACGACAAGGTGATGAGCCAAAAATTGCTGACCAGCGGCCGCGTGAGCTACTTCCCCATGAACAATTATTCAGGGCTTAACGACGTAGCTGGCGACGCTACTGGCCTGCATACGTTTGAATCCATCTTGTCGGGCGCAAAAACCCGAGTAACAGTCCGTAAAAAACTGGTAGATGCCAACTACTTCAGCCCCACCGTGCCTTCCACGCACACGCCAAAGTTCAAAGTCGCCAACGGCGTGCGGCTGGTCGCACCAAATGCATTGACTCAGCTGTGGCAAACTAAAAACACAGAAGACCGACCCACCAAGTTTTGTATCATAGGCGCTGGCAAAACGGCGATGGACGCCGGTATTTGGCTGCTCAACCATGGCGCAGCGCCCGAGTCCATCAGCTGGGTGATGCCGCGCGACTCTTGGTTGGTGAACCGCCTCACCACGCAGCCGGGCGAAGAATTTTTCAAAGATTCCATCGGTGGCCAAGTCACGCAAATGGCTTGTTTTGCCAGCGCCACGAGTATTGACGACTTGTTTTTGCGCCTTGAAGCCAGCGACCAAATGCTGCGCATCTACCCTGAGCATACGCCCACAATGTTCCATTTTGCGACCGTATCCAAGGGTGAAATAGCGATGTTGCAGCGTATCAAAAACGTGATTCGCATGGGTCGCGTACAAGCGCTAGAACCTGCCAACATGGTGCTGGACAAAGGAAACATGGCGATGGAAGCGGGCACACTGTACATCGACTGCACCGCCTCAGCCGTGGAGCCTAGAGCGCGACAAACCATTTTTCAGCCCAACAAAATCGTGCTGCAAGTGGTGCGCGCACCGCTGCCCACCTTCAGCGCTGCCGTGATTGCATATGTGGAAGCGCACTATCCTGATGATACTGTGCGAAACAAACTCTGCGCCGATGTGCCCTTCCCCCAAACCTTGGCAGACTACCCACGCACCATGATGGTAACCATGATGAACCAAATCCAGTGGTCGCAGGACAAAACACTGCGCAACTGGATGCGCGAAACGCGGCTAGACGGCTTTGGCAAGCTGATGACCGGTATTGACCCCGGCGACCTTGAGAAGATGGCGATTATGGGCAACCTGCGCACCCAAGCCATGGCGGCAATGGCGAACTTGCCTAAGTTATTGGCGCGCTGAATGGATGCTAATCAGCAGTTTTTATCGCGGATCGTACGCCACAAGCTGCTGCACCAAGCTTCGCAAATGCCCTTGCAGCGCCTCAAACCCCGCATGCAGCGCCAAGCTGTTTTCGTCCATATACAGCTTGCGGTTGATCTCTAGTTGCACGCTGTGGCGGTGCTGCGCTGGCTTGCCGTAGCGGCGCACCAGCTCGACGCCTTTGTAGGGGTGGTTGATGGCGACGTCATAACCATATTGTGCTAGTTGCTCCTGAATAAAGAGCACCAAGCCTTCGCTAGAGGTGGTATTGTCGCGATTGCCGATGACAAAATCTGCATGCACCAAACCTGGAAAATCTGTCGCATGGCTGCTGCTGATGGCGGGCATGCTGTGGCAATTGATGTGGATGCTGTAGCCGTGGCGGGCATGCGCTGCGTCTATCGCACGACCCACCGCCGCATGGTAGGGCTGCCAGCAGTTGGCAATGCGCTGCTGCACCTCTGCCACGCTGAGCGGGCGGTTGTACAGCGGCAAGCCATCGTCTGTCATCCGCCAAATCAAGCCTTTACCCAGACGCAGTTTTGACTGTACGGCTGCGTCCTGAGCCCCTAAATCCTCTGGCCAAACGCCAGACAGCATGGTGGGGTCAATCTCGGTGACGTTGCGGTTGGCGTCTAAATAGCTGCGCGGAAAATGCGCTTCCACCCAGGCCACACCCAATGACGGTGCGAAGTTGTACAGCTTTTCAACATGTGTATCTTCCGCACGGCGCAAAGTAGCTAAATCACACACATGGCCAAAATCTTGCGGGTAATCCGTGCCGCTGTGCGGTGAATCCAGCACCAGCGACGTGCTGCCGGCGCTGGTAGAGATGAACTTGTTTGGTGCTGATTGAGGCATAAGAATAGGCAAAATTAGTTAAGTTTAAGCATAATTCTGCTATATTTTTAATAGCTACTTAGGCAATAAATACGCCGGCTAAGCACCAATACAGGCATATTTACGACCTAAAATTTGAGTTTTAACCCAATTTCTCATTATCCGAGTTTTTCAGTTACCCAGCCCTGCGCACTCGCCAAAGCCTTGTCCAAACCGCTGGCATCCGTACCGCCCGCCATTGCCATGTCTGGCCGACCACCACCTTTGCCACCCACTTGCGCGGCCAGGAAGTTGACCAGTTCGCCAGATTTGACCTTGCCCATCACGTCCGCCGTCGCTCCCGTGGCGAGCTGGACTTTGCCTGCATCGACACTTGCCAGAACGACCACGGCAGATTTCAGCTTGTCTTTCAGCTTGCCCACCGTGTCGCGCAAAGTCTGGGCCGCATCAGCCGCGCTGACACCTTCCATTTTCGCGACGAGGAATTTAATCCCTTTTAAATCAATGGCTTGCGACAACAAGGCGTCGCCTTGGTGCGATGCGAGTTGACCTTTGAGGGCGGAGATTTCTTTCTCTTGAACCCTGAATTGTTCCAACAAGCTGTGCAAACGCACGCTCAGCTCGGGTGGAGAAACTTTGAGTGCAGCCGCTGATTTGGCCACGGTCGCTTCCAAATCTTGCAAATACGCCAACGCGTTTTGACCCGTCACCGCTTCAATCCGGCGCACGCCCGAGGCGATGCCGCCTTCGGAGACGATTTTGAACAAGCCAATATCCCCTGTGCGCTGCACGTGGACACCGCCGCACAACTCTTTGGACGAGCCAATCTCCAGCACGCGCACGGTCTCGCCGTATTTTTCACCAAACAGCATCATCGCGCCTGTGGCTTTGGCGGATTCGATGTCCATGACTTTGGCAGA
>JANPIC010000159.1:0-7788 GCA_031424795.1 Polaromonas sp. | reverse complement strand
TCCGCCAACGCCACAACCACGCCCACGTCGTTACGCGGAAGCGTGTCGCCCGCAAAGCGTGGTTTGTAGTGGTCTTCAATCGCATCGGCCACCTCGATACTCAAACCGTCGTTTAACGCGTAATAACGCCCCATCGTGCCTTGCAGCTCAGGAAATTCACCGACCATGTCGGTCACCAAGTCGGACTTCGCCAAGTTGGCCGCTTGATCGGCTTGCGTCGCCAAAACATCACCACCCAATTGCTGTCCAATGGCTTTGGCAATGGCGCGGACGCGAAGTATGCGCTCACCTTGCGAGCCGAGTTTGTTGTGATAAACGACTTTATCCAGCCCCGCCACGCGGGATTCCAGCGTCTTTTTGCGGTCTTGGTCGAAGAAAAACTTGGCATCGGCCAAACGCGGGCGCACGACGCGCTCGTTGCCGCCAATCACTGCACTGGCGTCTGCTGGGCTGATGTTGCTGACGACCAGAAATTTGTTGCTTAATTTTCCAGCAGCGTCTAACAAAGGAAAATACTTTTGATTCGCCTTCATGGTCAAAATCAAACACTCTTGCGGCACGGCGAGGAATTCGGCCTCGAAACTGCAAGTCAAGACATTCGGGCGCTCGACCAAAGCGGTGACTTCGTCCAACAAGGCGGCATCGTCAATCGGAGTGTAGCTTGTGCCATCTGCAGCGCCGGCTTTGGCGGCAGCTGCCACCAATTGGCGCTCAATCTCGGCACGGCGCTCGGCAAAGCTGGCGATGACCGCGCCGTCTTTCAGCAGCGTTGCGGCGTAGCTGTCAGCATCGGCAACCACCACGGGTGACACGGCGGCCTCAAACCGGTGGCCCAGCGTTTCACGCCCTGATTTTAGGCCTAAAATGGTGATAGCCGGCGTATTTGAACCATGCAATGCTATTAATTTGTGAGCAGGACGAACAAAACTGACGCTGCTCCAGCCCGGCATCTCGCAGTTTTGCGCCAACTGGTAGCTCATCACCTTGGGGATGGGGAGCTTGGCAATGGCTTCTTCCAAGGCTTTTTGCAAGCCGGCGGCCAGCAAGACGCCGGTGACCTGGCTGTCATAAAACAGGGCTTCGGCTTTGCCATCTGGCGCGCGCTTTAAACCCGCAACGGCGGAGGCATCCGCACCCAAGGCTTGCAATTTCTTCAACAACGCTGGCGTGGCGTTGCCGGCAGCATCCAAACCCACGCTCACTGGCATGAGTTTTTGCGACACGGCTTTGTCAGCGGCTTGCGCCACCACGGCGGTGATGTGCGCCGCCAAACGACGCGGCGTGGCGAATGGGGTAACCACAGCGTCTGCATTCGTCAAACCTTGGCTTTGCAGGGACGCGGCCAGCGTGCTGGCAAAGGCTTCGCCGAGTTTTTTCAGGGCTTTAGGGGGCAGTTCTTCAACGAACAATTCAACGAGTAGGTTCTGTGTGCTCATATTCATGCTGCTTTCTTAGCCACAGGTGCCACTTGCGCCACCCAGTCACGCGGGGCCATGGGGTAGCCCAGCCGCTCACGGCTCTCCAGATAACTTTGCGCCACGCTGCGCGAGATGTTGCGGATGCGGCCCATGTAGGCCGCCCGCTCGGTCACGCTGATGCTGCCGCGTGCGTCCAGCAAATTGAAGGTGTGCGCGGCCTTGAGCACCTGCTCGTAGGCGGGCAGGGCGAGCTGCTGTTCCATCAAATACTTGGCCTGCTTTTCGTGCGCGGTGAAGGCGGTGAACAAAAAGTCCACATCGCTGTGCTCGAAGTTGTAGGCGGATTGTTCTTTTTCGTTCTGCAGATACACGTCGCCATAAGACATGGTTTCGGTGTATTTCAGGTCATAGACGCTGTCCACGCCCTGCAAATACATGGCCAGACGCTCTAAACCGTAGGTGATTTCACCGGTGATGGGCTTGCAATCGATACCGCCAACCTGCTGGAAGTAGGTGAACTGCGTCACCTCCATGCCGTTGAGCCAGACTTCCCAGCCCAAGCCCCAAGCGCCCAGCGTCGGGTTTTCCCAGTCGTCTTCGACAAAACGGACGTCGTTTTTCTTCAGATCAAAGCCCAAAGCTTCCAGCGAACCAAGGTACAGCTCCAGAATATTCGCCGGGGCGGGCTTCAACACCACCTGGTATTGGTAATAGTGCTGCAGACGGTTGGGGTTTTCGCCATAGCGGCCGTCTTTGGGGCGGCGGCTGGGCTGCACGTAGGCGGCTTTCCAGGGCTCGGGGCCAAGTGCTCTTAAAAACGTAGCTGTGTGCGAAGTACCCGCGCCGACTTCCATGTCGTAGGGCTGCAAGAGGGCGCAACCTTGGGCGTCCCAGTAAGACTGAAGTTTGAGAATGATTTGCTGAAATGTAAGCATAGGGCGTTGATTTTACTTGCGTCGCGCCCCCCAGATGCCGCACAGCAAAGTAACTAGCCCAAAAATCCACAGCGGCCACAGCCAAAACCGAGCCACCCACCATGCATACGGTGTGATAACCGTGTTGCCCCACACTTGCCCGACCAGCGCACCACGGGTGTGCCGCTCTAGCGAGTGGGTGACTTTGCCTTGCGCATCGATGATCACCGTCGCGCCCGTGTTGGTGGCGCGAATAGACGGCTTTGCCAGCTCCATAGAGCGCAATCTGGCGATGTTGAGGTGCTGGTCTATCGCCACGGTGTTGCCAAACCAAGCGATATTGGTGAGGTTGACCAAAATGGTGGGTGCGTTAGCAGGGTTGGCAAAACGCCCCGCCAGCTCTTCGCCAAACAAGTCTTCGTAGCAAATATTCAGCCCCAAGCGCTGACCTTGCCAGTGAAAGGATGGCTGGTCTGAACCGCCACGGTTGAACGCGCCCAGCGGGATGTTCATCAAATCAATAAACCACTGTGCAAACGGCGGAATGAACTCGCCAAAGGGCACGAGGTGGTCTTTGTTGTACTGGTAGGGGGCGGACAAAACCAAGGCTGTGGGCTTGAAACCAATCACGCTGTTGCTAAAGCCCGCTGCGCGGTTACCCATGGGGATGCCAATCAGTGCCGCTTTTTGACCATTTTCAGTTTTGAAAGGCTGTTGCAAATTGCGCCAATACTCGGGCGGCAAATTTTGCGGCAGCAATGGGATAGCGGTTTCGGGGGTGACGACCAGCCCCGTTTGCACTTTTTCAAGCTGCTCGGCATACCAACTCAAAGCCGTTGCCATGCCGCTGCCCGCTTGGAATTTCTCGTTTTGCGGGATATTGCCTTGTAACAGCGTCACCTCCAAGGCTTTGGGCAAAGTGGCGTCGACCGTGGTTGCGGGTTTGACTTGCCAACCCAGCCCCCAAACGACCAGCAAAACGGTCACAACGGCTAAACCTTGCACGTTGGCAAACCCGATATGGGTATTCCGCACGCGCCCCAACCACAGCGCCACCGCCATCGCCACAAAGGCGGCGACAAAGCTCATGCCATAGACGCCGACATACGGTGCCAAGCCCGCCAGTGGCCCGTCCAAATGCGCATAACCCACAGCGCCCCACGGAAAACCGGTCAGCCAGGTGCCGCGCGCCAGTTCCGCCAACATCCAGAACGATGCAAAAATAATAGCACTATAGGCATTATTTACACCGGCTAGACGCTTAAAAAGCATGCAAACCAGCATATAAAAGAGCGCCAAACAGCCGCTGAGCAGCAGCACCGCAAGCGCAGCCAGCCAGCTGGGCAAGCCGCCATAGGTGTGCATGGAAATGTAGAGCCACCAAATGCTGCCGCACATCCAGGCCGTGCTGAACACCCAGCTGCGGCTGGCGGCTTGTTTGATGGAACCTGCGCGAAGCAGTGACTGGGCAAACACCGCCATCGCCAACAGTTGCAGCCACCACAGCGCATGGCCGTGCAAGATGCCGGCAATCGGTATTTCAAGCTCAAAAGGCCAAGCCAAGCTGACGGATTGCGCCCAGCCCGCGATCAACAGCACCACGAATTGCATAGGTTTATTTTGCTATTTACTCAGCCAATTACTCTGCCATATGCTCTGGCATGACCTTGAACCATTTCACCGCACCGCCCTTGGTGTGCAGCACCGTGAAGCTCAGGCCATTGAGCACCGTGCGCTCACCGCGCTTGGGCACATGGCCCATTTCGTGGGCGACCAGGCCGCCTATGGTGTCAAACTGGTTGTCGGAGTCCGACTCCAGCAGGGTGACTTTGAAGGCGTCATTGACGCGCTCTATCGCCGTGTCGCCGCTGACGCGGTAGGTTTTGTCGGCCAGGCCAAAAATATCGCCTTCGTCTTCCACGATGTCAAATTCGTCCTCGATTTCGCCGACAATTTCTTCCAGCACGTCCTCAATCGTCAGCAAACCGGCCATGCGACCAAACTCGTCGATGACGATGGCCAAATGGTTGCGGTTGCCACGGAATTCACGCAACAAATCGTTCAAACCCTTGGTTTCAGGCACAAACACTGGCGGGCGCAGGAGGGCGCGGATGTTCAACTCCGGCGCGCGCTGCAGTTTCAGCAGGTCTTTGGCCAGCAAAATGCCGATGATGTTGTCTTTGTCGCCCTCAAACACCGGAAATCGCGAGTGCGCGGTGTCTATGACCTGGTGCATCAGCTCGTCCATGGTGGAGTCGATGTCCAGCAGGTCAATCCGCGTCACCGGCACCATCACGTCGCCAGCGCTCATGTCGGCCATGCGGATCACGCCTTCCAGCATCGCGCGGCTTTGGGCGCCGATCACGTCGTTGTCTTCGGCCTCGGCCAAGGTCTCAAACAGCTCGTCTTTGGAGTCTGGGCCGGGGTTGATGAACTCGACTATTTTTTGAAATAACGAGCGTTTGTCTGCCTGTGATGCGTTCAGGTTTTGGTTGGGGTTGTGGTTGCCCGACGACGAATTGGCAGACGAAGAACTGGGTTCTGACACTATGGTGGCGCTCACTGATTCTGTTCTGAGCGCGGTTGTTGCGAAGCCTCTAGGATAGCAGTTCTTGAAAATGCTTGGCTTGCTGCTTGAAGCCGTAATCCACCTCAGCCATTTGGTCTTCCACCATTTCGGTCAAACGCGTCGCTAGCGTGGCGGCGGGGAGCTTGAGGTAGGCATCCGACTCTGAGCCGCTGCGCTCCACCGTTGCACCAGCGTTGCGTGCAATTTTCAGCATCGCGGTGTTTTCACTCAGGGCGTGGATGAACAAGGTGTCGCGCCCCTCGTTGCGAGCGTGCATCACCGCGCGGTCAAACAGGCGCGCGCCAAAACCTCGGCCACGCGCTGCTTTGAGCACGGAAACGCCGAACTCAGCATGCTTAGCCTGCTCAGGCTCGTCGCCCACAGCCACATGCGCCATGGCAATCAACTCTAGCTTGCGGTTGAAAATGCCGTAAATGTCATCGCGCTCAAAATTCAAACCCTCGGCATAGCGGTTGATTTGCTCGTCTGACGCGGCATAGCCAAAGCGCAAGTAGCGGTCCGACTCATCCAGCGCCAACAAATGCTTCGCAATGCGGTCTCGGTGACGCGGCCCCAAGGAGCGAATCGGCACCAGCGGAAAGCTAGAACGGTTGTTGGTTTTATCCATAGCTCCAATATAAGGGTTTTCCCTGAAATAACCAGTAATTTTGTTGCGATGCAGCAAAAAACCGCCTTTTCTAGGTGTAACACCCTCGAATGACACGACTTTATGCGCATTTTGACGCCAGTTGACGATTTAAGCTAGCTGAATCGCAGCCACGCCACACTTCAGCAATTTAAGTTTACGATGGCAGTATTCGTTGTTCATGTCGTTACTTGAAGGATTTTTAATGCTGCCTGCTGCTTTTTCCAGATATTTGACTGCTTGTTTGATTGCTTTACCTGTTGCTTTTCCAATCGCGGTATTCGCCCAAAGCAGCGGCAAAACCATCACCATCGTTGTGCCATACCCCGCCGGTGGTCCGCTGGATATTTCGGCCCGCATCTTGGCGGAAGGCGCACGCGGCAAGTTGGACAGCGCCGTGATCGTCGACAACAAGCCCGGCGCAGGCGGCACGATTGGCGCGAACCAAGTCGCCAAGTCCGCCGCTGGCAGCAACCAATTGCTGATGGGCGCGGTCGCCACCCACGCCGCCAACCCGTGGCTGATGCCCAACTACCCGTTTGACCCGCTCAAAGATTTCAAACCCGTGAGCTTGGTGGCGCAAATCCCCAACGTCTTGGTCATCAACGCCGATGTCGCCGCCAAACTCAACATTCGCAGCACGGCAGACCTGGTTGCCCACATCAAGAAGAACCCCGGCAAGCTGAACTACAGCTCGGGCGGCAATGGCAGCATTGGACACATTGCGGGAGAGATGCTGAAATCGCTGACCAAATCCAGCATGGTGCATATTCCTTATCTGGGCGCAGGGCCAGCACAGCTGGGCTTGCTGTCGGGTCAAGTGGACGTGATGTTTGACAACCTGGCCTCCGCCTTGCCGCAGATCCGGGCTGGCAAGCTGCTGGCTTTGGGGGTGACCACGCAAAAACGCAGCGAAGCCCTGCCGGATGTGCCGCCCATCAACGACAGCATCCAAGGCTTCAACGTCTCCACCTGGTTTGGCATTTTTGCGCCCAGCCATGTGGCCGATGCCGACATTCAAAAATACGCCGCTGCATTTGCTGAAGCCATGAACGCGCCAGAGAACAAAGACAAATTCAGCAAAATGGGCTTCACGCCAGAACGCCTCAGCACCTACGATTTTGCCAAGTTTGTACAAATGGAGCATACTAAATATGGAGCGCTGATCAAAACAGCGGGTATCAAAATTGATTGAAAAACTAAACCCCACGACCACTGCTGCGTTGCTCGCAACGCTTCCAAGTTGGAAGCACGACGCGCAACGCGATGCCATCACCCGTGAATTCGTGTTTGCCGATTTCGCGCAAGCTTTTGCCTTCATGACGCAAATCGCCATCGTGGCGGAAAAGCGCAACCACCACCCCGAGTGGTTCAATGTGTACAACCGCGTCAACATCACGCTGACGACGCACGATGTGGATGGTTTGTCGCAACGGGATATCGACCTGGCGCGCTACGCCGACGCTGTTTTTGCACAATTTTGCCCCCATGAAACCACTGTCTGAACGCCCAGACTGGACGATTGACCAAGGCTGGAGCAGCTACACCGCTGCCGAGCACGCAACGTGGAAAACGCTGTTTGAGCGCCAAACCAAGCTGCTGCCGGGCCGCGCCTGCGACGAATTTGTGCAGGGCATGCGTGATTTACCCATGGGTGCGGACGAGATTCCAGACTTCCACCGTTTGAGCGAGGTGCTGATGCCACGCACCGGCTGGCAAGTGGTTGCCGTGCCCGGTTTGGTGCCGGACGATGTTTTTTTCGAGCACTTGGCGAACCGGCGTTTTCCGGCGGGGCAGTTCATCCGCAAGCCGCACGAGCTGGATTACCTGGAAGAGCCCGATGTGTTTCACGACGTCTTTGGCCACGTCCCCATGCTGATGAACCCTGCGATTGCCGACTTCATCCAAGCCTACGGTGTCGGCGGCTTGCGGGCGCAAAAGCTGGGCAAGCTGGCGAATTTGGCACGTGTGTATTGGTACACGGTGGAGTTTGGGCTGATCCAACAAGCAGACGGTTTGCGCATTTACGGGGCGGGCATTGCCTCGTCTCATTCAGAAAGCATCTTCGCCCTGGACGATGCCTCGCCCAACCGCATCGCCTTTGACCTGCGGCGCGTGATGCAAACCGATTACTGTATCGACGATTTTCAGGAAACCTATTTCGTCATCAACAGCCTGGACGACTTGCTGGATCTCGCCAAAATAGACTTTGCACCGCTTTACCAGCAGATAGCGGGCAAG
>JANPIC010000158.1:0-21460 GCA_031424795.1 Polaromonas sp. | reverse complement strand
CCGGCTTTTTCGCCATCACCCTCACCCGATGCGCCGCTGGCTTTGAAACGGGTCACCTTTTGGCCGTCCTTGCTGATGATTTCCATGTCGGGCTGGCCTTCGTTGCGAATAATCGTCAGTTTATCGTTGGCAAATGGGTTCATGGGGTTGTTGATCACGGCAATCAGGAGCATGCCGATCACCACCAAAAACACATCAATCAGGTTGATGGTGGACAAGACCGGGTCATCATCCTCTTCATCCAAAATGTGCAGACGAGAGCGCGGGCGCCCCATAGCCGTGGTTTCAGCCGTGATCGCGGCATGAGGCTTGTTCATGCGGCCACTCCGTCCAGCACAGCCAGCATCTCAGCCAGCAACCAGCGGCGGCGCACGCTGTAGATCACAAAGGTGATGGAGGCGGCCACCAAGGCCACAATCACCGCAGCAAAAGCCGGCGCCAAGCTTTGCGCCACGCCTGAGGACTGCCCCGAAGCCACCGCGACCAGTGCCGGCCCCATGGGAATCATGGTGGCGACCAAGCCCAGCATGGGGGCGACACGGCTGCACAGACGTAAGCCTTCCAGCTCTTTCAAGATGGCCAACTCCAGCGTTTCAGGCGATTTGGCGCTTGTACCCGTCAACACCAGCACACGGCCCGGCTCTTTGCGGCGGCGTGCCCACTCCACACCAAACGCCCCCAAACTCATCACAGCATAGGCAAAAACAGCAAACACCAGGATGGTGACCGGCCATAAAAAGGTTTGGGCAAGCTGGAACAGGGAATTTTCAAAAGGCATCGTTTAGCTTTCAGGATTGAATATGGATATGGATATGGACAAGCGGCGTGCTGTTGCAGACGTAGAAAACTAGGAGGAAAGCTGCCCCCAACGGTCTTCAAACACCATGTCGGCAAGCACGGCGCGGCGTGCCCATTTTTCGGTTTGCAGCATGGGTTGGTCATAAAAAGTCGTGACCGGGCCCAGACACAGAACGGCAATCGGTCGGCTGCCTTCGGGCATCTGCAGCAATTGTGCCAACTGATCCGGACTAAAAATCGACACCCAGCCCATCCCCAAACCCTCAGCCCGTGCTGCCAGCCAGAGGTTTTGAATGGCACAGGCAGCGGACGCCAAATCCATCTCTGGCAGCGTACGGCGGCCAAAGATATGCTTTTCACGACCAGGCGGCAGTGCCACCACGAGTATTTCTGCTGCGTCTAGGATGCCTTGCACCTTGAGCTTCATGAACTCCTCCTCGCGTTCTCCCAAAGCCTGGGCCGTGAGTATCCGCTCATCCTCAACCAAGGCATGCAGTGCAAGCCGCAACGGCAGGTTGCGCACGCGGATGAAACGCCAGGGCTGCATGAAACCGACGCTGGGGGCATGGTGCGCGGCGGACAACAGGCGTTGCAGCACTTCATCAGCCACG
This sequence comes from Polaromonas sp., assembly GCA_031424795.1. GTDB lineage: Bacteria > Pseudomonadota > Gammaproteobacteria > Burkholderiales > Burkholderiaceae_C > Aalborgiella. The sequence continues at coordinate 20,051 of JANPIC010000158.1, read as the reverse complement.
CTACCGCCACAGAAGTGGCGCATGTCGCGCCGCTCGTAAATGGCGCGATACACCGCTTGCTGCTCGGGCAGACTGAAGGCATGGGACTCGGTAGGGGTGGTCATCACAGGGCTTTCAGCTCAGTCCTCAATCCCGCGCTGCGCCGGAATGCCGGCTTTGAAGGCGTGTTTGACCATCGTCATCTCGGTCACGGTGTCGGCCAGTTCAATGATTTCGGGCGGGCAGCGGCGGCCTGTGATGACCACATGCACGTGCGTGGGGCGGTCAAACAGCGTTTGCACCACTTCTTCGACGCCACCTGCCGCCTCCATCCAGCCGTAAATCAGCGGGTAGGTGAACTCATCCAGCACGACCATGAAGTATTCGCCCCCCATGATGGCGGCTTTGGCGCGTTGCCAGCCGTCGCGTGCCAGTTGCGCGGAATGTTCTAGGTCTTGGCTTTTCCAGCTGAAACCATCGCCCAAACCCTCAATCGGAATGCCCAGCTGCTCAAACATACGGTGTTCGCCAAAGCGGGCCGTGGGCACTTTCATGAACTGGAAAATCTTGACTGCTTTGCTTCGACCGTGCGCACGCAAAGCCAAACCAAAAGCAGCCGTGCTTTTGCCTTTACCGTCGCCCGTGTTGACGATGAGCAAGCCACGGCGTTCGCCCTCGGGCTTGTCGTAAGGTTTGCATTCTGGCGGCATTTCAAGTTGCATGTTTTTTCCTAAAACTTTCGTATTTTTGTAAATTACTTGCTCTTTATTTGGCATTTAATTGCTACATTTTCGGTAGCGATACAAGCATATTTTCTATCGGCTTGATAGCAATTCTGTTCTCAAAAACGTATTCCAAAGCGCGGTGCGTAAGAATATCTGCAGTTGTGCCGAAATGCGTTACCTTGCCAGCGGCCATGATCAGCATGTCATCCGCCTGCAGCGCCATGGTGGTTTCGTGCAACACGCTGACCACGGTTTTGCCGTCTGCGACCAGTTGGCGCACCAAAGCCAGCCAGTCGGACTGGTGCGGTGGGTCCAGATTCGCCAGCGGCTCGTCCATCAGCAGCACATCGGCTTGCACGGCCAAAGCACGCGCCAAGAGCACACGCTGACGTTCGCCGCCCGAAAGCTGCCCCAGCGCCCTGCCCCGCCATTCCCAAGCCTGGGTGCAGCGCAGTGCTTGCTCAACGGCGTCAAGATCGGCGCTACTAGGTGCTGCCAGCCAAGCCTGGTGCGGTAAACGGCCCAGCATGGTGACGTCAAACACCGTCAAATCGTCGGCGCTGGCTTCGTTTTGGCCCAACCAGGCCAGTTTTTTGGCTCTTTCACGAGGTGCTATCTGCGACATGACTTCACCAAACAACTCAACACGCCCGTCATGGGGTAACACACCCGCCAGCACCTTGAGCAGCGTCGATTTACCCGCACCGTTGGGGCCAACAATGCTGGTCCAGCGCCCAGCTGAAAACTGCACGCTGATGTCATGCAAAACAGGTGTATTTGAGAGCCTAGCCGATATGTTATCTGCCTGAAGCGCTATTTTAATCATAGCAATTTGTAATTAATACGCAACCGTTAAGCAGTTGCGGTGACTTGGCGTGCATGCATGCCAAGTCGTTTCACCAGTGCCAAATCGGCATCGGTATCGGGATTGCCCGTCGTCAACAACTTTTCGCCGAAGAAGATGGAGTTCGCACCCGCCATGAAACACATGGCTTGCACGGCGTCGCCCATCTCGCGGCGACCAGCGGACAAACGCACGCGGGCGGTGGGCATGGTGATACGGGCCACGGCGATAGTGCGGACGAACTCCAGCGGGTCCAGCGGTGCCAAATCCGCCATTGGCGTACCTTTGACGCGAACGAGGTGGTTGATGGGCACCGACTCAGGGTACGGGCTGAGATTGGCCAATTGGGCGATCAAAGCCGCACGCTGCTGGCGTGATTCGCCCATGCCGACAATGCCGCCGCAGCAGACTTTGACGCCCGCACCGCGCACGTTGACCAAGGTGTCGAGCCGGTCCTGGTAGTCGCGGGTGGTGATGACGTCGCCGTAAAACTCGGGCGAGGTGTCGAGGTTGTGGTTGTAGTAGTCCAGGCCGGCATCGGCCAGCGCCTGGGCTTGCTTGTCTTCCAACATGCCCAATGTGGCGCAGGACTCCAGCCCGAGTGACTTGACGGTGCGGATCAACTCGGCCACTTTTTCAATGTCGCGGTCTTTGGGTGCGCGCCAGGCCGCGCCCATGCAAAAGCGTGTTGCACCAGCCGCTTTGGCAGCTTTGGCTGCAGCCAGCACTTCGTCGCACTCCATCAGCTTGGTCGCTTCGACGCCGGTGTCGTAGCGTGCCGCTTGCGGGCAGTAGGCGCAATCTTCAGGGCAACCACCGGTTTTGACGGACAAAAGCGTGGCGAACTCGACCTCATGTGGGTCAAAGTTTTGACGGTGAATCGTTTGGGCTTGGTACATCAAGTCGGCAAAGGGCAAATCCATCAGCGCTTCAATGGCGGCAACCGTCCACGGGGCGTCAGTTGTCGCGGCACGTTTGGATAAATTGACCGCTGGGGCTTGGAATGTGAGAGGGGTTTCGAGGACTTGCATGCTTAATATTTAGAAAATGAATGTAGATTGATAGTCAATGCCTGCGCATCAACCACAACAAATAGCTGCCACCCAAAACAGCGGTGAGCACTCCGACGGGTAGCTCTTGAGGCGCAATCAAGCTGCGCGCCAAGATATCAGCCAAGAGCAGCAGCACGCCGCCCATCAAGCTGGACAAAACGATCAACTTGCCGTGTGTGGTTTTGACCACCGAGCGCACCAGATGCGGTGCGGCCAAGCCGACAAAAGCGATCAAACCCGTCTGTGCCACTGCCGTACCCGTCGCCAAAGCCAGCAACGCTATCAAGGCAGAACGCAAAGTTCCCAAAGGCAAACCCAGCGTGATAGCGGTTGATTCGCCCAAGGCCAAACCATCCAACACCCGAGAAAACGCCCAACTAAAAATAAGACAAGGCAACAGCACTGCCCCCATCACAGCACATGCCACCCACCCGACAAAACCCGTCGAACCAAGCAGAAAAACCTGCATTGCCTGAAAAATATCAGGCGACAACAGCGTTACCAGCGAGCTGAAAGCACCCAACACCACCCCCACCACGACACCCGCTAGCAGCAAACGCAGTGTGTGCTGCACCCCGCGCGCCAAAACCAACGTCAACAGCACAGCAGCCACCGCGCCGATGAACGCGGCACCGGTCAAACCCAAGCGCACCACCCACTGCGTCGCAAACGGACTGACACCAAACAAAGCCAAAGCCGTCGCCACCCCCAGCGAGGAACCTGATGCGCTGCCTAACAGGAAAGGGTCAGCCAACGGGTTGCGAAACAATCCCTGCGCCACCGCGCCAGCCAATCCCAGCAACGCGCCCGCCAAAAAAGCACCCAAGGTGCGCGGTGCGCGGATGTCTATGACAATTTGCTGCGCAACGGGGTCTTTCCACATCTGCCAAACGCTCTCCAAACCGGTACTCCCCACACCCAAGCCCACCACCATCAACAACGCTAGGCAGCCAAGTAGGGACATGCCCAGTATCCAGGCACGCTGGTGCTGTTTGAGGTGAACATGCGGATTAATAGGCGAATGAATCAAGTTCATGGCGCTTTGGCTTGCAAGCACTTGGCCATGATGCGGGCGGCCTCAGCCATGCGCGGGCCGGGCCGGACCAACACATCAGAATCTTCCAAGGAGAAAATGCACAAACGCTTCTCGCGCATCGCCCGCATGCCTGCCCAGCCTGGGCGCAGTTCCATACCTGCGGAATTGCGCAAACCGACCATGATCACGTCAGGGTTGGCGCGCACCACAAACTCAGGGTTGATTTTGGGGAATGGCCCTAGGGCGGCTGGGATGATATTTTTCACGCCCAACCGAGTTAGGGTTTCACCGATAAATGAAGTTTCACCAGCTGCAAATGGTGCGCGGTTGACCTCAAAATACACGGTTGTAGGCTTCATGCCTTTCGTTTTTGCGGGTAATGACTGCGCTGCTGCTGAAACACCCGCATCAATGAATCGCCAAATTCTTTTAGCGCCCACGTCTTCAGGGATATCCAACACCTGCCCGACCTTGATGAGTACACGCTGCACATCGGCATGGCTTTTGGGCTCCAAAGCCACGACTTTGACACCCAGCGCTTCCAGACGCTCGCTCGCGCGGGAGGATGTGGCCATCAACACCACATCGGGTTTGAGCGCCACGACGGCTTCAATATTGGGGTCCAAACCGCCGCCCACCTGTGGCAACTTGGTCACAGATGCAGGCCAGTTGGAGTAGCGGTCAACACCTACCAAGCGCTGACATTGACCCAGTTCACACACCGACTCTGTCAGCGATGGCAGCAAACTCACGATGCGCTGCGGCGTTTTCGCAAACTTGACGATAACGCCACGATCATCCGTGACCTGAATCGCTTGGGTTTGCGCCGTAGCACCCAGATGCAAAATACCCATCAAACACAAAAATACTATTTTTTTCATTTCAAACTTAAAGGTAAACCAGCAGCCATCAGCGTCACTTTGTCACACGCTTGCGCGATGTCTTGGTTCAATTTTCCCAGCGCATCCACAAAAGCACGCACCTCTCGCCCCATGGGGATCACCCCTAGTCCTATCTCGTTGCTAACGATGATGACGGGGCCTTTGGCTTCACTTTTAGCATCTTTTATTGCTATAGTTAACGTAGCTGAATAATCAATAAAATCGCCGGCTGTAGGTCGATTTAAAGATGTATTTTTAACATTTTCAGAATCTGCTGGCATGAGCAGATTGGTCAACCAGAGTGTCAAGCAATCGACCACCAGCAATGTATCGGGGCGAGTCAATCGGTTGATGGTTTGCGCCAACTGCAAGGGTTCTTCTATGGTCGTCAGGCCAGGCACACGTTCGGCACGGTCATGCTGATGGCGGGCAATACGTTGCTGCATTTCTTCATCCCACGGCAGCGCGGTGGCGATTAAAACGGCTTTGTGAAGGGGTGATTGCAGCAGCCAATCCCTAGCCAGAAACTCTGCACGACGTGATTTACCGCTTTTTTGACCGCCAAGGATCAATTCGCTTTTGCTCTTTTCTGTCATCACGTCATGCATATCTCTCACGATATGCCAGGTATCAAACCAGCCTTAACAACCAAAATCATCAATGCCAGCAAGACCAAAAGCATAATCGCGCGTCTTTTCATGCCGTATCTCCTCATTTTTGAGTTTTCTCAAATTCACCCCAAGCCATGATGATTTTATGCATTTGTGCCACACCATCGGTCAAAGCCGCTGGACCTGGCTGCAAAATATCTGGAGATTTGATCTCAAAGAGTTGATTGTTAACGACTGCTGGCACGTTTTGCCAGCCCTCTCTAGCGGCTACATGCTCAGGTCTGAACTTCTTGCCGCACCATGAGCCGAAAATAATATCTGGACTACGGCGCACAATCTCTAGCGGGTCAGCAATGATGCGACCTTTGCCCAAAGGCATGGCGGCCAGTTCTGGGAAACAATCATCACCTCCCGCAATGCCGATGAGCTCTGACACCCAAGCAATGCAGCTCATATTGGGTGTGTCCCACTCCTCAAAAAACACCACTGGCCGACGTTTTAATTGCTTAGACAGCTCTTGTATTTGCCGCAAATTTGACTGCATTTCCGCTATCAGCTGCAAACCCAGCTCAACCTTACCCACCATCGCCGCCACTTGGTACATCATCGAAAATATCTCAGCCACGCTGCGCTGGTTAAACACGGTCACTTGTACGCCGTGGCGAATAAGCGTGGAAGCAATATCTGCCTGCAAATCAGAAAATCCGAAGACGCAATCAGGTTTTAACGCCAAAATTTGTTCGATCTTGGCGCTTAAAAATGCGCTGACTTTGGGCTTTTCTTCCCGCGCGCGGCGTGGACGCACGGTGTAGCCCGAGATGCCAACGATGCGACGCTCTTCGCCCAACATGTATAACCATTCGGTCGTTTCCTCGGTCATGCAAACGATGCGTTGCGGGCCCAGTGACGACGTATCGATTGAAAATGTCATACCGAATCCTTCAAAAACAAGCGGGCCGCAGCAGCAGGGCTAGAAGCAAACCACGCATGAAAGTAGCTGGCACGAACCGAACCGGCTTGGTACAAAGCCTCACCTTCGCCGCGCAAGGTCTTACCCAGTGCGGCTTTTGTACGCGTTATCGGTTCCAAATCCGTAGTGCAAGTTGAGTAGTGGAAGGTATGGCCTCTTAAAGGTATGGAAAGTTCTATGGTTTCAGGAAATTCCGAAGATTTTTCAAATGCGTTCAATTGCTGTGGCCCCAGCGCTGCCAATCGTTTTTGCATCATCACTTGGCCCGGCAACAAACCCCACATGGGGTGAACCACACCATCAACCGTTTCAATGTTGTCAAACAGCGCCATCATGCCGCCGCACTCTGCCCAGACGGGTTTGCCACTTTGGACATGCTGACGAATGCTTGCTGCCATGCTGGTGTTACTCACCAAGGTTTGTGTATGCAGCTCAGGGTAGCCGCCCGGCAACCAAAGTGCATCGCAAACGGGTAATTCAACGTCCTTCAAGGGCGAAAAATAGACGACTTCTGCGCCCAATTGCCGCAAACAGTCGATATTAGCCGCGTAAATAAAGCAAAACGCAGCATCTTTGGCGACGGCAATGGTTTTGTCGGCTAAGGACTTTGTTGATGCAGCCTGAGATTCTGGAGCATCGAATACAACTTCCCAAACCTTCAAATCATCTGAACTCTTTTGTCCCAAGGGCGTGGTGGCCAAGGCATCTGCTGCCACATCTAAACGCGACATCGCATCAGTCAACTCTGTGGCCATCACCAAGCCCAAATGCCGCTCGGGCAGCGTCAACGCCTCATCCCGCATCAAAGCGCCCTGCCACTGTTGCGGGTCGCGCAGGCTGACTTGCAGCATGTCTGCATGCCCGACTGAAGCGACACGGTTGGCCAGCACACCGGCAAACTTCAAACCATCACGATACGTTTGCAGGCCATGTGCCAACGCGCCAAAGGTGCCGGCCATCGCGCCTGCATCTACCACTGCCAACACATGCAGGCCAAAGTGCTGCGCCAAATCGGCTGCACTCGGGTCACCATCGTACAAACCCATGACGCCTTCAACGATGATGAGATCTGCCACGAGCGCGGCGTCATGCAAACGTTGGGCGCAATCCGCCTCGCCCGTCATCCACAGGTCAAGCTGGTACACCGGCGCGCCACTGGCCAATTCAAGCCAATACGGGTCTAAAAAATCGGGGCCGCATTTGAAAACGCGAACCGTTAAACCTTGACGCGCGTACAAACGCGCCAAGGCACAAGCCACCGTGGTTTTGCCCTGCCCAGAAGCAGGAGCAGCAACCAAAATGGCTGGGCAAGTAGCTTTTGGCATACTTTTTTCGGTAACTAAGCTTAAAAACCTTAGCGAACCGAGTTACTTCATCGCATAACGCAAAGTCACAAACACAGAACGACCTGGCTGGTTAAAGCCATACGCAGTTTCGTAAGACTTATTGGCCAAGTTGTTCACCTTGGTTTGCAAGCTGAGGTCTTTGCTGATGGCGTAATTCACAAAAACATCCATCGTGGTGTAACTGTCCAGCGCTTGGGTATTTTTCGTGTCGTCAAAACGCGAACCCACATTGAGCAAAGACCCGCCAAACGTCCAAGCACCTGTTGTGTAATCGGCACCCAAGGTGAATTGATTGCGAGCACGGCGTTGCAGCAGCTTACCAGTCAACTCGTTGCGCGGATCGAGCGCGTCAACTGTTGCATGCAAATTTAGCGGGCCAAATGCACCGTCGTAGCCCAGTGTCCAACCCTTGATACGTGCACGTGGAATACTTTCAGCCTTGGTTGAACCGGTGATGAAGCCTTGAATTTTGTTGTCAAAATGTACCAACTTCACGGTTTGACCGTTTTCGCTGTAGGTCACGCCTAAGTCCAAATTACGACCTTTTTCAGGTTGCAAAGCCGTGTTACCGAAACCAGGGTAGTACAGCTGGTTGAACGATGGCGCAACAAAGCTGGTGCCATACGACGCATTCACGCGCCAGGCTGGGTTGATTTTGTAGCCGTAGCCGGCAAACCAAGTGCTGTTGTCGCCAAATTGCGAGTTGCTGTCGCGACGCAGATTGGCTTGCCAGCTGTGGCTGCCAGACGCGCCATTCAAGCCCGCAAAGTAAGACGATACCATGCGCTGCGTGACGTCATACGTGGTTGAACTATCCACTTTTTGCGTCAAACGCTCAACGCCAACCAAGGCCACGCCAATAGGCGTGTCGATGTCGTTTTGCCAAGAGATTTGGTCTTGCTTGGTGTTGAATTTGCTTGGCAGAAATGCGGCTTCAATCGCGTTGGCGTTGTCAGTGGCTTGCGAGACGCGCAATTGCGTTTTCCAGTTTGACAGCACTTTGCCTTCAATGCCTGCACGCAGCGTTTGCGAGCGTACTGCCGTACGGGTATCGCCTGTTGGGCCGTCATCGTAATGACTGACGCCATCTGCGTATAGCAAACCTGCGTCAAGACGCCAATCTGGGTTGATTTGGTAAGCCACTGACGCATTCACGGCATCTTGTTTGAAACCATCGCGGTCAGCGTTGTAGTTGCCAAAAGCAACTTTGCTATTGGTGGTAGAAAAACCTTTGTCTTGTGTTTTCTGCACGCCAATAGCGTAGCTCACAGCACCGTCACCACCGCTCAAACCAGCAGAAGCTTGAACAAAAGAATTTGAACCCAATGAGAGTGATGCGTACGGCGTAAAACCCTTCACACCCTTGCGCATAAACACCTGCACCACACCGCCTACAGCTTCGCTGCCGTACAACGCCGATGCTGGGCCTTTCAGCACTTCAATGCGCTCAATCATGTCCAGCGGAATGTTGTCCCAGCTGGGTGCGCCGGTGGTGGCAGAGCCAAAACGCACGCCGTCGATCAATAAAATGGTGTGGCGCGTTTCTGTGCCGCGCGTGTAGACGCCAGAGTTTTTACCCAAACCACCGTTTGAGAACACTTGGATACCAGCATGGCGAGCGAGCACTTCTGTCAAGGTGCGGCCAGAAGATGCTTCGATGGCGGCGCGGTCAACGACAACCACATCGCTGACCAAATCGTCAGTACGGGTTTCAATACGAGACGCTGTGACGACGACTTCTTTGAGCTGTTTGACAGGTTCAGTGGTTGCAGACGCTTGGGCAAAAGCGTTAGGCGCAACTGAAAATGCGGACACCAAGGCGAGCGGAAGCGCAGCCAGGCGCAATGAGGAAATGCGAGTTTTCATGTAAAGAGAGATACCAATATTGAAACCCTTTGCCGTCGTCCCCGACAGCACATGGGCGTAACGACCGCGCGTTTTGAAGCGCACAGCCACCTTGTTGGCCGGTATCCGGGCTGGTGAAACAACCTCCATCGCCTTCCCAAGCGTGTGTTCAAAACGCTCAGTGGCCGAGATGGAAGCGGAATTTCAACGTTTTAATCGAAGGTTAACTCCGGTTAAGGCGTATCTAATTCGTTCACTTACCGTTGCGGGGGCAGCACAGGTTAGGTAAATCGGAACTTAAAGTCCTTTTAACCCTCCTGTTTCCCGTTGAACTGCAGCGTGTGAACCACACTGCGAGCACCAACAACCCCTATTCTAGCGCTTAAGCTTGCTATTTCCCTACAAAAAGTGGGGATGACCTCTACAATGTCTCCTGCCATGCAAAATCACACCCAGCAAACACAACTTGACCAAGTGACGGAACGCGTAGAACGCTTGCTCGTGCGTCATCTTGAATTGCAGCGAACCAATGCTTTGTTGGCTGAGCAGCTAGCCTTGCTCACGCATGAGCGCGACTCGCTCAAGTCTCGCCTAGGCGCTGCGCGCGCGCGGGTAGATGCTTTACTTGAACGTTTGCCTGAAACCATGGGCAATGAATCGGTGAAAGAAAACGCATGAAAGTCCACGCATGAAGCAAATCGAAGTGCAAATCATGAGTCAAAGTTATTTGTTGGGTTGCCCAGAAGGTGGCGAGGCGCAAATGATGGCTGCTGTAGCCAAGGTTGACGCCGCCATGTGCAAAATCCGCGATGCAGCGAAAATCAAAGCGCGTGAACGCATCGCCGTGCTGGCAGCGTTGAATTTAGCCTTTGAAGAGACCGAAGAATCTACAAACCCTGCCCCAGTTGCAGCAGCTCAGCTCGACCTTGAAGGCGCTCCTAGCCAGCAACTCACCGATTTAATCGCCAAGCTGGACGAAGCCTTGGGAGATGATGGTCGTTTACTTTAACTCGAAAATAAATTCATAAAGTAACCTGTAGATTAAGTTTGTAAAAAACCAAATTTCAACAGCTTTTCGCTTTCAATCCACGATTTACAGGTCTACAATCAAACTGTCTGCGATGCTGCTGAGCTGTAATTTCCTAGAACCAATGCTTTTAAAGCTCGGGCTTGGAACATCGTCTTGCTAGCGTGATCATCTCGCGTTAGATGAACCCAAAGCGAGGCTGACCTCGCCCACCTGAACCCCGGTTCAGGATGCCGGTTCGGTGGCATTCGCAGACAACCTTATCTTTGCTTTTGGCTTAAACTGTGGCTTCACCACTCGTTGACAGTTCCAAACACCCTCTCCCTATTTCCAACTCTTTATGTCATTTTTTTCTCTGCTTGACCCCACGTTGGTCGTCGAGTTACTAACACTTGGCCTGTGCACCGGCTTTTTGGCAGGTTTGCTGGGCATAGGCGGCGGCATGTTGATGGTGCCTTTCATTACTTTCATATTGACCAGCAAAGGATTTCCCACCGAACACATCGTCAAAATGGCTGTTGCCACCTCGCTGGCCACCATTTGCTTCACTTCGCTATCGTCCGTTTGGGCGCACCACAAGCGTGGCGCGGTGCTTTGGCCCGTAGCGCTGACGCTGGCTCCCGGCATTTTGGTTGGCTCAGCCCTAGGCGCGCAGCTTGCTGTGGCGCTGCCAGGCAAGATTTTGAGCGTGCTTTTCGCCGTTTTCGTCGCTTTTTCAGCCACGCAGATGTTTTTAAACCGCAAACCCCTGCCCAGCCGCGTGCTGCCAGGCAAATTGGGCATGTTCAGCGTGGGTGGTTTGATTGGCGTGCTGGCATCCATCGTCGGTGCGGGTGGCGCATTTATCTCCGTGCCGTTCATGACCTGGAGCAACGTCAAAATCCACAATGCTGTTGCCACTTCCGCCGCTCTAGGCTTCCCCATCGCCTTCGCAGGCACGCTAGGCTACATCTGGGCGGGCTGGAACTTGCCTCCTATGCTGAACGGTGCCGCCGGCAACCTAGGCTACCTCTACCTGCCAGGCCTCATCATCATCTCCATCACCAGCATGTGCACCGCCCCCTTGGGCGCCAAAACCGCCCACAAAATCGATATCGCACCTCTTAAAAAGGTATTTGCCAGCGTGCTGTACGTGCTGGCAGCTTATTTCTTATTCCACTGAGCCGTCAAGGCAGCATCGACTTTGGCAAACTGAATTCTTTGTCAGTTGCCAGTGTCCAAAGTGCCAAGACAGTAACGATCAAACCACTCGCTGTGGCCGCATACATCGCCAGTTGCACATGACTGTAAGCCAGCGCCCAAGGCGATATGACCATCCACAGCCCGAGTATGGCTTCTGTCCACTCCTCCCAGGCCTTAGGTGCTAGCATCGCCCCTAAGGCTGTGGCAACAAGTGCAAAACCAATGACAACAGCATTCACAGTCGCAAAAGTTTCCTCACTGAAGTTAAGAACCCAAGGCGAAAGAACCATCGCAACGCCTAAAACCGCGTTAACGGGGTCCTGCCAATGCTTCAAGCTTTTCATTTTTCTATCCTCCTGCCAGCAAAATGCTGACAAGGTTTAGATTAGTTTTTGTGTTTAAAAGTTCCACAAAAGGCTATGCGACCCCATGAACCGGATCAAACGCAACTTATCGTCTTTCTTCTCCTCACGCTGGCCAACGCTTTGAGCCACGTTATTCGCATCAAGATACACGCTGAAGACCATGTTTTGAGCGCCGTCTAGCCACCGATAGGTCAAAATATCACCCTGCCAGTTGGCCACATGGTCGATTCTGGCTGGTCGGCCAAACTCGCGCTCAACATCTTGGCGCGTCCACTTGCCAACAACCACCCTTGAAAAGTCTGCCGCGTTCAACACCTGCCGCACAGCAACCACACGATTGGCAGCATCCACATCCACCATCACCGCACTTTGCCCCTCAGGCTGCCGCGAATACTGCAACCGCGTCCCTGAAACCAAGTTAACAGTCGCCGTAGGATGGCCGAATTTCTTAATCACCTCGTCTCGCGGCGTACCCAACTGCAAGGATTCAACTGCGCAACCAGCCAGAATCAGCGTAGATACAACGATACTAAAACCGAGTTTTTTCATGGCGAGCACCTCAAAAGCGTCGTTACGACACTTGTTTTCGACGGTAACTACTTGCCAAAGTTCCCCAGCTGGGTACTAACTATTGGAGCACCTCTGTTACACCTATTGCATTACCCCACGCCGCTGCCGCACAACATCAGCAGCTGTTACCGACGCCGCTTGATTGCCCCACGCATTGCGGATGTACGTGGTCACCGCTGCGATGTCTTCGTCGCCCAGGACATGCACAAACGGTGGCATGCCGAAGGGTCTGGGGTTGCCGGCTGTGCTGGGGGCGTAACCGCCGGCTAGGAGGATGCGGACCAGGTTGGTGGTGTTGGGCAGGGTGATGGCGCGGTTGCCGGCTAACGCGGGGAGCGCAACGTTGCCTTCTACCCGCATGCCCTGCCCTTGCTCGCCGTGACAGGTGGCACAGTGTTGGGTGAAGAGTTCTGCACCTTTGTCGAACAGCACGGGTTTGGATTTATCAGAAGTTGTTGATTTTGCTGAATTTTTTGCGTCAAGTTGAGCTGGACTTTGAGGCAATGACTGCAAATATGCGGCAGTGGCCTGCAGGTCAGCATCGGTCCACAACTGGGTACTGCCAGCCACCACCTCGGCCATAGGCCCAAGCATGCTGGCGTTGGGGGCTATACCGGTTTTGAGCAAGGCGACGACATCTTGGCGCGGCCAATGGGCGACACCTGCCTCAGCAGGGTTAACCAAAGAGGGGGCGTACCAGTCTTGCATGGGCATCAATGCACCACCCAAGAGCTGTTCGTTGATGCTCGCACCCAGCGCGTTGCGCTCAGCATGGCAGGCACTGCAGTGGCCTAGGCCGCGAACAAGGTATGCACCGCGCTGGATGTCTGAATTATCGATTTTTACACCTTCATTTATGCCTTTAACCGGCGTACTTACTCCCTGAGCAGCTATATTATTGATAGTAGTTTTAGGGGGAATGTCACTGACACCATCTGCCTTTTCAAAAAACAAGGTTCGCCAAAACGCCAGAGCGAGCTGCGTGTTGAACGGAAAAGGCAAGTCGTGCGACTTGTTGACCTGTGCCACGGGAGCGACGCCGTGCATGAAGTAACTGTACAAATCATCAGAGTCCGCGCGGGTGATGTGGGTGTAGTTGGGGTATGGGAAGGCGGGTGTGAGCAAGTGGCCGTCTGCGCTTCGGCCCTCATTCATGGCGCGGTAAAAGGCATCTACCGACCATTTGCCGATGCCGCTAGCGGCGTCTGGCGTGATGTTGCTGGTGTAAACCGTGCCGAACGGCGTGCTGATGGCTTTGCCGCCCGCAAACACCGCCCCGCCACGCGCTGTGTGGCAGGCGGCGCAGTTGCCAACTTTGGCGAGATATGCGCCGCGTTGCACTTGTAAATTATCTATTTTTAGGGCATCATTTTGAGCTATAGCCGTTGTATTTATTGCCTGAAAAGCTATCAAATTTGTAGCGTAAATCTCACGTACAAGCAAACCACTGGCGATGACAAAAAGCAAAGTTAAAAATACGCCCAAGACTGCAAAGATGCGGCGAACGGGTGTCCAGCGGCTCCAAAGCGCGTTCAAAGCTAAGCTCATAGCGCACCGCCGCATTGTTCTTGTGCGCTTGTTTGTGTCGGGTTAGGCAAGCTGGCTGCTGGTTTGGCAGATGCTGGCACAGGCTGCGAAGCCAACCAGCTGGCCAAGGCGTCGATATCATTCGCCGTCAGCACTTTGGCAATGCGCCCCATGCAATCAGGCACATGGGCACGGCGCAAGCCGGTTTGCCATGCGCCTAGCTGAGCGGCCAAGTAATCACGCGGAAGCCCTAAAAGTGCGGGAGTAGTAGGCAAAACACCCAATAATGCCGTGCCGTGGCAGCTGGTGCAGGCGGCAAGTTCGCGCGTTTTGTCACCCTGCAAGGCCAAGGTTTTGCCGAACTGCAGCGTTGCGGCGCTCGCGGGCGTTTTCAGAGGTGCAGGTGGCGGATACGGCACATCCAAATTCGCAAAATACTGCGCCATTTCCAGCAAATAAGCGTCGCTCAAATGCTCCACCATACCCACCATCAGTCCGTAATGGCGGCGTCCTTCTTTGAAGTTTTGTAATTGGTTAAACAAATAGCCCGCAGGCTTGCCTGCAATGCGTGGGAAGTAAGCTTGGTTTGAGGTGATGCCTTCAGCGCCGTGGCAAGTCGTACAAGCTTGCATACGCTTGGCCATGGTGTCCGCTTGATTTTGGACGCTAGGCTGAGCCTGCACGTGCAACGCCAAGCAAGTTGCAAAGACAATGAGGATGAATCGCAAAGCAATATTTAAAATATGGTCGGTGTAATAGGATTCGAACCTACGACCCCTTGCACCCCATGCAAGTGCGCTACCAGGCTGCGCCACACACCGATCTGGGTTTAATTATACCTGCATCGCATGCGAGCTTGCGCTCAAAAGCTCGCGAATCTCGTTCAACTCTTGGCGTACAAATTGCCATTTGAAGTTGCTGGCAGATGTGCCGTTTGTTTCACCGTTTGCACCAGCCTTGATAGGTGCGGTAGCTGCCATGGCGGCGGCAAACGCAGCTTCAAGCGCGTCGGCGTCGCTGATGGATTCATCTTCATGCTGCCCACCATTTTGGGCGGTTTGCGCTTGAATGTCGAACTCAGGTGCATCTGTGTTGCGTTTCAGACCTCGGTGCACTTGCCCCATTTCCTGCATTTGGTTACGCGCGCCGTGGATGGTGAAGCCTTGGTCATACAGCAATTCACGAATTCGGCGGATCATCAGCACCTCGTTGTGCTGATAATAGCGGCGGTTACCACTGCGTTTCATGGGGCGCAGTTGTGTGAATTCCTGCTCCCAATAGCGTAGCACGTGGGGTTTAACACCACATAAATCGCCCACTTCACTGATCGTAAAGTAGCGTTTGGCTGGAATGGGAGGGAGAGAATTCTCCATGAAATCAATGTCCTACGTGAATAAGCTAGTAGATTACTCTAACTTTTACACTTGTAAACTGATTTCCGATAATTTATTCTCGTGTTGAAAATTAGCAACACATTAAGAAGCTCGTCAGCGTCGAAAAGCTGAACAAAGTCACGAAACAGAAACCAAGAAATCGACAGCCGTTCAAACGCCTGCGATTTGGTCTTTCAGCTTGTGGCTGGCATGAAAAGTGATGGCGCGGCGCGCTTCGATGGGAATCAATTCGCCAGTGCGCGGGTTGCGGCCAGGGCGCGGTGCTTTGGTGCGAATTTGAAAATTGCCAAAACCTGGGATTTTGACGTCTTGGCCTTCCACCAATTGGGCGGATATCAAGTCAAAAAACGCGTCTACCATGTCTTTGGATTCACGCATATTGAGCCCGATTTGCTCAAACAGCACTTCAGCCAGTTGCGCTTTGGTCAAAGAATTGGTCTCTAAGCTCTCTAAAGATATTTCCATGTCGTCACTTTGTTTTTTTATTTAAAAAGAATAATTCTCACAAGATCAAAATTCTTCACCGCGCAATCTTCCACCAACTGCCCTATTGAGTTTGTCTAAAACAGCACCTACCTCAAGGTCTATGACCTCAGCATCAGGTTTCAGTGTGGCATCAAGGCTATTGAAGGTCAAGCGAACAGCCAAGCTTTTTTCATCAGTCGTCATGTCTGAAGCAGCTGATCTTGGACGATAAATATCAAATAAGGTGGCGAAACGTGTAAATCGATTCGATTCTGTAGCGTTGATGGCAGCCATCACTTCTGCATGCGTTACTTTTTCGGGCACAACAATAGCAATATCGCGCTCAACATCTTGCGTTTTCAACACAGGCTGCGCAACGGGCACAGAGCGTTGTAAAAGCGCGTCAAGTTCCAGCTCAAACAAGACAGGCGCTTTGGCAGTTTTGCCGCCTTTGCCCAGTTCATAAGACTGAACCCACTTAGGATGCATTTCGCCGATGTAGCCAATCTCTTGACCGTTCAACAACACACGGGCGCAGCGGCCTGGATGCATGCTTGGGTGTTGGGCTGGTTCAAACGTCGCTTGCACCGGCGCTAGCAGGGCTTCGACTTCGCCTTTGACATCAAAGTAATCCGCCGCTTGCTCTGCCCTGCCCCATTGCAGCTCGTCCAGATTGCCGTAAACCAAACCCGCGACGCGCATAGGCTGGTGGAAGCCGTCAACGGTGGTGTCGGTGTTTTTCACAGAGGCATCCCGCAAAAACACGCGGCCAACTTCAAAAATGCGAACACGAGCAGCTTTGCGGTCAATGTTGTACTTGAGTACTTGCACCAGCGAGCCGAGCAGCGATGAACGCATCACGCACATGTTGCTGGCAATCGGGTTCAGCAACTTGATGGGGTTGGCGTTGCCTGCCAACTCATGCTCCCAGCGCTCTTCCACAAAACTGAAATTGATCGTCTCTTGGTAACCCATGGCCGCCAGAACGCGACGTACTGCAAACGGACCACGTTGCGATTCAAGGCGAATCTTGGCGGTGATGGGCGCTAACGGCGGCGTGGTGGGCAGGTTGTTGAAACCCACCATGCGCACGACTTCTTCGATCAAGTCTTCTTCGATTTGGATGTCAAAGCGGTAACTTGGCGGTATGACGATGATAGTCTCGCCATTAACCGTGTGCGCTACCGTATGCGTTAAGCCCAGCTTGGTGAAGGCGTCCACGCATTGCGCTTGGTTGATAGGCATACCAATGACCTTGGCCGCGCGCGCCACACGCAGCCTGACAGGCTCAACCTTGGGCATATTTGGCTGCAAATCGTCAATCGGCCCAGCCGACCCGCCGCAGATATCCAGTACCAGATGCGTGATGCGCTCGATATGCTCAATTGTCAACTCAGGGTCAACGCCACGCTCAAACCTATGACCGGCATCGGTTGAGAAATTGAAACGGCGTGAGCGGCCGGCAATCATTTTTGGCCACCAGAACGCCGCTTCGATGTAGATGTTTTGAGTCGTTTCTGACACCGCCGTGGCATCGCCACCCATGATACCTGCTAGTGATTCAATAGCTTGATCGTCAGCAATCACGCCGACCTGGGCATCGACAGTGACGGTATTGCCATTGAGGAGCTTGAGTGTCTCGCCAGGCTTGCCCCAACGCACGTCCAAACCACCGTGGATTTTGTCCAGGTCAAAAATATGCGACGGACGACCCAGTTCGAACATCACGTAGTTGGAGATATCGACCAAGGCGCTGACGCTGCGCTGGCCGCAACGAGCGAGTTTGTCGACCATCCACTGTGGTGTTTTTGCCGAGAAATTCACGCCTTTGACGATACGACCCGAGAAGCGACCACACAAATCAGGGCTGCTTACTTTGACGGCGAGTTTGTCTTGATGGCTAACAGCTACGGTCGGGAAGCTTGGTGGTTTCAGCGGTGCGCCTGTCAAGGCTGACAACTCACGCGCCACGCCGTAAACGCTCAAACAATGCGCCAGATTCGGCGTGAGCTTCAAGGTCAGCAGCGTGTCGTCCAAATTCAAATGCTGGCGGATATCTTGACCGATAACGGCATCATCTGCCAACTCCAGCAAACCATCTTTGCTGTCGTTCAGCTTTAGCTCGTTCGCAGAGCACAACATGCCTTGGCTTTCTACGCCGCGCAGCTTGCCCAGCTTGATCATGAAGGGTTTGCCGTCCTCGCCTGGTGGAAGCGCAGCACCTACGAGTGCACAAGGGATTTTGATGCCGACGCGGGCATTGGGTGCGCCGCAGACGATGTTCAGCAACTCGGTTTGACCCACATTGACCTGACAAACCCGCAAACGGTCCGCATTCGGGTGCTGCTCCGCCGCCATGATTTGGCCGACGACGATGCCGGTGAACGGTGGCGCAACAGGGCTTTGCTCTTCAACTTCCAAACCGCCCATGGTGAGCGTTTCGGCTAATTGGGCAGTGGTGATTGGCGGGTTGCAAAATTCGCGCAACCAAGATTCTGGGAATTGCATAGTTTTTTCTTATTGAAGTTTGTTTATTGGAATTGCATTACTGGAATTGACTCATTGAAACTGAGACAAAAACCGAATATCGCCATCAAAAAACAAACGCAGGTCGTTCACGCCATAACGCAGCATGGTCAAACGGTCTGGACCCATGCCAAAGGCGAAACCTATGTATTTTTCAGGGTCCAGGCCCATGTTGCGCACCACGTTGGGATGCACTTGGCCGGAGCCGGCTACTTCTAACCAACGACCTGCCAGCGGGCCGGTGGCGAACTGGATATCAATCTCGGCACTGGGCTCGGTGAACGGGAAGAAGCTGGGGCGGAAGCGCAGCACCAAGTCGTCTGACTCAAAAAAGGTGCGGCAAAAATCGGTGAAAACAACTTTAAGGTCTTTGAAGTTCACATTCGCACCAATCCACAGGCCTTCGCACTGGTGGAACATGGGGGAATGGGTGGCATCGCTGTCCACGCGGTAGGTACGACCTGGTGCAATCACACGAATCTCGGGCATCTGATAATCAGGAGCCCCTTCGGTAGCTGCGGCATCAATCAATGCACGGTACTTCTTAACGTGCTGCACAGCGTAGCGAATTTGCATCGGGCTGGTGTGGGTGCGCAACAAGTTGGGCGCAGCTTCCGTGCCGCCTTCAACATAAAACGTGTCGTGCATGGAGCGCGCTGGGTGGTCTTCTGGTGTGTTGAGCGCGGTGAAATTGAACCAGTCGGTTTCGATTTCGGGACCTTGCGCCACGTCAAACCCCATAGAGCCAAAAATCGCCTCAATACGCTCCAAGGTGAGCGACACAGGGTGCAAACCGCCCTGCCCGCGTTTGCGGCCTGGGAGTGACACATCCATCGCTTCGGCTTTGAGTTGCAGCGCCAGCTCGGCATCAGCCATGGCTTGGCGGCGGTCTGTCAAAGCGGCTTCAATCGCCTGTTTTGCCACGTTGATCGCTGCGCCACGTGATTTTTTCTCTTCCACGGGCAGCGCGGCCATGCCTTTCATCAGCTCGGTGATGCTGCCTGTTTTGCCTAAAAACTGCGCTTTGGCGTTTTCCAGATCGGCAGGTGTGGCAGCAGCGGTGAAGGCTTGCTTGGCGGCGTCAACAATGGTGTTCAGTTCATTCATGTTTTTTGTTCTAAGATTTCTAACGACTTATCTAAATCAATCATCTGAATCAATATCTACAATGAAAAAGGGCTAGCGCAATCAAGCTCTAGCCCTTGTTTCTATTGCCTAAGCCGCTATTTTATCAATAGCTACTGCAGCAACATTAGCAAGCTGAAAATCAAGCAGCCAGTTTGGCTTTAACTTGTTCCACAATGCTTGCGAAGGCAGCTTTGTCGTGCACGGCAATGTCAGCCAACATTTTGCGGTCAACTTCGATAGAAGCTTTCTTCAAACCGTTGGTGAACTGGCTGTAGGTCAGACCGCATTCACGCGCAGCGGCGTTGATACGGGCGATCCACAAGCGGCGGAACACGCGCTTTTTGGTACGACGGTCACGGTAGGCATATTGCCCAGCTTTCATGACCGCTTCTTTGGCGACCCGGAAAACATTACCGCGGCGACCGCGAAAACCCTTAGCAAGGGCGATGATTTTTTTGTGACGGGCTCTGGCCGTTACACCACGTTTGACGCGAGGCATGTTAGTACTCCTTGTTCGTCGTTAATTAAATGCCTTGGCCGGGCAACATTTGAGACATACGACCCATATCGGTCTTATG
>JANPIC010000157.1:0-52951 GCA_031424795.1 Polaromonas sp. | reverse complement strand
GGAAGGCATCGTGAAGGACGGCGTGGTCACGCGTGGTTGGATAGGCGTTGAGCCGCAAGACTTGTCGCCTGAGCTGGCCGTTACGTTTGGAATCAAAAATTCATCAAAATCTGGCGAAGCTTTACAAGGCGTCATCATCACGGGCGTTTTGCAGGGTGCGCCAGCGGCCAAAGCGGGCATTGTTCCGGGGGACATCATTGTGAGCATCGCCGGAAAACCGATTCGTAACGTTTCGGAATTATTGACACAAGTGTCAAGCATCAAACCCGGAAACAGTGAGAAATTTGGCATTATTCGTAAAGAAACACCTTTGGAGCTGACGGTGGCTGCTGGAACACGTCCACGGCCTAAGGTGCAGGCGCGTTAAAGCATGGACAGCGGTTATTTTTAGCATTTTTAAAAATATCGCTTTCAAATTTTTGAATAACCTATCGAACAACGAATTGGAGTACGAACGTGAAAAAACTCACCTTGTTAAAAATTGCCAGTGCAGCTTTGTTGGCCACTGCCGGCCTAGCAGCACAAGCCGCTGGCCCTGATTGGAGTTTGATCATCACCGGCCCAGGCGTGGTTATTCCACCAGCACCCACGCAAGTAGCACCTGTGCGCGTTGCACCTATCGTGGTTGCACCACCAGCACAAGTAGCGCCAGTGCAAGGTGGCCGACCTGACGTTACCTGGGAGCGAGAGCGTGACCGCCATTACCAAGACCGTTTTCAAGAACGCTTCCAGGAGCGTGAGAATTATTGGCTGGAGCGTGAACGTGCTTTTCAAGCCCGCGAACATGCGTTTTTAGAGCGTGAAAAGCAACGCCAGCTCGTGGTTGACAACAACCGAGCTGCAGCCGCAGCCATCAACGACCGCCAAGATGCACAGCTCGACAAAGTGGTTGAAGGCGTGAATGCTGGCCAAATCACCCGTGACCAATTTGCCGCGCTGATGGCGCAGCAAAAAGAGATTCGCAACAAAGAGCGCACGTTTTTAGCAGACGGTTTCTTGTCGCAGCCAGAATACCAGGCGCTGCAAGCGGATATGGACACGGTTGACCAGGCCATTCGTTTTGCATCACGTGGTCGCCCACAAGGTCGTGAGCGTATTTATTACCCGCAAAATCGCTGATCGTTTTTAGCGCTCTGTTAAAGCCGCAAGAACTGAGTTCTTGCGGCTTTGTTTTTTTTACGGTACTTTCTTGTTTAAATCTCGACGCGGCAATTATTTTCTGATACTATTATTTTTTGAAAATAAAATTCCAAAAATAATTTTTAACCATGTTGATCCACCAAGACAAAACAGACCGATTTCAGCGTAGTGACTGCAAGGTTGACGAGCTTGCGGCTCTGACGCAGACCCAATCGGTCATTGAAGATTTTCCTTTGGCAAAAGAGCTTGCCAAAGGTGTTCCCATCTATGACTGCCACGCTTTGCGTCAATCCATCGGCCACGGAACATTGGGCAAAAATACCCTGATGGCTGAATGGGTGCAAGTTTGGCAATCTGGCCCGGGCGTCTTGGTATTGCAAGGGCTGTACGACGATGCTGCCGTTATCGACAGTGCAACGGCCAGCTTTCAGCAGCTGATAGCCAGTGAAAAAAAGAGCGGAACAGGTGCTGACCACTTCGCCAAACCTGGCGCCAACGACCGCGTCTGGAATGCGTTAGAGAAGTTTTGCATGTTGTCGCCACAGAATTTTGTAAGCTATTACAGCAACACGCTGCTCGCACTGGTGTGCCAAGCTTGGTTAGGCCCAGCCTATCAAATCACATCCCAAGTCAACTCTGTCAATCCTGGCGGCGCTGCGCAAATGGCACACAGAGACTATCACTTGGGGTTTTTAACGGCACAGCAAGGCGCGCAATACCCTGAGCATGTGCACACATTCTCTCCCTATCTAACACTGCAGGGGGCAATTGCCCATGTAGACATGCCCTTGGAAAGTGGGCCGACGCTGTACTTGCCCCACTCGCAAAAATTTGTACATGGATATTTAGCAGCTGGCAACCCTGATTTCCAAACCTTTTTTGACGCAAACCATATCCAATTGCCTTTAAAAAAAGGCGATGCCGTTTTCTTCAACCCCGCGCTGATGCATGCCGCAGGCACCAACCGATCAAGCGATATCTACCGTTTGGCCAACCTATTGCAAGTATCGTGCGCATTTGGCCGTGCGATGGAAACGGTGGATCGCGTTCGCATGGCAAGTGCTTTGTACCCCACTTTGTTGGATATGCAAACCAATGGGTTGATAGAAGCAGATCAATTGACCTGTGCCGTAGCAGCGACGGCTGAGGGCTACGCATTCCCTACCAATTTAGACCGCGACCCACCAGCTGGCGGTTTAGCGCCTGAAAGCCAACAAGACATGATGCGACGCGCTTTGCAAGAGAAGTGGCCTGTAGATGCATTCCAACAAACTCAGCAAACCATGGCTAACAAAAAACTGACCTAAGCACTCCATACAATTCAAAGCAATTTTAAAAATGACCTTCCCACAAAACGTTTCAAACACAGCATCAAGCTTTCAAAACAAAGTAGCCATCGTTACCGGTGGCACGCAAGGCTTGGGCGCAGAAATTGCCAGCCTCTTGGCCAAGCGTGGCGCACAAGCCTTGGTGATTTGCGGCAGAAACCAAACCAATGGTTTGGCAAAGGCTCAAAAAATCACAAATGAAACAGGTGTGCCCGCGCATTTTGTTCAGGCTGATTTGGCGAATGTAGAAGACTGTTGCCGTGTGGTCTTTGAGACGGATAGTCGCTTTGGAAAAATCGACATCCTGGTCAATGCAGCGGGCATCACAGACCGTGGCAATATTTTGGATACCTCGCCAGAATTGTTTGACAAATTGTTTGCGGTCAACGTGCGTGCGCCTTTTTTCTTGATGCAAGAAGTGGTTAAAGTCATGCGGCGCAAAAACATTGAAGGCTGCATTGTCAACATCGGCTCCATGTCTGCCATGGCCGGGCAGCCCTTTTTAGCGGCCTATTGCGCTTCCAAAGGCGCACTAGCAACATTGACCAGAAACACGGCTTATGCACTTTTGCGAAATCGTATTCGCGTGAACGGCTTGAATATTGGTTGGATGGCATCTGATGGTGAAGACCGCATTCAACGCGATTTCCACCACGCCGATGCCGATTGGCTCACCAAAGCTGCGGCGCAACAACCGTTTGGACGCTTGATCAGCCCCCAAGAAGTCGCACGCTCTGTGGCGTATTTGTGCTCTGAAGAATCGGGGCTGATGACAGGCTCCATCATCGAGTTCGACCAATCAGTATGGGGTGCCTACGACGGATCACCCCACCCAGTGGCACCTTTGTAGAAACCTTTGCAGAAGTCACACTTAGGCCTGTGATTCCACAAAGGTTATTTTGTGAAAAATAACTTTGTAGTTATAATTGGGGTTAATCCGAGGAGCGATGCAGTTCAAAAACGTTGAACGAGGCTCGGACAGCATGCTAGTTTAAAACTAACCAGTTTTCAGCCGCACTGCACCAACCGCGCTCACCCACTGTTCTGTGAGGTGAGTTCCCCAAAAGAATTTCTCTCATGACCTCAGTGGTTAATCTTACCTATTTAACTTTAAATATTTGGAGTGAGCCATGAAGCCAGTCGCAAAATCGAAAACTACTGCTGAGAAAAAAACAGCACCAAAATCCACAACCAAGCCAGCTGTAACAGCTAAAGCCATCGTGAATGCAGTTGTCGCAGCCGCCAAGCAAGACTACGCCGTAGCAGACATGAGCCTTGCCGCTTTTGGCCGCAAAGAATTGAACATCGCCGAGACAGAAATGCCAGGTTTGATGTCTATCCGTGAAGAGTTCGCCAAAGCACAGCCGCTCAAAGGCGCGCGTATCACGGGTTCGTTGCACATGACGATTCAAACCGCTGTGTTGGTTGAGACTTTGCAAGCTTTGGGCGCTGACGTGCGTTGGGCGTCATGCAACATTTTCTCGACACAAGACCACGCTGCTGCCGCTTTGGTGGCCGCTGGAACACCAGTTTTTGCTTACAAAGGCATGAGCTTGGACGTGTACTGGGATTACACCCACCGCATTTTTGAATTCACCGGCAAAAAAGGTACGGCTGGTGAAGGCCCAAACATGATTTTGGACGACGGTGGCGACGCTACTTTGTTGATGCATTTGGGCACACAGGCTGAGAAAGACCTCAAAGTCATCTCCAAGCCAGGCAGCGAAGAAGAGATTTGCCTGTTCAACGCCATCAAAGCCAAACTCAAAGTTGACCCAACTTGGTACAGCCGCCGCCTGAAAAACATCTTAGGCGTGACAGAAGAAACCACCACCGGCGTGTTGCGTTTGAACGAAATGTCTGCCAAAGGCACTTTGAAATTGCGCGCTATCAACGTGAACGATTCAGTGACCAAGTCAAAATTCGACAACCTGTATGGTTGCCGCGAGTCATTGGTTGACGCGATCAAGCGCGCCACCGACGTGATGATTGCTGGCAAAGTTGCCTTGGTGGCTGGTTACGGCGACGTGGGCAAAGGCTCTGCACAAGCTTTACGCGCTTTGAGCGCACAAGTGTGGGTGACTGAAGTTGACCCGATCAACGCGCTGCAAGCCGCGATGGAAGGCTACAAAGTCGTGACCATGGAATATGCGGCTGACAAGTGCGACATTTTTGTATCCGCCACTGGCAACAAAAACGTGATCACCTACAAGCACATGGACGCGATGAAAAACAACGCCATCGTTTGTAATATTGGTCACTTCGACAATGAAATCGACGTTGCATCACTCGCCAAATGCAAGTGGGAAGAGATCAAGCCACAAGTGGACCACGTGATTTTCCCGAAATCTGGCAAAAAGCCATCTAAACGCATCATCTTGTTGGCGCAAGGCCGCTTGGTGAACTTGGGCTGCGGCACGGGCCACCCAAGCTTTGTGATGTCTTCCAGCTTTGCGAACCAAACGATTGCACAAATCGAATTGTTCACCAAGCCAAAAGAATACAAAATCGGTAAAGTGTATGTTTTGCCTAAGCATTTGGACGAAAAAGTAGCACGTTTGCACCTGAAAAAGGTTGGCGCTGTGTTGACTGAGTTGACCACAGAGCAAGCTGACTACATCGGCGTGAAGAAAACTGGCCCGTACAAGGCTGATACATACCGCTATTAATCGTCGATTAGCAAAATTAATTTAAATCAACGTGATTTAAATTTAAATAGCTATTAAATACATAGCGCTACTGGCAGATAATACGCCGGCTAGCGCTATTTTTACCTCTAAAATAACAACTTCATGCGTGCAGATCAACTTCTCGTCATCCGTGGCTTAGCCAGCACCCGCGCGCAAGCGCAGCGGCTGATTGCCAGCGGTGTGCAATGGCTCAAACTGGGTCACCACCACACTGCGCAAGGGGCGATGAGCGGCGCTGAAATCGGCTCAGCCAGCAGCTCTGGTTCCGCACTCTATTGGCAACGCATCGCAAAAAACGGCGACATTTTGCCGGATGACGCGCAAATTGAACTGCTCAACGATGCCGAAGCCCGCTACGTTTCGCGCGGCGGCTTGAAGCTGGAGGGTGCACTGCAACAGCTTGGTCTGTCTGTCAAAGGCGCAACATGCCTAGACGTCGGTCAATCCACGGGTGGTTTTACCGACTGTTTGTTGCAGCAAGGCGCAGCACGCGTCGTTGGCGTAGACGTTGGTTTTGGTCAATTGCATGACAAGCTGCGCTCGGACGAGCGTGTCTTGTGTTTTGAACGGGTCAACGCCCGCGAGCCGGGTGCGATTGCGACTGAGATTGCCAAACTGCTGTCAGGTGAAGAAGACCTTGATGCAGATATGGAGAATGACTCTGAATTTGACGATGATGACGGCTATGAAGACACCGAATTTACTCCTAAAAATATAGCTATTCAGGCAATAAATACGCCGGCTGCAAGCGTAAATAATGACCTATTTGAGCCTGATTTTGCAGCCGAATTCGATTTCATCGTGGGTGACCTGTCATTCATTTCCCAAACACTCGTCTTACCCGCTATTGCACCGTTGCTAAAACCAAGTGGCTGCCTGGTGATGCTGGTCAAACCACAGTTCGAGCTGAATTTTGGCCAAGTCGGCAAAGGTGGCATCGTGCGCGAAGCGGCTTTGTACGAGCAGGTTGAAAAGCGTGTACGCGAAGCTTATGTAGAACAAGGTTTGACCGTTCACGCTTGGCTGGAGTCCCCCATTCAAGGTGGCGACGGCAACCGCGAGTTTTTTATTCATGCGTCAAAAGCAAAAATGAAATAAGACAACTTTGAGAAAATCAGTATGACCACTCATTTACCAATCAGTTTAGAATTTTTCCCGCCAAAGACACCTGAAGGCTTTGAGAAACTGCGCGTGGTGCGCCAAGCTTTGTACCCGCTGAAGCCGCAGTTTTGCTCTGTTACCTTCGGCGCTGGTGGCTCAACGCAAGCCGGTACGTTTGGCACCGTCAACGAAATCTTGGCAGAAGGCGTGGACGCTGCATCGCACTTCTCATGCGTAGGTGCAACCAAAGCCACCGTGCGCGAACAATTGGCAGAGTTGCGAGCCAATGGCGTGAAACGCTTGGTGGCATTGCGTGGCGACTTGCCCAGTGGCTATGGCGCGGGTGGTGAGTTTCACTACGCCAGCGACCTCGTCGCATTTATACGCGCTGAAACGGGCGACGCTTTCCACCTTGAAGTCGCCAGCTACCCAGAGGTGCACCCACAGGCAAAATCGCCTGAAGCGGACATGCAAGCCTTTGTCACCAAGGTCAAAGCGGGCGCGGATTCATCCATCACCCAGTATTTTTACAACGCAGCGGCATACTTTCACTTCATGGAAGAGTGCGCGAAGAACAACATCGCCATTCCGGTGATTCCTGGCATCATGCCCATCACCAGCTCAACGCAGTTGATGCGGTTTTCAGACGCGTGCGGCGCTGAGATTCCACGCTGGATTCGTCTGCGCCTGAACGCTTTTGGCGACGATACCGCCTCCATCAAAGCCTTTGGCTTGGATGTGGTGACCAGTTTGTGCGAAGAGCTGATCAAAGGCGGCGCACCTGCGATTCATTTTTACACCATGAACCAAAGCGTTCCTACGCTAGCGCTTTGCAAAAACTTGGGGTTATTGGAAGCCTAAGCCCGCGCAGCAAGTCGCGAGTCTATCAAACTCGCGATTACACTCACGTTTATGGCTACCAATCTAAACGGGCAACTCGTCGTTGCCATTTCATCACGCGCCTTGTTCGATTTTGAGCAAGAGAATGAAGTTTTTGAGCAAGGCGACGACCGCGCCTATATGGACTTGCAGTTGTCCAAGCTCGACGAGCCCGCCAAACCGGGCGTGGCTTTTTCGTTGGTTAAGAAACTGCTTGCTTTCAATTCTGGCGATATCAAGCGGGTAGAAGTCGTCATTTTGTCCCGCAATGACCCAGTTTCGGGCATGCGGGTTTTCAGGTCGGCACAGCATTACGGGCTGAACGTACAGCGCGGCACATTCACACGCGGCCAACCGCCATGGCGCTATTTGAAACCGCTGCATGCCAATTTGTTTTTATCCACACATTTGAGCGACGTACGCGCTGCGCTTGAAGCCGGTGTTCCCGCTGCGCAGGTCTACCCACAATCCACCCACGCCAGCAGCGCGCACCCTAACGAAGTACGTATCGCTTTTGACGGCGACGCTGTGCTTTTCAGCGATGAGGCTGAGCGCGTGTTTCAAGAACAAGGTTTGTCCGCTTTTCAGCAGCATGAAAAAGACAATGCAAACTTGCCCCTCAGCGGTGGGCCATTCAAACCATTGCTAGAAGCCCTGCACCGCTTACAGCAAGAAGGCACGCCAACCATGCGGCTGCGCACTGCCCTTGTCACCGCCCGCAGCGCACCTGCACATGAGCGTGCCATTCGCACCTTGATGAACTGGAACATCGAAGTGGACGAAGCTATGTTTTTAGGTGGTTTGGCCAAAGGCGAGTTTTTACGTGAGTTTGAGCCTGACTTCTTTTTTGACGACCAAACCGGCCACGTTAACTCCGCCGCCTTGCACGTGCCATCTGGACATGTGGCTAGCGGTGTGTCGAACGCATAAATCATTTTTTGAGGTACGTAGATGCAATTAGCCGCTAAATTCAAATCTTTCAACGTCTTTGTGAAACGCGTTGTGAAGCTGGCAATGCCTTACTTTCAGTCTGATCAAAAATGGCAAGCGCGTGGTTTGCTACTGGCCATCGTGTTGTTGAATTTAGCAACTGTGTACATGGCGGTGCAGTTCAACGACTGGAATGGCGTTTTTTACGATGCGCTGCAAAACAAAGACGAGCCAGTGTTTTGGAAACAACTCACGCGCTTTACATATCTGGCTTTTGGTAGCATTGTGATTGTGGTTTACAAGTTTTACCTCACACAAGTGCTAGAAATGCGTTGGCGCAAGTGGATGACGACCTATTATTTGCAGCGCTGGCTGAGCAACCAAACCTTTTACAAGCTAGAGCTCACGCGTTTTACAACAGCTGTGGGTGCTGACCTCAATACGGTCAATACTGACAATCCCGACCAGCGGATATCGGAAGACGTGAACCAGTTCACTACGCAAACGATTTCGCTTTGCATGGGTTTGCTCAATTCTGTGGTCACCTTGGTGAGTTTTGTGGGAATTCTTTGGGGACTCTCTGGCGCATTCTCTTTTGCCGTGGGCGGTAGCAGCTACACCATTCCAGGGTACATGTTGTGGGCAGCTGTGGTGTATTGTCTCGTTGGTAGCGTGTTGACGCACTACATTGGTAGATCTCAAATCTCACTCAACTTTTTTCAACAAAAATACGAAGCAGACTTTCGCCACCACATGGTGCGTGTGCGTGAGTACAGCGAATCTATTGCCTTAGACAAAGGCGAAAGTGTTGAAAAAACTCAATTAGATACGCGGTTTACAACCGTCATCAGCAACTACCTTGCCCTCATCAAAGCACAGAAGAACTTGATTTGGTTCACCAGTTTTTTTGGCCAAGCAGCAATTATTTTTCCTTTCCTCGTCGCATCACCGCGTTTTTTCAGTGGTTCAATTCAGCTTGGGCAGTTGATGCAAATATCTAGCGCGTTTGGGCAAGTGCAAAACTCATTGAGTTGGTTTGTGGACAGCTACAGCGGACTTGCCAGCTGGCGGGCCACGACTGACCGTTTGACCAGTTTTGACGAAAGCATGGCAAAGAGTGAAGCCTTGCTTTCTACCCAAACCATTATTGATGCAGGTTCTGATAATTTATCGACCTCCGATTTAACGCTGTCGCTCCCCAACGGTAAAGTATTGTTGGCACATGTGGCGCTCGCCGCACATGCTGGCGACGCGATTTTGCTCAGCGGCTCATCAGGCAGCGGTAAATCGACCCTGTTTCGCGCATTTGCAGGCATCTGGCCATTTAGCAAAGGGCAAATTCAGATGCCTGCAAACGCCATGTTTATTCCACAGCGCCCCTACTTTCCAAACGGCCCTTTGCGCGAGGCACTGGCTTACCCAGAACCAGCTACCAACTACGACGACGCGACGCTGCAAACGGCGTTAACAGATGCCTTGTTGCCGCAATTGGCGAATCGCTTGGACGACAAAGAAGCGTGGGGGCAAATGCTCTCTGGCGGTGAGCAGCAGCGTTTAGCCATCGCCCGTGTGTTGCTCAAAAAACCGCAATGGATTTTTGCCGATGAGGCGACCAGTGCACTTGATGTAGAAGCTGAAAATACACTCTACAAACGACTTCTAGCCGGCGTATTAATTGCCAAAGGTGCTATTATATCTATAGCACATCGACCAAGCGTGGCAGCCTTTCACAACACAACGTGGACGCTTGAAAAATCTACAACTATTAGTCCTGCGGACGATTCAAACTCCACAACTTACACGGTCGCCGCCACCCAACGGTCATAACCCTTGGCCCGCAAATCGCAGGCTGGGCATGTGCCACAGCCGTAGCCCCAAGCATGGCGGTGAATGCGGTCACCAAGATAGCAGGTGTGGGTGTGTTCGACAATCAAATCGACCAAGGGCTGTCCACCTAGCGATGCAGCCAAAGCCCAGGTGTCGGCCTTATCAATCCACATCAGTGGTGTTTCAATCAAAAAACGCTTGTCCATACCCAATGACAGCGCAAGTTGCATGGCTTTCATGGTGTCGTCGCGGCAGTCGGGATAGCCTGAAAAGTCAGTTTCGCAAACGCCAGTGACCATCACCTGCAAGTCTCGCCGATACGCCAATGCCGCTGCCAAGGTTAAAAACAACAGGTTTCGGCCTGGCACAAAGGTGTTTGGCAGGCCCGAGCTTTCCATTTTGAAAGCCACATCACGCGTCAGCGAGGTTTCACTCACTTGCCCCAAAACGCCCAAATCAAGCAAATGGTCTTCACCCAGCTTGTGCGCCCATAGCGGAAATTGCAACTTGATTTGCTCTAAGACACGCAAACGTGCCTCCAACTCAACGCTGTGCCGCTGGCGATAGTCAAATGCAATCGTCTCAACGCGTTCATACTTGCTCAGCGCAAGCGCTAAGCAGGTGGTGGAATCTTGGCCGCCAGAAAATAGAACGAGTGCGCTGGTATGCATAGGTTTGCAGAGCTTGTATTGCGAAGTAGTGTGTAAAACTCGATTTTAAACGCCTCTAAAATTGCGGCATGGATCGTATTTCTGTCTTACTTAACACTGCGCCTAAACTTGAGCCTTTGTCTGCGCTTACATCGTATTTCTGGAGTAATAACGTCATTCGTAGCCGAAACGTAAGCGATATTGTGCTGACAGATACTGTCGATATTCCTGCACCGTCTGTGCGACTGACTGCAGATTGGGACAGGGAAATTTCACTGCACCTAAAACTCGAACCAGGTGACGTTGAGGCATTGCCGTTAGCACGAGCTCGTATACGCTGGCCAGATTTTAAAAACTGCGTGCAAGCGGCATCAGATTGGACGCGAACGTTGGGGCTGCAGGATGTCCTCGCCCAGAGCAGTATCGCTCTAATGGCCTGCCGAGGCGCAAAGTATCACCATGATGGCGAATACTACGGCAGCTCAGCTTTTTGCAATCTTTTTTTGAGCGAAGACAAAGGCCTAGATTTACATTTTCCATCTACGAGCCATCGAATCCCCTTGGTCAGAGGAACGGTCGTGATTTTCGATACTGGTCAACCGCATGCAGTTATTCCACGCGGCAGCAGCGGGTTTAAAGCATCTGACTTTTCGACTGACCGAGATTGCAATCTAGTCTTCCTAACTTGGGAACTTCCTGTCGAAAATACGCATGTTTCGGAAACGCTTCATGTTTCCTTTGACTCTCATCTTTCAATTGCATCAACACTGGATGAAGAGCAAGTTTGGTTGAATGGCGCACGTGGCAAAGTGTGTTCGACTTCTGGTCGGTGGTGCTAGGCTGACTAGCCTTCAAGCCAAATCTTCCGTTAGAGCGCACGGTGTGTGCGACAACACACAGACGTCGAACGGTTCAACGTCCATCATGGATGCATCAAAAGTGACTTCACAAGGAGAATGAAAATGCAACAGCTAAAAGACCTGATGAGTCGTGACGTGCAGGTCATCAGCCCTGACATGAGCATCAAGGACGCCGCAACAAAGATGCGTGACGGGGACTTCGGAATGATGCCAGTCGGCGAGAACGACCGAATGATAGGAACCCTCTCAGACCGCGACATCGCCATTCGTGCCGTTGCCGAAGGCATGGACGCCAACACCAAGGTTCGTGATGTGATGTCAGAAGGCATCGCTTGGGCTTATGAGGATGATTCGGTCGAACAGGCTGCAAAGATCATGAGCGAGCGGCAGGTGCGGCGTTTGCCGGTAGTTGACCGCAACAAGCGCCTTGTCGGCATCGTAGCGCTGGGCGATTTTGCAGTTGAGAGTTTGAACATCCAGCCGGTCGCTGAGGCGCTTTCTGAAATATCGAAGCCTGACTAACGCTACTCCACTATCCATAAAAATCTGGGAGTATCATGAAATCGTCAAAAACAAATACCGGACCGCAAACACCCCCTCCTGCACCCCTGAATCCACAGCAGTTCCCCCAGCATGCACAGACAGACCCTACGGCTGACCGTGACAATGTTCGCAAAGTGAAGCATGTGCACGCACCACGCCAATCCCAGCGTTCGACGGAACGTTCCAGCAAAAAGCCGGGTAGTTAGCTAAGCGCAAAGTGATTTGTGAGGTGATCTACCCCAAAAACCGGACTCCGTAGCTGATCATTTCTGAGTCATCTTTCTTAGAGCTCAGTTCACTGAATCGTAGCTACGATAAACATTCTGCATAGCGTTTAGCTACTAACCAAGACACTTTAAGTATTTTTCTTTTAGGCCAAAATACATTGGTTTGATGTAATCTTTGAAGTCAAACCGCGTATCAAAGGAGCCGTCACGCATAGAAGCTAAGCCACCTTTGACTTCGATTTGAGGGAGAAGTTTATTAATTGCTTGGAAATCGCCATGCAAATCGAATGTTTTTCTGGCACCGTCAGAGATAAAAATATCATTCGTTGGGTCACGATCGAAATTCATTTTCTTTATGTCTTCGAGATTTTGAAGTCCCGTATCAACACTTATCATCAACGCGCGTCCACCATCAAGCATCAATTCAGTTGACATATCAGATAAAGAAATTTCGAGATAGTTATCTATAAGCGCATCATGAAACTCCACAATGTAGGGCTGTCGATGAAGAATAAAACTGGAATCATCACCTTGAATACAAAGTTTGCCTTGCATATTATGCTGATGCATGAATGACTGAACAAAATTCACTTCAATGAGTCTGTCGAGGTGTTTGTTATAGATCATTTAAACCATCCTTTAATTGTTTGCCACTGAGCCAAGCTTACATTGACAGGTTTATAGTTATTTTGGACAAGATAATTTAGTTCGTTGGCATAATTTTCTTTGAGTGCACTATCAGCATTAAGATAATCACTTTTAT
Source organism: Polaromonas sp. (assembly GCA_031424795.1). GTDB lineage: Bacteria > Pseudomonadota > Gammaproteobacteria > Burkholderiales > Burkholderiaceae_C > Aalborgiella. Next base: position 40,013 of record JANPIC010000157.1, on the reverse strand, counting down.
ACTTCGGTAGCTGTCGTTGAGATTTTTTATAACCGGCCTCAAAACAACCTTTCGACTGAGATTTCGACCGTTTGCTTCCGCGCCCACAGCTGCGCCTACTGCATTGGCACCAGTTGCACAAAAAGCAAAGACTGCCCCTACAGCTGCAGCACAAAGAAAGCAGTCAAGCCAGCTGCCAAAAAATAAAAATCAAAGCAATTGATTGCTTATACAGAAGACTCTTCGGAGTCTTCTTTTTTTATATATCCAACTTCTGCCTGCTTCAAGTGATGATGTTTTAGAAAAGTACAGAGCAATTACCTCAAGATATAGCCCCGTTGACTCGCAAAACAGGCCAGATTTAACAGCTAGAGACGTGAATAGATGAATGAGGCGAGGACTTTCGCAATTTTGGTTTTAAGGTGTGTTTACGACTTTAAAAATGATGAGACTAAAAATCTATCTTCTCGCCAGGCCGCATAAATGCTAGAGCCGTGTTTACGACTTTAATGACTTGTTTACGACTTTAATTACCTAGATCACAGGTGCTTAGCCCTTTTCAAGCTCATTCCACTGTGACAGATTTGGCCAGATTCCTCGGCTTATCAACGTCCGTCCCTTTCGCCAGCGCCGTGTGGTAGGCCAGCAATTGCAAAGGCACAACGTGCAACAGCGGGCTCAAAGCGCCGTAGTTTTCAGGCATGTGGATGACGTGCAGGCCATCGCCACTTTCTATTTTGGTATCCGCATCTGCCAGCACATACAGCACGCCGCCACGGGCGCGGACTTCGTGCATATTGCTTTTTAGTTTCTCCAAGAGCACATCATTAGGTGCCACGGTAACGACTGGCATTTCGCTGGTGACTAAAGCTAAGGGTCCGTGTTTCAACTCGCCAGCGGCGTAGGCTTCGGCATGGATGTAGGTGATTTCTTTGAGTTTCAAAGCACCTTCTAAGGCAATCGGGTAATGCATGCCGCGCCCCAAGAAAAGAGCGTTGTCACGTTTAGCAAAATCTTCCGCCCAGCTGATAATTTGCGGCTCTAGCGCCAGCGCCGCTTGCAAGGCGGCGGGTAAGTGACGCATGGCAACCAAATGCGCAGCCTCCTGTTCGTCTGTCAAACGACCTTTGCTTTGTGCCAATGCCAAAGTGAGCAAAAACAAACCCGCCAATTGAGTCGTGAAAGCTTTTGTGGATGCGACGCCGATTTCCACGCCCGCGCGGGTGATGTAAGCAAGTGAACACTCACGCACCATGGCGCTGGTGGCGACATTACAAATCGTCAGCGTGTGCTTCATGCCTAGAGATTGCGCATGACGCAGCGCAGCCAAGGTGTCCGCCGTTTCACCCGATTGGGTGATGGTGACGACCAAGGTGTTGGCGTCAGGCACAGAATCCCGATAGCGGTATTCGCTGGCCACCTCCACTTGCGTTGGAATTTGCGCAATACTCTCTAACCAATACTTGGCGGTACAGCCGCTGTAGTAGCTGGTACCACAGGCGAGGATAAGTACTTTGTCGATTTTTTTGAACACGGCATGGGCGTTTTCGCCGGATTTATGTGCCATCAGCGCATCAAACAGCTCTGGAACAATCGCATCAACGCCTTCAAGGGTGTCAGCAATGGCACGTGGTTGCTCGAAAATCTCTTTTTGCATGTAGTGGCGATACGGCCCCAGTTCGGCAGCGCCGCTGTGCGCCAAGACGGTTTTGACCACGCGTTGCTCTGGGCTCAGTGGCTTGAAAGCTTTGTCCAAAATCCAATACTTGCCCAACTGCAAATCAACCACGTCACCTTCTTCAAGATAGACGATTTGGTCTGTCACACCCGCCAACGCCATGGCGTCGCTGGCTAAATAATTGGCACTGTCCGCTTTGCCAACGCCCAAAATGAGCGGCGAGCCAGCACGTGCGCCAATGATGCGGTGCGGCTCGTCTTTGCAAAAAACCGCAATAGCATACGCACCGTGCAGCTGCGGCAAAGCAGCTTTGACGGCTTCAAGCAAATCACCGTTGTATAAACTGTCTACCAAATGCGCGATGACTTCGGTATCGGTTTGGCTGACGAAGACATAGCCTTTGGCGCGCAAAGTGGCACGCAATTCATCGTGGTTTTCAATGATGCCGTTGTGCACCAAAGCGATTTTTCCGGCTTTCCCTGCGATGTCTCCTGTGCCAAAACTGAAATGTGGGTGCGCATTGCCCTCAGACGGCACGCCATGCGTGGCCCAGCGCGTGTGCGCAATGCCGGTGTGACCTTCAAATTTATCGGCTGCGATTTGCTCTTGCAGCTCAGACACGCGGTCTGTGCTGCGCGCGCGCTTCAAGCCACCAGAATGCACCGCCACACCGCAAGAGTCGTAACCACGGTATTCCAGCCGCGCCAAACCTTGCACCAAGACGGGCACAACGTCTTTTGTAGATACCGCCGCAACAATTCCGCACATACGCAACCCCTTTTGAATGAATTTAGATTGGATGCTATGTTACGGCTATTGAAAAATAATTAATCATAATTTTTTTGCTTTTTTTGAAATTTAATTACATTATTTCATTGAAAAGTTATTTTATTTCAAATAAACTTATCTTATGAAAGAAATATTACAAAAAAACATGATCGATAGCATCGACATCAAGCTTCTTGATTTGCTGCAAACCGATGCCAGCCAAAGCAACCAAAGCCTTGCAGAAAAAGTGCACATCTCGCCGCCCACTTGCTTGCGCCGAGTAAAAGCCCTACGTGACAACGGCTTGATTGAGCGCGAAATCGCCGTGCTGAACACCGACAAATTAGCAGCGATTCAAGGCTACGGGCTGACTGCCTTGGTTGAAATCACCTTAGACAGACAGGGTGCTGAGCACTTAGAAGCTTTTGAAACGCGCGTGATTCAAGACAGTGGCGTGCAGCAGTGCTACCGCGTCTCTCCCGGGCCAGATTTTTGCTTGGTGGTTTATTGCGCTGATATGCCAGCATATTTAGCTTTGGCGAATCGGTTGTTCACGCAAGATGCGAATGTGCGCAACGTGAAAGCGTTTTTCAGTACCAAACGTTCTAAATTTCAATTAAAAATAGATTTAAAGGGCTAAAATATGCCTAAGCCGGAGTATTTATTAACTAGTTAGCTATTAAAAATATAGCAAATAAAAAAGGGGGAAGAACTGACGATCTTCACCCTTTAAACGATCAATGCTATGGGATTATTCCAATCCCTAGAACTTTATCTGCCCACGGGCAACTGGCCGCCTTTACCCAAACCGCCTTTGACTTCTTGCGCTTTGTACTGACGCAAAGAAATCACCATGCCGTTGTAGGCATCCATGAAAGCAGCTGCAATCACTTTACCTTGTGGTGTATTGGTGTAGCCACCCAAAGCGGCTGCGCCGCTGATACCAGCCAACGCGCCAAAACCACCTAAATCAGTCTTGGAAGCGGAACCTTCTGATGCCGCGATTTGCACGCTGGAACGGTTGTCAATCATGGTTAACAAGACGCTGGCTTCGCGCGTTTTGGTTGATGCGCCTATCGCAGCAATGGCGCGACCTGCGCCGCCGCCAATCAAACCGCCCAAAAGTGCGCCTGAACCTGATGCATTGCCTTCGTTAAAAATAACTTCTGGCGACAAACCGAAGTCTGAAGACACCATTTGACCTTTTCCAAAGTTGCTACCAGAGCGCATTTCGCCTGATTTTTGCAAATCACGCTCACGGTTCATGGCAGCCATTCCAGAAGCGCTGCGCTCGACAACCACGAAGCAATTTGACTGCTGAATCATAAGACGCAACAAATTAGCCGTTGGCGGCAGGCGATATTGGCCTGTCAAAATCGTGTACCAACCAGCGTTAACGTTTTCAATCAATGAAATCGTGCCCAAAGGCGCTGCACAGCGCTCTAAGGCTGTGTTACTTCCTGCAGTTGTGCTACCAGCTGCGCTGCCTGTAGCTACGGTTTTAGCAGCTGGATCGCCCATTTGCATAGGAGGCGCTTGGCAAGCGGATAAAAATCCAAGTGCGGCGATGGCGACAGATAATTTTAAGAATTTCATGCGTTTTTCCCCAAGTAAGTTAGTACCTTTGTGAATTTACCATGCATTTAACGCTGCATCTAGCCATTAACAATTAAAATCAGAGGTTTATACCCAAAGGTACAGACCATTTTTGGTACTCGTCAACTCCCCATGTCCGATTCATCACGAAACCTTGCCACTTTAGCCTCTCAACCCGCACCAGATGCACGCGATGAGAACCAATTGATTGCCGAGCGCCGCGAAAAGCTCAAAGCGATTCGCCAAGCGCAGGTAGATGGCAAAGGCGTGGCTTTCCCCAACGATTTCAAACCTCAAAATCGCGCCATCAAACTGATCGCAGATTACGACAGCGAAGCCAAAGGCGAGCTGGACCCGCAAAAAATCATCGCCAGCGTAGCCGGTCGCATGATGCTCAAGCGGGTCATGGGCAAAGCCAGTTTCGCCACGCTGCAAGACAGCACCGGCAAAATCCAGATCTACGTGACGAATGAAGGTGTGGGCGAAGAGCTCCATAGCAGCTTCAAGCACTGGGATTTGGGCGACATCGTGGCCTGCGTCGGCACCTTGTTCAAAACAAAAACAGGCGAATTATCCATCCACGCCACAGAAGTACGCCTGCTGACGAAAAGCCTGCGCCCCCTGCCGGACAAATTCCACGGCATGGCCGATCAAGAAACCAAGTACCGCCAGCGTTATGTTGATTTGATCACCGATGAGTCTGCCCGCAACCGCTTCAAAGCGCGTAGCAAAGCGGTGTGCGCTATTCGTGATTTCATGGTGACTAACGACTTCCTCGAAGTCGAAACGCCGATGTTGCACCCGATTCCTGGTGGCGCGAACGCCAAGCCGTTCAAAACGCACCACAATGCGCTGGATCAAGAGATGTTCCTGCGCATCGCTCCTGAACTTTACCTGAAACGCCTGATTGTGGGTGGTTTTGAGCGCGTGTTTGAAATCAACCGCAGCTACCGCAACGAAGGCATCAGCGTGCGCCACAACCCCGAGTTCACCATGATGGAGTTCTACGCTGCGTACTGGGATTACAACGATTTGATGGCCTACACCGAAGCCATCATTCGTGACGTAGCGATTAAGGCGACAGGTTCATTGCAACTGAGCTACGGCGGCAAGGCTGTCGATTTGAGCCAACCGTTTGAGCGATTGACCATTGTGGAAGCGATTGTGAAGCACACCGAAGCGGGCGAGCATGTCCATGACGCTGCCTGGCTGGTCAACGCACTACGCAAAATCGGCATGTCTGAAGACAAACACAAGCTGTCAACCCGTTCGCTGGCCAGCCTGCAGGTGCTGTACTTTGAAGAAACGGTTGAAGAAAAGCTCTGGCAACCCACCTTCATCATGGAGCACCCGACAGAGATTTCACCACTGGCGCGCGCCAATGACGATCGCCCAGAAGTGACCGAGCGTTTCGAGCTGTACATCACCGGCCGTGAATTTGGCAACGGCTTCAGCGAGCTGAACGATGCCGAAGACCAAGCCGCCCGCTTCAACGCCCAAGTCCACGCCAAAGACAGTGGTGACGACGAAGCCATGTTCTACGACCATGACTTTGTTCGCGCCCTGGAATACGGCATGCCACCTACTGGCGGCTGTGGTATCGGCATTGACCGTTTGATGATGTTGCTAACCGACAGCCCAAGCATTCGGGACGTGATCTTGTTTCCCGCTTTGCGTCGTGAAGCCTAATCAGCGTTTTCGCTGAAATTTGCAGCGAAAAAAATGTAACATCAGTTTCTAGATGAGCGGACAGCTTAGCAAAAAGTTTGTAACTCAACTTAGAGACTACTTTTCTTAAATCACTTAATAGTGTGAAATTTGAGTATTTATTACCATTTACATCTTTAGGTTTGATTCATCAAATCGCAAAAGCAATATAAAGCACCACTTATTTCGACAACATCGTGTTGCAAAACTAAGCAGACAGCTACTGTAGGTCTGTAGAGAATAAGTTCTCAAGGGTTTATCCGCATTCATCATTTGTTCAGGTCAGGATTATCCAAACAAAGATGGGGTATGCCCACTATTCAAACCACACTTGAAATAGAAGGACTTTTATCTATGAATATTGAATTTACACGAATGGCTATTGTTTATCTGCATTTAATTGCTTGCTGCGTAGCGATAGGACTGGTGCTCACCAGTGACATTGCCATGGTCAAGCAGCTTTTCAGAGCTGATCCACGAGAAAAACTGGATTCCAAACACCTGTCAGATCTTCAAAAAACCGTTTCCATGGCTTTGCTTGCACTTTGGGTAACAGGAGCAGGCATTATTGCGCTGGATGTATCACTCAAAGGCTTGGAGTATTTTGGCAATCCGAAATTACAAGCCAAAATAGCCATTGTCTGCTTTTTGACGCTCAACGGTCTTGTGCTGCACAACTATGTACTGCCTTTGATGCAAAAAGCTGGGTCGTTGCTTAAAATTTCATTCAAGCAACGCATGGTGGCAATCTTTGCAGGTGCGTTATCGGGCGTTTCATGGTTTTACGCCGCTATGCTGGGTATTGGACGCCCGTTAAACTGGAAGTATTCACTGTTTGATATTCTGTTGGCTTACCCTGTGCTGATCGCTGGCGGCTTTGTTTTCATGGTGCTACTGACAACTTGGTCGCAGCGAAAAGCCAGCACAGACGGTTCTGTGGTTATGGCGACACGCCGGAAATTTGATGCCAAGCGATGGAACACAGACGACATACAACTGCTTCCAGAATGGCGTGGCTTAACCCGGTAAACACCTGTGCGAAAGGGAGATGACCTGAATTCAGGCGATACTTCAGGTCATCATGAAATATCTCAGCGCCTATTCTGAAACCCTTCAAACTCAAGTGCGTACGCTCATTGCGAATGAGCAGCTGGGTGCGGTGCTGTTAAAAAAATACAGCACTGCACACACTATCCGCAACGACAAAGCATTGTTTGACTACGTGATGGCGCTTAAGAATGAGTTTTTGCGTGGTGCAGATCCGCTCAGCAAAGTTGCTTTTGACAGCAAACTCCAAGTCATTCAACACGCACTAGGAACACACACCACAGTGTCGCGTGTGCAAGGCAACAAACTTAAGTCCAAGCGCGAAATTCGAATTGCAACCCTGTTTAAAGACGTACCGATTGAACTGCTCAGAATGATTGTCGTCCACGAGCTCGCGCACATCAAAGAGCGCGAGCATGACAAGGCGTTTTACAAGCTTTGCACCTACATGGAGCCGCAATACCATCAGTATGAGTTGGATTTACGGTTGTATATGACGTACCTAGATTTACCAAAAATTGAAGGAGCGCCCCCTCAATTGTGGCTACAAAGCGCTAGTTATAGTGCTTGATTTAGCGCGAGATTTAGTCGTTCGTCGTTTTTACAGGAACGCGTAAATCATCCAAGTAATCACGTGCGATGTTCAGCGTGGCTTGGTTGCCAATGTCGTCAATGTGTTGTTTGAGCCATTTTTTAGCAGCATCGCGCCCCAAATCACGCAGCTTGTGAATCATCTGGCTGTTGGTCGATACTTTGCTGGCCGCGTTGTAATGCTCTAGCAGTTCACCGCCATCTATGCGATGCATCAGCACGTCTTTGTAGTGACTTGCATCTAGCCTGCCTTGTGCAATCAGGCGCTTCACAAAATCAATAGCGCGCATTTCTGCCAGCAAGCCGGCGTTGAAAGTGATTTCATTCATGCGGTCCATGATCTCAGCCGCCGTGGTGGGCAGTTTGTCACGCTTAATCGGGTTGATTTGCACCAGCATGATGTCGCGGCTGGTGCAGTTGTAAATCAAGGGGTGAATAGCGGGGTTGCCAGAGTAACCGCCGTCCCAATAGTGTTCGCCTTCAATTTCAACTGCTTTGAAAAGCATGGGCAAGCAGGCCGAAGCCATGACAGCTTTGGCGGTTAAGCGTTTGCCACTGAAAACCTCTGCTTTTCCAGTCGAAACGCCAGTAGCGACAACATACAGTTTGAGATTTTTGAGTGCTGCAATAGCTTCAAAATCAATCTGTTTTTCTAAAAATTCTTTGAGTGGGTTGATGTCCAAAGGGTTGTTCTGATAAGGTGACATAGACTGCGCCACGGCTGTTGACCACATATTGGTCATAGATGCCATCATTTGCCCTATTGGTGACGCATCACCACCCAAGCTACCCATCAGCATATCAAATGGCGCACGTTGCGCTTCGCCCAAAGCACCCATGTTGACAACGCCATTCCAAAAATCAGCCAGTGATGCACGGGCAGCGTCGTTTGCGCTCTGTTTGCTTTTGCCTTGCGATTGCGCAAAACCGTGCGCCAAAGCCACTGCATTCATCGCACCTGCACTGGTGCCACTGATGCCCTCTATCGCGACTCGTCCGTCTTCCAGCAAAGCATCCAAGACGCCCCAAGTGAAAGCACCATGCGAGCCACCGCCTTGCAGAGCAAGATTCGTTGTAGGGGCGTTCTGCATCAAGGCAGCAAGCTCAATGCCTGCATATACGATGGCTGAACCATCAAGCTATTCCAATCGGGCGCAGGCGTCGCAGGCAGCAGGGCTAAACGACGCAAATCGCTAGCCTCGCAAGGCAGCCACTGCTCCTTCACCAAGGCTTCGACCATGCCTGAAATCAATTCGTCCACGGCTTCCCCGCCATCGACAGACTGGTTGCACAGCAACACCATGTCGCAGCCTGCATTGAGCGCTGTCACGGCAGCCTCGGTGTAACTGACGCGTTTGTTATCAATCAACCGTGCGGCCTCCATGCTCAGGTCATCGCTAAAAATGGCACCCGTGAAGCCACACTGGCCTCGCAAAATATCACCCAGCCATTTGGATGAAAAACCAGCGGGACGGCTGTCCACTTTGGGATAAATCACATGCGCCGGCATGACGCTGGTCAAGCTGCTAGACAGCCAGTTGTATGGCGCGGCATCGTCTGCCAAGATGGCTTTGAGGCTGCGTTTGTCAAACGGAATATCGGTATGCGAATCTGCTTTGACAAAGCCGTGGCCAGGAAAGTGCTTGCCGCAATTGGCCATGCCGCTTTGGAGCAAACCATGCATCACGCTTTTCGCCAAAAGCGCTGCTACGCGTGGGTCGCGGTGAAAGGAACGGTCACCAATCACGCTGCTTTCACCAAAATCAAGGTCTAGCACGGGTGTGAAGCTGAAGTCAACACCGCAGGCACGCAATTCGGAAGCCAAAATATAGCCGCAAGCGGTGGCCGCATTGGTCGCTTTCATAGCGTCTTTCATCCACAAATTGCCCAAAGTACGCATAGTTGGCAAATGGGTGAAACCATCGGTTTTGAAGCGCTGTACGCGGCCACCTTCATGGTCAACGCAGATGAGCAAGTCTTTGCGCACTTGTTTGATGTCGGCGCACAAGCTGCTGAGTTGTTCGCGGTTTTGCCAGTTCCGTGCAAACAGAATGATGCCGCCGACCAACGGGTGCTTGAGGCGCTTGCGGTCTTGCTTGGTCAGCGTTAAACCGGCAACGTCGATGATGAGAGGCGCATGTTGAGTCATATTACAAGTTCTTTTGAAATTAAATAGTAAAGTAAATTTTGCTATGTTTTTTATAGCTTTTTAACCAATAAATACGCCGGCTAAATGCCAATTTTAATAGGATAAATTAGTTATTTTTAATCATCTTTTCAACAACACAGAAGCTAGCAGCATAGTCAGATTCATCGGTAACGGTAATATGCGCTGTCAGCCCCTTTTCTGCAAACCAATCCTTCAAACCGCCGTGCAAAACAATCTCTGGTTTACCACTAGCCACTTTGCTGATTTCGCATAAGCGCCAGGTCATCGGCATGCGCATCCCCAAGCCGATGGCTTTGCTAAACGCTTCTTTGGCTGAAAACCGCGTAGCTAAATAGCGCACGCCACGCTCTGGCCAGCGTGCACTGCGGGCTTGCCAGACTTTGAATTCTGCATCACTGAGTATTTTTGTGGCAAAGCGTTCACCACTGCGCTCTAGCGCAGCTTTGATGCGGCGAATATCGCAAATATCAGTGCCAATGCCATAAATCATGGTTGAGATGTCATGGCTTGGAAGTTTTGAAGCTGTTGGGCAATTACTTAGCGGCTACGATGCAACGCAAATAATCTGCAACAGTGACTGAATACCCAAGTTCCAGCGCATCTGCAATTAGCGCATGTCCAATCGAAACCTCTTGCACACCAGGGACTTGCTTTAAAAAAGCGGTCAAATTATCACGATTCAAATCATGACCGGCATTCACGCCCAAACCCACATCCAAGGCAGCTTGCGCAGCTTGGGCAAATCGCTCCAACTGTGCTGACTGCGCCGAAGTACCCCAGGCTGCCGCAAAGGGCTCGGTATAAAGCTCGACGCGGTCTGCTCCCACAGATTTCGCCCATACCATGTGTGAAGGCTCTGCATCCATGAACAAACTGACGCGCACACCAAGTGCTTTGGCTTCTGCAATCAACGGACGCAGCTTGTCGGTATCAGTCGCAGGGTTCCAGCCGTGGTCACTGGTGAATTGGCCTTCCCCATCAGGTACAAACGTGGCTTGATGCGGTTTGAATTGCCGTACAAAACCCATTAAATTCTGCAAGGGGTTACCTTCGATGTTGTATTCACGGTCAGACCAGCCTTTCATCAACACTGACAAATCTGCCACATCGCTGGCCCGAATATGCCTTTCGTCAGGCCGCGGATGCACGGTAATACCCTGTGCACCCGCTTGTAAGCACAGCGTAGCAGCACGGGTGACACTAGGAATGCCTAAGTGGCGCGTATTTCGAACAAGTGCAACTTTGTTTAAATTGACGGATAAGTGTGTACTCATAAACTTTGACTCATGGATTCTGATTTAAAGATTCTGGAGATCCATCATCATTTGGCGTGTTTTTAAAGTTGCGACACCACAATGGTAATGCAACAGCGTGCGAAGCTGTGTTTTAAGGGGCTGCAAACTACTGCTACACGCTTGCAAGAGCTGAGAAAACGGTGCTTCTGAATCCAACGCGGTTTGCAACAACAACCATTGTGCACCCGTCAAACTGCTGCGATCTTCTGCATGCGCCGCCCGTAAACCACCCTCTGGAATCAAAACATAGGCAGTTTCAGTCTGCAAATCTGCTAAATTGGCCGTTTGAGACTTCAAAGAAGGTAAAAAACCAATTTCACGCAGCAACATCAATTCAAAGGCGCGCAAGGCCACCTCTAAGGTTTGCAGACCTTCAGAGCTCCTGCCTTCTTGCGCGATGATGTGAACGGTCAAAGCATAAGCGTCGAACAAAGCAGGGTGCGGGTCGTCTCGCGCCAAAAGGCGTATCAGCAACTCATTGAGGTAATAACCCGCCATCAGCGCCTCACCCGTAGGCATGACGTGCCCCCCCATCCATTCAGAGCTGCGCAACGTGCGGATTTCGGCATCGCCACCAAAAGCCAGATGCAAGGGCTGCAAGGGCAGCAAAATCGGTCTAAAGTTGGAACTGGGCTTTTTTGCACCCTTGGCGACGAGAGCAATACGGCCATGGTGACGCGTCAGCACCTCAAGAATCAGACTGGACTCGCTCCAGTCGTAGCGGTGCAGCACATAGGCGGGCTCGTCGGTGATCTTTTTATTCGTAGCCAAACGAGCGTACCCGTGCTTCGTCATCGGCCCAACCTGAGCGTACTTTAACCCACAGCTCGATAAACACTTTGGCATCCATCAAGCGCTCAAGCTCCACACGGGTTTCTGTACCGATTCGCTTGATGCGTTCACCTTTGTCACCAATCACCATGGCTTTGTGACCGTCGCGCTCAACGATGATGGTGGCGGCAACTTTGACAAGGCGCTTTTGTCCCTTTTTCTTAGGTGCTTCTTCTTCAAATTTATCGATAACGACGGTTGATGTGTAAGGCAACTCGTCGCCCGTCAAGCGAAAGAGTTTTTCACGCACCATTTCGCCGGCTAAAAACTTCTCGCTCTTGTCAGTCAGCTCTTCTGCGTCATACATCCACGGTTGCTGTGGCAAGTACTTCTCGCAAATACCAAACAAGCGCTCGATATCTTTGGCATTTTTGGCCGACATGGGCACAAATTCGTCAAACTTGTGCTGCGCCTGCATGCCCTGCAGCCACGGTGCAATGTCGCCACGACGGTTCACCATATCCAGTTTATTGGCGATCAACAGTGTAGGAATATCATTGCTCAGCAAGGAAACGACCTTGTCATCCGCCATATTCGAGCGCCCAGCTTCCACCACAAACAGCACCAAATCAACATCGCCCACTGCGCCTTGCACAGCTTTATTCAGTGAGCGGTTCAATGCATTGCCATGCAGTGTTTGAAAACCTGGCGTATCTACAAATACAAACTGCACCTCGCCACGGGTTGACATACCCGTGATGCGGTGGCGCGTGGTTTGGGCTTTGCGCGACGTAATGCTGATTTTTTGGCCAACCAGGGCATTGAGCAAGGTAGATTTGCCCACATTGGGTTTACCCACAATGGCAATCAAACCGCAGCGCTGTGACTCAACCGGTATAGTGCTGACAGTTTTAGATGCAGCTGCAGCACCCAGCATGGCGGTGATCCGATCTTGCTCTGCAGTGGGCACCTTAACCTCTGAGTTTTCACCTTCATATTCGACATTAGCCGGCGTATTTATTGCCTCATTAGCTATATTATTTGTAGTATTCATTTTTTATTATTAGCCTTCAAAGCAGTTTTAATACACAGCAACATCACTGCAGCAGCAGCCTGCTCGCCTGCGCGGCGTGAACTTCCAATGCCGCGCTCATTCAAATTTAGCTCTTCGATTTCACACTCGACTTCAAAAGTCTGCTCATGTGCAGCGCCTAAAGTTCCGACCACACGGTAAATAGGCAACCTCATTTTGCGACCTTGCAGCCATTCTTGCAACTCAGTTTTGGCATCTTTGCCTATGGCTTGCATCTGTGGATTGATATCCACCGCCTTGAATAGACGAGTCACCAAGGCCTGCGCAGTTTCAAAACCTGCATCCAAATAAACAGCGCCTATCAAAGCCTCTAAGGCATCAGCCAAAATTGAGGGCCGTTTTTGCCCACCTGATTTAGACTCGCCTTCACCCAAACGCAGCACTTCTGGAATGCGCAACTCTAGCGCCAGCTGATGCAAAGTCTCTTGCCGCACTAAATTGGCGCGCACACGCGACAAGTCACCTTCAGGCAAATCTTTGAGTCGCTCGTACAAAATGCCAGCAATGACCATGCCTAGCACGGAATCGCCTAAGAACTCAAGACGCTCATTGTGGTCAGCCGAAAAACTTCTATGCGTGACGGCGCGCTGCAGCAACGCGATGTCTTTGAACTGGTGTTGTAGCCGTGTTTGAAGGCCAATCAAAGCAGTGGTCACGCGACTAAAACCAACAATTCAGACTGTGCGAAAACTGCATTAATTGCTTTTACCTTCGTATTTAAGCAACAAATAAGCAGGACCCGCCAAAGCGATTTCTTTTTGATAGGCAAAACTGACGACGTGTTTGTCAGCAATTTTTTCAATGGTTAAATCTTTGCTGCTGATGGCGTCAAAATATCCAGTCGCTTGATTTTTATCGAACATGCTGCGCACTTCTGCAACTGAACTACCCATTTTCGCTGTATTGACCGCTTTTAAAATGGCCTGGTATTCAATCACTGTAGGAGCCACTTTAGCGCCAACAATGAACAAAATACCGATGATTGCAGCAATAAACAACATGCCTAAAAAAGTAGCACCACGCTGTTTTGATTTCAATTCAGACAAGTCAGTCATAGCAATCCCCAAAAAATTTACATTACGCATTGTTCGGTCAATTAAACGAACCAATGCGTTTCAAATTACCGAAATTCATCCACACATAAAAGGCTTTCCCAACGATATTTTTATCAGGCACAAAACCCCAGTAGCGTGAATCTAACGAATTATCGCGGTTATCGCCCATCATGAAATAATGGCCGGCTGGTACTTTACACACCACGCCTTCAATACTGTAATTGCAATTTTGCTTAAATTCAAAGTCGCTCGCACCCGATACAAAGGCGGGTTGCGTTTCTTCGTTGAGCAACCGATGCGGTTTATCGCCCAAAAGTTCTTCAAATTGCTTTGAGTAATGCATGGTGTCATCGTCAAAAAAGTCTGGCAAACTGGTTTTACTCAAAGGCTTGCCATTGATGGTCAGTTTTTTGTTCAAATACGCGACTTCGTCGCCAGGTAAACCCACCACACGCTTGATGTAGTCCTGGCTGGGTCGTGGCGGATAACGAAAAACCATCACATCACCACGCGCAGGTGGTGTACCTTCTGTGATTTTTTTATTGACAACGGGTAGGCGCACACCATAGTGAAACTTGTTCACCAAGATCAAATCGCCAACCATCAAGGTCGGAATCATCGAACCTGATGGAATTTTGAAGGGCTCGAATAAAAACGATCGCAATAAGAAAACCACCAAAATAACAGGGAACAAACCTGCTGTCAAATCCAGCCACCAAGGCTGAGCACGTATCATCTCTTGGGCAGTTGTGATATTCGCCAAATCGCCATCAACGCGGCTGATGCCCATTTTGGTGAGCTCAGCCATGCGTGCTGTTGACGCGTCTTGCAAAGCTTGCGCCGCTTTTTCGCGCTGTGGCAAAAAGTAAAACCGCTCCGCCAACCAGTAGCACCCCGTCACCACGACGGCCATAAACAGCAGTAAAGCAAAATTGCCGTCATGCATGCCCAAATACCAGCTACCAGCGTAGCCTACGAAACATGCGAGTACGAGAGACGTTATTAATTGCATTAATCTTGAACCTGTAATATGGCTAAAAACGCTTCTTGGGGAACCTCAACAGAGCCAATTTGCTTCATGCGTTTTTTACCTGCTTTTTGCTTTTCTAACAATTTCTTTTTCCGCGAAATATCGCCACCATAACACTTGGCAATCACGTTTTTACGCAATGCTTTGAGTGATTCTCGTGCAATGATATTCGCGCCAATAGCGGCTTGAATCGCGACATCAAATTGCTGGCGTGAAATGATCTCTCGCATTTTAGCAACCACGGCGCGGCCACGGTACTGTGATTGTGACCTGTGAACAATGATGGACAAGGCATCGACCTTTTCACCATTGAGCAAAATGTCAACTTTAACAACATCAGCTACGCGGAATTCTTTGAACTCGTAATCCATTGACGCGTAACCGCGGCTAGCGGACTTCAATTTGTCAAAAAAGTCCAACACGATTTCGCCCAGAGGTATCTCGTAGGTCAACTTCACTTGACGACCCGCGTAAGTCATATCCAACTGAATACCACGCTTTTGATTGGCCAGCGTCATCACTGCACCCACATACTCTTGCGGCATGTACAAATGCACAGTCACAATCGGCTCGCGGATTTCGGTCATCTTGCCTTGTTCGGGCATTTTGGCTGGATTTTCGACTTTGATGACCACACCATCAGAAGTCATCACCTCATATACCACGCTGGGTGCCGTGGTGATCAGGTCTTGGTCAAACTCGCGTTCTAAGCGCTCTTGCACAATTTCCATGTGCAACAAGCCCAAAAATCCGCAGCGGAAGCCAAAGCCAAGCGCTTGACTGACTTCAGGCTCGTAATGCAAAGAGGCATCGTTGAGCTTGAGCTTCTCCAAGCTATCACGCAAACCTTCGTATTGGTTTGCTTCTGTTGGGTACAAACCTGCAAACACTTGCGGCTGGATTTCTTTAAAACCTGGCAACGGCTCGGTCGCTGTAAATGCAGCCCCGCCTGAACCTGCTTTGATCAAGGTGACGGTATCACCCACTTTAGCGGCTTGTAACTCCTTGATGCCCGCAATGATGTAACCCACTTCGCCTGTTTCTAAAGCTGGGCGTTCGACATCTGTTGGTGTAAAGACACCCACTTTGTCGGCGTTGTAGGTCGCACCCGTCGCCATCATCTTGATGCGGTCGTTCTTCGCCAAGCGGCCGTCGACCACACGCACCAACATCACCACGCCCACATAGCTGTCAAACCAGCTGTCAATGATCATCGCGCGCAGCGGTGCGCTAGGGTTACCGCGTGGTGGCGGCACCTTGGCGACCACCATCTCCAAGATGTCGTCGATACCCAAGCCAGTTTTGGCGGAGCATGAAATCGCATCAGTCGCATCAATGCCAATCACATCTTCAATTTCTTTGCGCGCACCTTCAGGATCGGCGTTCGGCAAATCCATCTTGTTCAGCACCGGTACAACCTCTACACCAAGGTCGAGTGCGGTGTAGCAGTTCGCCACGGTTTGCGCTTCTACGCCTTGACTAGCATCCACGACCAAGAGTGCGCCTTCGCATGCACTGAGTGAACGCGATACTTCGTATGAGAAGTCAACATGACCTGGTGTGTCGATCAAATTGAGGTTGTAGATTTCACCATTTTTTGCTTTGTAATGCAGCGCTGCCGTCTGCGCTTTGATGGTTATCCCACGCTCTTTCTCGATGTCCATCGAGTCTAAAACTTGCGCCGACATATCACGCGCTTCAAGACCGCCACAGCGCTGAATCAAACGATCAGCGAGCGTAGATTTGCCATGATCAATATGTGCAATGATAGAAAAATTTCTGATGTGATTCATCAACGTGATGCTTTAAGTGATTGAATTGAAACGAATGCCATTACCAAATGGAACCAAGCGGACATAAAAAAGGGCGCGTCGAATTGTGACGCGCCCTGAAACCAACAAGCATGGCAACTGCGATAGTTGGAACTTCATTGTAGGCAAAAAAGCCCGTTTGTGAAGTCCCAAAATCTGTTTGCATAGGATGTTGCAGGGCAGCAACGAAAAGTTATTCACAAGTTAATCACAGTTTTACATTTTAAACACTGGACAACATGTGGGCGATCTGTGGATCGTCGGTGGACTGTTGTGGACAATGTCATAAAGTGGCTAAAAACTGAATCAATATGCGACAAACTTAGCTTTTAAAGCTTTGATTCTATCTAATTTTATCGTAAGTTTGAAAATTAAGTTAGTGAGCGCACACTTGCAACTGCTTGAAAATAAATAAAAATAAATAAATTATTGAAGTTTTTCGGACAAAACGGCAAAGAAAAAGACCTCAAAACCATGATTAGCTTGAGGTCTTTTCGCCTTGACTCAGGCTAAAACCAAACCCACGGGGCTTATTTTGATGGTTTGATCAACGCAAATTGCGCCCAATCACCGCGCCTATACAACACGTTTATTGCCTTCGTTTTATCCACCTTTGCAAGCACGGCTTCAAACTCTTTCACAGTGTTGACCTCGATATTGGCAACCGAGCTAATAACATCACCTTCACGCAGACCTGCGCGCTCAGCCGCATCCGTAGCGGAATCTACTTTGACGCCACCTTTGATTTTGAGCTCTTTCTTCACAGCGTCCGTCAAGTCGCTGACGACCAAACCCAAGCTTTGTGCTACCGTCGCCACTTTAGGCTTGACCTCTTTAGTGACAGGTTTCTTCGCAACTTTTTCATCCTCAAACTCAGCAACGGTCACCGTCAACTCCTTGATCGCACCGCGCCTGAATACACTCAGCGTACTCTTGCTACCTGGTTTGGTGTTGCCGACAAAGCGTGGCAAGTCGGCGGATTTCTCAATCGTCGCGCCGCCAAACTTCAAAATCACGTCACCGGCCTCAACCCCAGCCAGCGCGGCGGGTGCACCGGCTTCTACGCCGCGAACTAAAGCGCCTTGCGCTTTAGGTAAACCAATAGACTCTGCAATTTCCTTGCTGACTTGGTCGATTTGTACGCCAATACGCCCGCGCGACACTCGGCCTGTCGTGCGCAACTGGTCACTCACGCGCGTCGCTTCATCAATAGGAATAGCGAACGAGATGCCCTGAAAGCCACCAGAGCGTGAATAAATCTGGCTGTTGATACCAACCACCTCGCCACGCATATTGATGAGCGGGCCGCCTGAATTACCGGGGTTGATGGCCACATCGGTCTGAATCAAGGGCAAATAATCACCCGTATCGCGCTGCTTGGCGCTGACAATGCCGGCTGTGACGGTGTTTTCCAAGCCAAACGGTGAGCCAATCGCCATCACCCATTCGCCCACTTTGAGGCGATTCACGTCGCCAATCTTCACTGCGGGCAAACCAGAAGCTTCAATTTTGATCAAAGCCACATCGGTGCGCTTGTCTGCGCCAATGATTTTGGCTTTGAACTCGCGTTTGTCGGTCAAGGTGACCAGCACTTCGTCTGCCCCATCAACCACGTGCGCGTTGGTCATCACCAAACCGTCCGTGCTCAATATAAAGCCTGAGCCCACGCCACGCGGTTGCTCTTCTTTTGACTCGGGTACTTTACGTCGCGGTGTTTTGGGGTCAGATTTTTCTGCTTTTGGATCGGCTTTAGGGTCAGCTTTAGGACCACCGGGCATACGATCACCAAAGAATTTGCGCAACAGCTCTTGAATGTCTTCGTCTGTTTCCGGACTATTACCCCCACGGCTGCTGGCTTTCTCCATCGTCCGGATGTTCACAACAGAAGGGCCAACTTGGTCCACCAACTCTGTGAAATCTGGCAAACCACGCATTTGCGCACCCACGGTGGCGGGCAAAAGCATCGCGCCCACGAGTGCGACAGAGCTGATTAAACCTACAAACTTAGCATTGAAATGCTTTAAATGAGGATGCATAGAAGTCATGAAGAATGCCACCTGTTAACTTTTAAGACTATCACTTTAAACGAAACTATTTTTTACGCTCCAACTGCTGCGCAAAGACCTTCAACGTGGGCGCGGGCACTTCGCCCACCGCTGTGAGCCACCAATCGTCCATGCGTTTTGTCAATGTTTGCGTGGCGCCCATAGCCCACACACCTTCTTGGGTGTGGCGCTTGCGGTCAAAAGGCTCTACAAACAGCGAAACGGTGGCCAGGCCATCTGAAAAAATCCATTGCATGGTGTCAGTCCGCTTAAAACAACTCACCGAAGCAAAGCCTGGCACACTGCGCGGCATGGTCCAACCTTGTGCTATCGCCGTCGTTTTGCTCATTTCCACCTGCTCTAGCTTGTGGCCAGCGGTGTTGTTCATCATGGCGGCTAGTTTTTCCATCTTCACGGGCGCGTCCAAATTCAGCTCTGAAAATGCGGCTTGCTCAATCACGCGACCTGTTGCGTCTAAGGTTTGCAGCTTCACGACCAAGCCACTCTTGCGCTCGGTCCAAATGCGGTAGCTGTAGCGCAGGGCGTCTTTGGCAATAAGCTGTACCACTTCAGCCTCTATCCCAGCCACCCGCTCTGCATCCAACATTTTGATGTTGTAAAACTCAGCAATGGCGCTGTCGTTAGACTTTAGAAAATTGGGGAAAATGCCCAGCGATTCACGCTCTTCTGACCGAGCGACTTTGGTATCCGGGAAAAAGGTGACGACATGGTTGTTGCGCCTAAAGGTTGAACGCGGAGCGCCTGTGAGTGATTCCACCCGCTCCATCTGTTGCTCACCGTCACACACATGCCAAATGCGCGCACTGGCCATTTCATTACCCACAGTGACCACAAACGTGCCCGTGTAAGCGCGATGGCGAGATGCGTCATGGATGCGCACCAGCCACTCGTTGACCGATTTGTAACCGCCAACGTGTGCTGTTTTTGCAACGTTTGCAGCAGGAGCAGCAAGTTGTTTAGTCGAATTTAAATCGTCATTTGCTATAGAGTTAATAGCTGTATAGGCAATAAATACGCTGGCTATAGCTCTAAAATAGACTGAAAATGATATGTTCATGCTCATTTAACACCCAAACCCGTTGCAGGTACGTCTGTGCTGAACGTTGCGCTGCGTAAAAAGCCAGATGGCATCTGCAGTGCCGAGCTGCCACCCGCTTGGTTGTGCGCAGCAATCAAGGCGTCAAGCTGTGGGCTGCGCAGCATCACCCCAGCAGAGGTTTGCGTTGCTACAGGTGCGGCTTGAATAACAGGAAGAGATTGAGCGGATTGCGCCAATTGCGCGCCAGAACCGTTGGGCGCAGTAGCCGTTGTTCCCACCAAATTCCAGCTCAAAACCACAGCGGCAGCTACTGCGGACAAGCCACCCACCCATTTCCAGTTGAAGAAGCTGTCATTTGCAACAGGCATTGCAGTTACTGGAGCGATTGACGCAACCCCAGGCCTCAAGCGCGGTTCTTTGGCTAAATTTGCTCTGAAGGTATCTAAAAAAGCCATGTCTTTGACAACATTTGCAGGATTGGCCGAAGCCTCACCGCGCAGCACATCACCCGCCACATGCAAACCTTGCCAAAACGCCCGAGCTTGGCTGTTAGCGTCTAGCAAAGCCATCGCATCGGCAAATGCAGCCCCGCGCAGCTGACCGTCAGCCAAATCGCTGATTTGCGCTTTTTGCAGTTCACTTAATTGCTCGTTTAGCGGTATGTTGTTGTCAGTTTTCATATCTTTAAAGTCGTCATTACTTTTATCAACGCTGTTTATCACCATCCTAATTGCCAATGTTTTACCAACGCTTCCCCGTTTGACTCTCCAACAACGGCCCTACCTTGGCCGAAATCGCCTCTCGGGCGCGGAAAATCCTAGACCTCACCGTACCAATCGGGCACGCCATCAGCTGCGCAATATCCTCGTAACTCATGCCATCGATCTCTCTTAGGGTGATGGCTTGGCGCAAATCCTCAGGCAACGCCATCATCGCGGCATTCACGGTGCTGGCTATTTCTTTCGCGGCAAACAGGGTTTCTGGCGTATCGTCCGATATTGGTTCGTTTTTCGACTGGAAAGTTTCATTGTCTTCGTCAGTGTTACCAAAAGCGCCTATGGAAACGGTTGGGTCGCGCTTCATTTCCAACAAAAACTTTTTACTGGTATTGACGGCAATGCGGTACAGCCAGGTGTAAAACTGCGCCTCGCCGCGAAATTTGGGCAGTGCGCGATAGGCACGGATAAAGGTTTCCTGCGCAATATCGTCCACCAAATCTACATCGCGCACCATGCGCCCAATCAATCGCTGAATGCGCCGCTGGTATTTGATGACCAACAATTCAAACGCCCGCTGATCGCCCGCCACCGTGCGCTCGACCAGCATGGCATCGCTGTCTGGCTCTGGCGCAGCAGGTGGCAGCATGTCGTCCGGCAAGTTACCAGATGGGTTGGGAGGGGGCGTCATATTAAATGGGGCGAATTCTGTATAGCTGGGCGCGAATATACAGCACGGCGCAGGTCATGCCAATGGTCGGACTCAAAACCAGCGTCTAACCACAGCCAACACACCTGTTTGAACTCACTTTCAAACCGGAGCAACAGACAATTTTGCCCATCAAACCGAACACTGGCAGTGCCGACTTGGTCTGCAAAATACCAATTTCCGCCCTCAAAATCGAGCTCGCCTTGCGACAAATGGCGGATGAAATGCCAAACAGCTACGGTGCTGATAAGCCATGCACCAGCCAGCAAAGCAAATTGCCAATTTAATTGTTGCGAAGCTGCATAAATGTGATGGCCGAACCAAACAACCGCTGCGGCGCCCAAAAGAACCATGCCGACAGCAAACAAACTCACATACCCCGAACGCCCAACGGGGTAGCTGACTGCTGGCGCTAGATGATGGTTCAGGACGGGGACGCAGATTTAGAGAAACTAAAAATTCAACGCAAACGCTTGAACACCAAGGTGCCGTTGGTGCCACCAAAGCCAAAGTTGTTTTTCACAGCCACTTCGATTTTGAGGTCACGCGCGGTGTTGGCGCAGTAGTCCAAATCGCATTCAGGGTCTTGGTTGAAGATGTTGATGGTGGGTGGGCTTTTCTGATGATGAATCGCCAAAGCCGTAAACACGCTTTCAATACCGCCAGCACCCCCGAGCAAATGCCCGGTCATCGATTTGGTGGAATTAACCACGGTTTTTTTGGCGTGCTCGCCAAAAGCCAGCTTGATCGCGTTGGTTTCGTTCAAATCACCCAAGGGCGTCGACGTACCGTGCGCGTTGATATAGCCAACGCTATCGGCATTGACGCCCGCATTTTTAAGTGCCATCTGCATGGAACGGCGTGGGCCATCCACATTAGGCGCGGTCATGTGATACGCGTCACCCGTCATGCCAAAACCAGCCACTTCGGCATAAATTTTTGCGCCACGCGCCTTGGCGTGCTCGTATTCTTCTAGCACCAAAACGCCAGCACCTTCGCCCAACACAAAACCGTCACGGTCTTTGTCCCACGGGCGTGAAGCGGTGGCAGGGTCGTCATTGCGGGTGCTCAAAGCTCTGGCTGCGGCAAAACCACCAAGTCCCAGAGGCGATGTCGTCGCTTCAGCACCGCCAGCAATCATGACATCGCAATCACCGTACTCAATCATCCGCGCAGACGTACCAATGGCGTGCAAACCTGTGGTGCAAGCGGTGACGACCGCAATATTGGGGCCTTTGAAGCCAAACTTGATCGACACATTGCCTGAAATCATGTTGATGATGGAGGCAGGGACGAAGAAAGGCGTGATGCGACGTGGGCCACGGTTCACGTACTCAATATGCGTAGCCTCAATCGTTGGCAAGCCGCCAATGCCAGAGCCAATGTTGCAGCCAATGCGGGTGGCTTCTTCTTCGCTCAGGGCATCACCCGTCGCCAAGCCAGAATCCGCCACGGCCTGGCACGCAGCCGCCATGCCCATGTGAATAAAGCGACCCATGTGGCGCGCTTCTTTTTCTGGGATGTAGTCTTCAATTTTGAAGTCTTTCACCTCACCCGCGAAATGCGTGGTGAAGGCACTGGCATCGAAGCCTGTTATTTTGGCGATGCCAGATTTTCCGGCCAGCAAGGCTGCCCAAGATGCCTCTACGGTGTTGCCCACGGGGCTAACACAACCTAAACCTGTCACAACGACGCGTCTACGAGACATAAAAGGGATGCTCCGAAAAAATGATCAAAAGAACTTTGATGCCAAACAGCACCAAATCACAACAGACAGATACTACTTAAAAAACAGTAGTCTTAACGACAAAATGGACAAACAGACATCAAACCGTAGCGGCTGAGTGAGTTTGTCCACCTTGATAAAACGTAACAAACTACGTTTTAGGGATGTCGTTTTTAAAGACGACCCCGTAGATTACGCTTTTGGGTTGGCAATAGCGTAGTCAATCGCGTTTTTCACCGTTGTGATTTTTTCGGCTTCTTCGTCTGGAATTTCAATACCAAACTCGTCTTCCAAAGCCATCACCAATTCAACGGTGTCCAATGAGTCAGCACCCAGATCAGCCACGAATGACTTTTCTGCTGTGACTTGTGATTCTTCAACGCCGAGTTGTTCAGCAATGATTTTTTTAACGCGTGCTTCGATATCGCTCATGTATTCCCTCTGAGGGTTGTGAAAATTGTTATTCTAACCAACTTAGAGCCTATGCCCTAAATTGATCCTTAATTTACGCTAAGTTTGAGCTCTTTTTGGCTTGGTTTTGCGAAAATATAGTCGATATGCATACGTTACTAAGCAGTTACAAAGCCATGAGAACGTCTTAAGCCATGTGCATACCGCCGTTGATGTGCAGTTCTTGCCCCGTCACATAGCCCGCCAAAGGCGATGCCAAAAACGCAACAGCGTTGGCAATATCAGCTGGTTTACCCAAATGACCCAGCGGAATTTGGCTCAACAACGCTTTTTGCTGCTCTTCGGGCAAGCCACCCGTCATGTCGGTTTCAATAAAACCTGGGGCAATGCAATTCACGGTGATGCCACGGCTGCCTAGCTCACGGGCCAAAGCGCGCGTCATGCCTGCCACGCCGGCTTTGGCGGCAGCGTAATTGGCCTGCCCAGCATTGCCAGAAGCGCCCACGACGGAGGTGATATTGATGATACGTCCGTAGCGCTGCTTCATCATGGTGCGCATCACCGCGCGTGACATGCGGAAGACAGCTTTCAAATTGGTGTCCAGCACGGCGTCCCAGTCTTCGTCCTTCATGCGCATGGCCAAGGTGTCGCGGGTGATGCCGGCGTTGTTCACCAACACCTGCAAACCGCCGTGTTCTTTGCTAATCGTGTCAATCAGCGCTTCTGCCGCAGTAGCGTCATTGACGTTGAGATTTTTACCGCTACAGCCTGGATAAGCCGCCAAAGCCGCTGAGATTTTGGCAGCGCCGTCGTCAGTGGTCGCTGTGCCAATGACTTTGTAGCCTTGCTCTGCCAAAGTTAACGCAATAGAAGCGCCAATGCCGCGCGATGCGCCTGTAACTAAGGCGACTTGGCCTGAAACATTGATAGACATAAATTTCTCCTAAATTTTTTAATTTTTCAGCTCTTTATTTAACTTTGCAGAAGCGCTTTCACCTCTGCCAAGCTGGCTGGGTCAAACAGCGCCACACCCGTCAATTCCGCATCAATGCGTTTGACCAAACCTGCCAACACCTTGCCTGGGCCACACTCCACAATCGTCGTCAATCCGTCATTTAAGCCGCGCGCTTTGATGGCGGCAATGCACTCCACCCAGCGAACAGGGCCAAAAGCTTGGCGATACAACGCGTCTTTGATGGCCGCAGCGTCTGATTGCACGCTGACATCAATATTGTTAACCACAGGGATTTGCGGTGCAGCAAAGGTGACAGATTTCAAGGCTTCTTGTAACTTTTCGGCCGCCGGACGCATCAACTGTGAGTGAAACGGTGCTGAAACAGGCAAGATCAAAGCACGTTTCGCACCGGCAGCTTTGAGCTGCTCGCAAGCCGCATCGACAGCGGCTTTGCTGCCTGAAATGACGGTTTGGCCGGGGTCGTTGAAATTTGCCGCTTGGACAGAACCATTTCCATCGCTAGCCAAGGTAATATCTGCGCAAATCGCTATGATTTTGGCAGCATCCAAGCCCAAAATCGCCGCCATGGCGCCCTGCCCCACCGGCACGGCGTCTTGCATGGCCTGTGCCCGTAACCGTACCAGTGGCGCAGCCTGAGCAAGTGTCAAAACGCCGGAAGCGACCAAAGCGGAGTATTCGCCCAAAGAATGCCCCGCAACAACAGAAGGCGTCAAACCCGTCTCTGCCAACCATACGCGATAAGTCGCCACAGCAGATACCAGCATGACGGGCTGCGTGTTGGTGGTTAACGCCAAGGCTTCTTTAGGGCCGTTTTTGATGAGGGCGGCGACGTCTTCGTTCAAAGCGTCTGACGCTTCTTGCAAGGTTTGCGCAACGATGGGATGGTCGCCCCAAGCATCCAACATGCCGACAGATTGTGAACCTTGACCTGGGAAGACAAATGCAAATGATGCCATGGTATTTCCGATGTTTTTACTCAAATAAGGTGTAAATATGACTCTAGCCGGTATATTTACTGCTTAAGCAGCTATAAAATTAATAGTAAAATAAAGATTGACTAATACTGAACCAAAGCAGAGCCCCAGGTAAAACCACCGCCAACAGCTTCTAGCATCAGCATTTGACCTTTTTTAACCTGCCCAGAGCGCACGGCGGTATCCAGCGCCAGTGGAATCGACGCGGCTGAGGTGTTGCCGTGCTGATCGACGGTGACCACCACTTTATCCATAGACAATTTGAGCTTTTTCGACGTGCTGGTCATGATGCGGATATTGGCTTGATGGGGAATCAACCAGTCGATATCTGCCTCGGTTTTGCCCGCTTTGGCCAGCGTGGCACGCGCGGTATCGGCCAACACGCCGACCGCGAGCTTGAAGACAGCTTGTCCGTCCATCTGCAAAAATGCCGATCCTTCCACCGCGCCACCGCCCACATTACCGGGCACACACAAAATACCCACGTATTTGCCATCTGCGTGCAAATCCGTCGCCAAAATACCTGGCGTGTCGGACGCTTCCAGGACAACAGCACCTGCGCCATCGCCAAACAACACGCAGGTGGTGCGGTCTTTGAAGTCCAAAATACGAGAAAACGTTTCCGCCCCAATGACGATGGCTTTGTTCGCTGCACCAGATTGAATCATGGCATTGGCTACGGACAATGCGTAAACAAAGCCTGTGCAAACCGCTTGAATATCAAAAGCTGCGCCGCCCGCCATACCGAGTTTGTTTTGCACAATACAGGCGGTTGAGGGGAAAACCATGTCTGGCGTGGAGGTGGCGACGATGATCAGATCAATGTCGCTGGCTTGCAGACCCGCCGCTTGCATGGCATTTTTAGCGGCTGCCACGGCGAGTTCACTGGTCAAAACGCCTTGTTCTGAAAAATGCCGTGCGCGAATACCGGTGCGCTCGACGATCCAATCGTCGCTGGTTTCAACACCCGTTGCGGCCAATTGGGCGACCAAATCGGCATTGGTCACACGCTTGGGCGGCAAAAAGCTGCCTGTACCAGTGATACGAGCAAAGCGATTTTGCTGATTTTTTGTCTGAGATGGCTGAGTCGTCAAAAGATTCTGGGCAATAGATTTGCCAAAAGTTATCCAAGTGACTGAGTTTAACAGCGCTTTTAGAGAGACCTAACCAAGTAGCAACGCGTTAAGGATTAGAACTAAGCTGCGGTTTGGCTACGGTTCAACAGTGGTGCAGCATGTGCGATACGGGCTTTGACGCGCTCAACCAGATCATGCTTGGCCGCTTCGTAAGCTCGGCCGAGGGCATTTTCAAACGCCATCACGTCCGCAGAGCCGTGGCTTTTGAACACCAAACCACGCAAACCGAGCAAGGCTGCGCCATTGTGGCGGCGGTGATCAAAACGGAATTTAAACGCTTTTAGCACCGGATAAGCGCAAATAGCTGCCATACGGGTAAAGATGTTGCGCGAAAACTCTGCCTTCAGAAAGCTACCAAACATGGAGGCAGCGCCTTCGGTGGTCTTCAATGCGACGTTACCCACAAAGCCATCGCAGACCACAATGTCGACTGTGCCTTTGAAAATATCGTTGCCTTCGACATTGCCATAGAAGTTCAAATCGCCGGCAGCTGCTGCTGCACGAAGCAATTCACCGGCTTGCTTGATGACTTCGCTGCCTTTGATGTCTTCTTCACCGATATTGAGCAAACCGACCGTTGGGTTTTCGTTGTTGCGCAAAACCGAGACCAAGGCTGAGCCCATGACGGCAAATTGCAGCAAATGCTCTGCCGTGCAGTCCACATTGGCACCCAAATCTAGCACCATGGTGGCATCGCCTTTGGCGTTGGGTACCAAGCCTGAAATGGCAGGGCGGTCAATGCCGTCAATGGTTTTGAGAACGAAGCGGGAAATAGCCATCAAAGCGCCGGTATTGCCAGCAGAAACGGCGGCTTGTGCAGCACCGTCTTTGACTTGGTTGATGGCGACGCGCATGGAGGAATCTTTTTTCTTGCGCAGCGCGATTTCTAGTGGGTCGTCCATGCCGACCACCTCACTCGCCGGCACAATTTTGGCCCGCACATGCGAAAAACCCGCCAAGGCAGCGGGTAAGCCGACCATCAAGAGTTCGGCATCTGGGTGTTTATCGAGAAACTGGCGACAGGCCGCCAAGGTAACGATGGGACCGTGGTCACCACCCATGCAGTCAACAGCTAACTTAACCATTAAATGAGCTTAATCATCTAAAAAAAGCCCATCAAAAACCGCTGACAGCTTAAATAAGCGCTTGAAAAAATTATTCAGCAGCCGTATCAGACTTGTTTTTCAACACTTGGCGGCCACGGTAAAAACCGTTAGGGCTGATGTGGTGACGCAAATGTGTTTCGCCAGTTGTTGGCTCAACTGCAATGCCTGGTACAACCAAGGCGTTGTGTGAACGGTGCATACCGCGCTTAGACGGTGATTTTTTGTTTTGTTGAACGGCCATGGTTGGCTCCTAAACTATAAATACTTATTAAAACTCGTAAATTCACTCTACGAATCATTGAAGTATGGGCTAAAAAAATGACTCTAGCTGCACACTTTAAGCACAGCGAAGCCTTCGATTATAGCGCATTCTTAGCAAAATTGCTACTTTTTGCCCCCTACCTTGCCTTTTAAAGAAGCCAACACAGCGAATGGGTTGGGTTTGCCGGCCCCGACAGCTTCGGCATCGCCTTCAAAATCGGCATCCGATGCGGACATTTTGGGTTGGACAGGGCAACTATCGTGCATGGGCACTTGGGGCAACGCCATCAAAAGCTCATCTTCAATCAGTTCCAACAGATTAAATTCGCGGCTGATGGCCAGTAAATCTTCATCGCATTCGTCGTCTTCGGCTTCAGCGGTCGCTTCATCTGCTACAAATCGGTAGGAGCGTTCAACGTCTAAAAACGTAGAAACTTCACCCAAGCAGCGCTGACAAGTTTGTGGTACATGCGCTTGCGCCGTTAGATGCAGCCAGACTTGCGGCTTCACTTTTGCAAGTTCGCCAGCGCCTTCAACCCATTCACCATCGGCTTGCCAAACAATGTTTTCTTCAGCGGTTAAATCAACCTCTAGCCGACATGATTCCCGCCTGAGACGCTCATATTTTGATAGCAAATCTTGCCCTTTGAGATAGCCATTCGCCTGCGCTAAACCGGCTACATCTAGGCGATCAGCGCGAAAATTCAAACTCAAATCTTTTTTTAACTCTGCCATACAGTCGCTCGTTTTTTCCTTTGTTGCTCTCAAGTGTACCAACGAGTGCGAAAATATGGCGCTATGAACAATTCTGTGACAACCTCAATTGATAAAAATCGGGCCGTGATTCTAGGATCAACCTCGGTCTACCGCCGCGAATTGCTGGGCCGCCTGCGCATTCCCTTTGATGTGCAAGCGCCCGATGTGGACGAAACCGCGATCAGTGGCGAATCGCCCTTGCAACTCGCCCAGCGCCTAGCCTTAGCAAAAGCGCACGCCGTGGCTCAAAAATTCCCCGAGTCTGTGGTGATTGGCTCGGACCAAGTCGCAGATTTGGACGGCTTAGCCCTCGGCAAGCCAGGTAATTTTGAACGAGCTACCGTGCAATTGCGCCAAATGCGTGGCAAAACAGTTGTTTTTCAGACTGCCGTGGCCGTCGTTTGCCATGCCACAGGCTTTGTAGCGCAAGACTGCGCCGCCGTGAACGTGGTTTTCCGCGATTTAACGGACGATGAAATAACGGCCTATTTGTTAGCCGAAACGCCTTACGACTGCGCAGGCAGCGCCAAAAGCGAAGGCTTGGGCATAGCTCTGCTCGTATCTATCGGCAATGACGACCCGACTGCTTTGGTGGGTTTGCCTTTGATCCGCACTTGCAACATGCTGCGGGCGGCTGGAGTGAAGCTGTTATGAGCACCGTTTCAAGTAGCAACAAAGGCAAACTCTATTTGATACCAGCCCCGCTAGATTTTGGCTGCGACACGTTGACACCTTTGACAGATGTGCTACCCCTCGCCACCTTGCAAACCGCTGCCAAGCTGCAGCATTGGGTCTGTGAAAACGCAAAATCAACGCGAGCGTACTTAAAACGTGTTGGCGAGATTTGTCCATTAGCACAACCTTTGCAAGCCCTCAATATTCAAGAATTGCCCCGTGAGGTGCATAAAAAAGGCGATCACCCGGGAAGCGCAGGCGCGAGTTTTGATGCTAAACCTTTACTTGCGGCAGCCTTGAACGGTTTTGATGTGGGCCTGGTCAGTGAAGCCGGCATGCCCGCCATTGCAGACCCTGGCTCATCGGTCGTGCGTGCTGCGCATGATCTCGGCATCACCGTTGTACCGCTGGTAGGCCCGATTTCCTTGATGTTGGCTTTGGCAGCAAGTGGGCTCAATGGGCAAAATTTTGCATTTGTGGGCTATTTGCCTTCGGACGCAGCATTACTTGCCAAACGCATCAAGGAACTGGAGCAATTAGCACTTAAAACAGGACAAACCCAGCTTTTTATTGAAACGCCTTATCGCAACGCGGCTTTGCTGCAAACACTTATTAACCAATTGCAGCCCAACACGCGTTTGGCAGTCAGCTGCGGTCTAACACTTTCTGATGTGCAGAGTTTGAGCAACAAAATAAGCGTTTGGCGACAACAATCGCACAGTTTGTCGCTAAGATTACCTTCAGTATTTGCCATTGGGTAATATTTAATGGTAAATTAGGCTTGAAAAAATTTGCTTTAAATTCAAAACTATTCATAATTGACAAAGAGTAACATTAAATACGCTTAGATACATAAGTGGAATGAGGCAGTAGTGATTCGTGGGGCTTGAGATTTGGTAACCATTGGTACCAGCAAGTTAGCAGATTTTGAATAAAAATACGGCCTAGGGAATATGCGCCACCTCAATCGTTATATCGTTGTTTTAACTACCCTGCTACTCAGTGCTTTGACGAGTGAGGCTGTGCAGCTGGGTTCCGCAAAAGGCTCAGCAGTTTTCGGTCGTCCTCTTGATTTAAGCGTGCAAGTGCGCTTAGACGTGCCGGCAGAAGAAGCTGCAAACTGTTTCAGTGCCGAGGTTTTTCAAGCAGACAACAAATTTGACGTGGGGCGTGTTCGCCTCGATGTTGTACCTGCTGCCAATGGCTTGGATGCAACGGTGCGCGTTCGCTCTGCAACCGCAGTCAACGAGCCTTGGGCCAAAGTCATTTTGCGCAGCAATTGCGGTGCAAAAGTGTCACGTCAATATGATTTTTTGACAGATTTTGCGACGGAACTTCCAGCGGGCAACATGCTTGCTGAAACTACCTCTGCGCAAGCCTCCACAAATGCAGCAAGCTCCGCTAGTTCATCAGCGGCTGCGGTTGCTGCATCTAGCACAGCTGTCGCGCAAGCACCTGTGTCTAATTGGAGTGTGAAGCGTTCGCAAGCCAGAGTCAAAACATCCCAGCAAAGGTCGAATACCCAAATCGCACAACCCACTTTAGCGCAGCAAAAAGTAAAACCGATAGCGCCCATCACTGCTGTTGCTGCTAATGGCGCAAAGAAGACCACAGAGATGGTCACCGATGCCGTGGGGCAATCGCGGCTGAAAATGGAAACGTTTGAATTGACGGACGAGCATCAAGTTCTTCTCAAGCTGTCTACTGCGCTGGTTGCACCAACTGGCATGCGAACACCTGAAGAAATTCAAGCTCTGGCGCAAGCGACCGCAGTATGGCGTGCCATCAACGGCATGCCCCCTGAAATCAAAGCAGCTGAAACACCAGCTATAGATGCAGTAGCTGCGACTCAAGTGACGGCATCAGCCGCGACAACACCGCCTGTGACGCTACCCACACTGATGAATCAAAAGCTTGCGGGCAAAAGTGAATTCTCTAACCTGATGGTGTATGGCCTCATCGGCTTGCTGGTTTTAACGCTTGGCTGCATCGCTTGGTTGTGGCTACGTGTTAGAAAAGCGACTCGTGCTGGTTATGGCTGGTTGAATAATTCTGTGACAGAAAATGAAGTTACCGAGCAAGAACAAACACAGTTTTTACATTCGAATTTTTACGAAACAGAAACAGTCGATCAAGACGCACTTGAATCAAAATTAGACACTGAATCAGAACAAGAACAAACAGTAGAACTAGAGCCAGAAATAGTTATTGAGGTAGAAGAGCTTGATGACGAAGTACGGACTGCTGCTGTTTCCACATCAGACAAGCCCGTCGTCAATTCACTGCCTGCACATTTTGACGACCTTCGATTTGATGAACGTGTGCTGCGCGTCAAAAAGAAAGACCGTAACTTAACGCACGAAAAACCAATCACATCGTCTGCCGAATTGATGGACTTGGTACTGGCAGATACACCGCCAAAACTCAGATCAGTCGCCACGCCATCCCCAGAACCTTTGGCTAAGCCAAGCATGACCCAAGCAAGCAAAGCTGCAATAACAAAAGATGCCAAAGACGACCCCAAAGGTAATCTGATAGATTTTGACGTCTTTGCTGAACCAGAACCTTTGAATAGACCAACGCGTTTTGTGCGTTAAAGTTTAAGCAAACACACCAGCCGTGTCTTGCATACGGCTAGACACCTCACCTAACTGGTGTAAGGTGTCGCCAAACGTCATTTCCAGCTGCGTCAAATGTTTGAAGTAATGACTGACAATGTACTCATCCGTCACACCGATGCCACCATGCAGTTGCACCGCTTGCTGACCAACAAAACGCATGGAATTTCCCAATTGATACTTAGCACGCGCCATCGCAGCGCGACGCTCTGCAGCAGGGGCATTCAGCTTGAGAGCAGCGTAATAGCTCATAGAGCGGGCGAGTTCCAGCTGCATTTTGACGTCGGCCATGCGGTGGCGCAGCGCCTGGAAGCTGCTGATGACCACACCAAACTGCTTGCGGGTGTTCATGTACTCCGCCGTGATGGCCACGGTTTTGTCCATCGCACCCACGGCTTCAGCGCAGGTCGCGGCGATGCCGATGTCCACACCATGCTCCAGTGCCGTCAAACCATCCAGTGTGACCAGTTGCGCCGGGCTGTTGGCCAGGGTCAACTCTGCGGCACGGCTGCCGTTTTGGGTGCCGTAGCCTGCCGTCATCACGCCCGCGGCGGCGCGCTCGACCAAAAACAGCGCCATCTTGCCGTCCAGCATCGCGGGAACTAAAAAGGCGTCGGCTTTGTCACCCGCTGGAACTACACTTTTAATAGCAGCCAAGGTATATTTATCGCCGGCTACATCTGTTTTTATGGCTTTTGATGCACAAACAGCCAATTTATAACGTGCAGCACGCTCTTGGTAGGCCAAGACGACCAGCGCCTCACCCGCCGCGATTTTCGGCAACCAGGTCGCTTTGAGTGCGGCTGGCGCGTAGCCAGACAGCACGCCGCTTGAAATCAGGGTTTGCGCGAAAGGCTCCAGCACGATGCCGCGCCCCAGCTCTTCCATCACCACCATGCCTTCAACCGGACCCATGCCCAAACCACCATCGGCCTCGGAGATGTACACCCCCGCCAAACCCAGCTCGTTCAGTTCGTCAAACGCTTCCTTGGAGAAACCTCCTGCAGCCTCGATGCCGCGGCGGCGCTCAAAACTGTAGCCCTTGTCCACCCACTTGCGCACCGCATCGCGCAGTTGTTCTTGGTCGTCTGTGAAATCAAAATTCATGATGTAAGTCCTAATATCTATGATCTGTGGCCGTTTAGCCGAGAACCGTTTGCGACACAATGTTGCGCTGTACCTCGTTGGAGCCACCGTAGATGGTGGTTTTGCGCATGTTGAAGTAGGTGCTCGCCAGCGGGGCACAATGCGCAGCACCGACATGGTCGCCCTGCCAGCCGGCCTCCATCGCCTCTTTGATCAGCGGCAGCGCGTAGGGGCCGGCGGCCAGCATCATCAGCTCGGAATAGCGCTGCTGGATTTCGCTGCCCCGGATTTTCAGCAAACCCGCCACGTCGAGGGAGTTTTTGCCCGATTTCTCGGCACTCAACACCCGCAGCACCATCATCTCCAGCGCCACCACGTCCACTTCCAGTTTGGCGATTTCATCTCTGAATCGAATGTCATCCCACACGCCTTCGGCTTTGGCGATGCGTTTCAGGCGCTCCAACTCGCGTTTGGAGCGGTTCACGTCGGCGATGTTGGTGCGCTCGTGGCTGAGCAGGTGCTTGGCGTAGGTCCAACCCTTGTTTTCTTCACCGATCAGGTTCTCGGCCGGGACTTCGACGTTGTCGAACCAGACCTCGTTGACCTCGCACTCGCCATCCAGCAGTTTGATGGGGCGCACGGTGACGCCTTTGGACTTCATGTCGATCAGCAAAAAACTGATGCCGGTTTGTGGTTTGCCTTCGTTGCTGGTGCGCACCAGGCAGAAAATCCACTCACCGTACTGGCCCAGCGTCGTCCAGGTTTTTTGACCGTTGACAATGTACTTGTCGCCCCCTACTCCTTTGACTAGCTCAGCTTTACACTTGACCGAAGCCAGGTCTGAACCGGAACCCGGCTCGCTGTAACCCTGGCTCCACCATACCTCACCACTGGCGATGCCGGGCAGATGCTGCTGCTGCTGTTTGGCATTGCCAAACGCCATGATGACGGGCGCCACCATGACGGGGCCGAAAGGAATGACGCGGGGCGCACCGGCCAGCGCGCATTCTTCTTCAAACAGGTGCTTTTGGACCGCGTTCCAGCCCGGGCCGCCGAACTCTTTGGGCCAGCCGTGACCCAGCCAACCTTTTTTGCCCAAAATCTTGGCCCAGTTTTGCATGTCATCACGGGTCAAATGCAATGAGTTGAAGACCTTGTGTGAGATCTCGCTTGGCAGGTTGTCGCGCACCCAGGACCGGATATCTTCGCGAAACTGCTGCTCTTCAGACGTGAATGCTAAATCCATGTTTGCTTTCTCCAAATAATACTAAAAATCAAATTGGCATTGAATCTAGCACGACCGTGCTTTTATAACTGTCATAACTGAGACAGACCCAACTCTTTGCTCAGGTTTTCGACGATGCGACGCAAATGTGCCACCTCTTGCTCCAAAGTGCTGATGCGTTGATGAATGGCTGAACCTTCGTTAGCCGCTAGTTCTTGCGCCTCGTTTTCCGTCGCCAACAACGCCAAATCTACAGGACCGCACAGCAAATGCACCCAACGCTGCTCCCTCGCACCAGGTGCTCGCGGCAGTTTTTGCACCAGCGCCCCGCCTTTGTCAAAGGATCGGTCTTGCAGTTCTTCCAAAAATCCTTCAACCGACGAAATATCGCTGAATTTGTACCATCGTTCGGTGTTGATGCGTAATTCTCCCGCTGTCTGCGGACCACGCAGCATCAGCAAGCCCAAAATAACGGCTGATTGCTCAGGCACACCCACAGCCCGCTGAAAGTTATGCTCAAAGCGCGTACTCCTGCTGCCGCTCACCTCTCTAACCAAAGGTTGTTGCGTTTCATTTGCTATTAATTTCATAGCTGTCAAGGCATTAAATACATCGGCTTCAGTTAATTCCATGCTTGGAAAACGGCTACTTTTTTGATTGCAACCTAAAACCAAAGAATTGAGTGTCAGCGGGTAACTGTCTGGCACGGTGCGGGCTTTTTCCATCAACGTGCCTAAAACGCGTGCTTGTATGGCGCTCAAATCTGGCAGATTTGTAGCGACTGTTTTTGCGCCAGTTTTCGCACTTGTAGCGTCAATGATGTTTTCCAAAGCGATAATCCCAATAAATTAAACAAGACCATGAAGAATATCGTTATTTTGATCTCTGGCGGCGGCTCTAACATGGCTGCCATCGTTAAAACTGCAAAAAGTCAAGATTGGGCAACAAGCTTGAACGCTCGCGTGGCGGCTGTGATTAGCAACCGTGCAGACGCTGCGGGCTTGTTGTGGGCGAAAAAACAGGGGATTGACACCGCCAGCATTAACCATAAAGCCTTTGACTCGCGCGAAGCGTTTGACCAAGCGCTGATGCAGCAGATAGACACGCACGCACCGAGCTTGGTGGTATTGGCTGGTTTTATGCGTATTTTGACCCCCGGTTTTGTGACGCACTACACCGGCCGATTGATCAACATTCACCCTTCTTTGCTGCCCGCTTTCACAGGCTTGCACACCCACCAGCGTGCGATTGACGCCGGCTGCAAGTTTGCGGGTGCAACGGTGCACCAAGTCACAGCAGAACTAGATGTGGGACCCATTTTGGCGCAGGCTGTGGTACCCATTCTGAATGATGACACAGAAGCAAGTTTGGCCGCGCGTGTTTTGACACAAGAGCATTTGATTTACCCGCAAGCAGTTGCAGATTTCATCAAGCTTGGTTGATCAAATCGAGTCAATCATTAAACAAAAAGCCTTTGTTTAATGATTGAAAATTAGAAAGTAACATTTGCTATTTTTTATATAGCAAAAATGGTTTAAAAAAAGTCTTTTTTCATTTGGGGAATATTACCCAGATTGGTTTGATTCGGCTTTGACATATTGCAACTTAAGTATTCACCGGTACTAAGAATGCCTTCATGTGCTAGCACACTCTTAAGCTCAGCTTTAGCAAATTTGTCATGTTTGCTATCATTTTTACCAATTCTTACAATTCCCTTGCATTTCTTGTTGTTTAGATTGATCTTCGCCTTAGGTACTTTTTGAGTCACGGTTACATAATTTATTGATGTTCATCAGATTCGCTGATGGGACACCTTTAAATTTGCAACAGGTAATTCAAAATGTTTCATGCCAACACTGCTTCGCTCCAATCAAGCCACATCCAAACACGAGCTGCAATCACAAGCAAAGTCAGAACTGAAGAGGCGCTGCCCTTCACGCTCAAAATCGTGCGTACGCAAGCCGAATTAGACAAAGCCGTGTTGATTCGCCAAGCCGCCTACGACCGCCATTTGCCTGACTTTGCCAAATCATTGGTCAAACCCGAAGCGGCTGATTTCGAAAAGGGCACGGTGGTGCTGTTGGCGGAGTCTAAAGAGGATGGTTCACCCGTGGGCACCATGCGCATTCAAACCAATGCTTACAAACCACTGTGCTTGGAACAATCTATCAATCTACCCCAATGGCTCAAAGAGCTGCCGATGGCAGAAGCGACGCGTTTGGGCGTTACAAATCAAGTGGGTGGCCGTTTGGTGACAACGGCTTTGTTCAAAGCTTTTTACATGTATTGCCAGCAAATCGGCGTGGAGTGGATGGTGATTGCAGGCCGTGCACCGGTGGATCGCATGTACCAGCGCATGCTGTTTGAGGATGTGGTGCCTGGCCAAGGCTTTGTACCGCTCGCACACGCCAACAATTTGCCGCACCGTGTGATGTCGTTCAACGTGAAAACTGCGTTTGAAAA
This sequence comes from Polaromonas sp., assembly GCA_031424795.1. Taxonomy (GTDB): domain Bacteria; phylum Pseudomonadota; class Gammaproteobacteria; order Burkholderiales; family Burkholderiaceae_C; genus Aalborgiella. The sequence goes on along the minus strand of JANPIC010000157.1, from coordinate 3,479 downwards.
ATGGTCAGCCGTTAATCACCCACTTTTGAACTTCGCTGCGTTGACGCACCACCCCGACATCACGTTGGATATTCCACGCAAACCGCTGTCCATGCCGATAGAGATGCCTTTGATGGCGGCATCTACGTCGACTTTGGTCGCAGCACCTGCGATTTTGCCGATTCAAACTATCCAAACAGTACAAGGCGCAGAGGTTCGTTTGCCTACCATCAACCCTGCCAGCCCAGCAGCGGCAAACCACTACGCGATGTAAATCGTCACATTTACTTCGGTTTTTAATTTGCTATTAATTCAATAGCTGCTTAGGCAATAAATACGCCGGCTAGAGTCGTATTTATTGCCTATTTAGCCTTTTTAAGCGCTTTTATCGCCTAAAAAGGTAAATCTTGGCTGCAAAACGCCGTCAATAACCACCATTTCGTTGAACATGGCCGCTGGGCGCACCCACAGGCCGTGCTCACCGTACAAAGCGCGGTACAACGTCATGGGTTGCAAGTCTTCAGAATGGCGCACGGTGCCGACGACCTCGTATTCGCCACCCTTGTAATGGCGGTAAAAGCCAGGTTTTGTGACGATTAAGGGTGGCAAGACCTCGGCAGGATCTGAATGAGGGACGAAATTTGGGGCAGTCATCCCGCAACTATAGGGGAATCGATGCCCAAGTTTCTTTGCTTTGTGGGGATTAAGTATGGGGGAAACATGGAAGCGTGGGAAAATAGGGGCTATGCATCCACAAATAATCTTAGAAGCCTGCACCGAACTTGTTCGGTTGACCCTCAAATTTGACCACCCGACCGACGCTATCGTCGCCAAGTTTTTCCGCGATCACCGTAATTTTGGCCCACGAGAACGCGCCACACTGACCGACACTGTTTACAACGTGCTGCGCAACAAGCTGCGTTACGACCACTTTGCCCCCTCTGGCAGCGGTGGGAAGGAGCGTCGTTTGGCAATTTTAGGTTTTGCCGCACCGCGTGCCTTTTTAGAAGGTGCGATCAACGAGCAGGAATTGGCTTGGATCAAAAAAATCGACAGCGTCAAAACCGACGAATTGCTAGATCGACATCGCCACAACCTGCCTGAATGGCTGGTAGAGCCGCTCAAAGCGCAGTTAGCCGACAAGAAAGGCGCAGGTTTTTGGCAATACGTTGACTCTTTGAGCATCAACCCAGGCTTGGATTTACGCGTCAACATGCTCAATGAAAAACGCGACGATGTGGCCAAAGAACTCGCCAAAGTCGCCATTTCGTCTGAACCTACGCCGTTCTCGCCATGGGGTCTGCGTGTTTCAGACAAAGCACAGCTGCGTAATTTGAGTGTTTACAAACGGGGTGCTATTGAAGTGCAGGACGAAGGCTCGCAGCTGCTGGCGCTGTTGGTGGATGCCAAGCGCGGCGAAATGGTCGCCGACTTTTGCGCCGGCGCAGGCGGTAAAACGCTGGCTTTGGGTGCGTCCATGCGCAACACAGGTCGTTTGTACGCTTTTGACACCTCTGCGCACCGCTTGGAGGGCTTAAAGCCGCGCTTGGCGCGCAGCTCGCTGTCAAATATTCATCCCGTCGCGATTGCGCACGAGCGGGACGAGCGTATCAAGCGCTTGGCGGGGAAAATGGACCGGGTTTTGGTAGATGCGCCTTGCTCAGGTTTAGGCACACTGCGTCGTAACCCTGCCCTCAAATGGCGCCAAACACCTAAAACTATTGAAGAGATGGCGACCCTGCAAGCCGCTATTTTACAAAGTGCAGCTCGCTTGGTGAAGTCTGGTGGGCGCTTGGTTTATGCCACCTGCAGCTTGCTGAAAGATGAAAACGAGACCATTGCTCAGCAGTTTTCTGCAGCCAACCCTGAATTTGAAATGCGGCAAGTGGGCGATGTGCTGACGCAACTGAAGGTTGAAAACGCAGCTTCATTGTGCTCGGGTACAGGCTTAGAGGGCAGCACAGGGCTTGAATACCTGCGTTTGTGGCCGCATATTCATCACACAGATGGGTTTTTTGCTGCAATTTGGCAGAAGAAGTGAACTTTTAACGATATTTAGCTAAAATAAATACCGATTTAGCGGAATTTAAAGGATTTATAAATGCTTTTACCTGATTGGGCAGTTTTGAACGCAGTGATAGATTGGCTGGGTCATGGCATCTGGAATTTAGCTTGGTGGCAAGTCGTTGCTTACACCTTGGTGGTCACACACATCACCATTGCCAGCGTCACCATCTACCTGCACCGCCACCAAGCGCACCGAGCGATGGATTTACATCCTTCAGTCGCGCACTTTTTCCGTTTTTGGCTGTGGTTAACCACGGGTCAAGTCACCAAAGAGTGGGTGGCCATCCACCGCAAACACCACGCCAAGTGCGAAACCAAAGACGACCCGCACAGCCCCCACGCGCACGGCATTGAAACCGTGTTTTGGAAAGGCGCTGAACTGTACCGCACAGAATCTAAAAATTTAGAAACCTTGGCTAAATTTGGCCACGGCACACCGAGCGACTGGGTTGAGCGCAATATCTACACGCGTTTTTCGTGGCAAGGCGTGGCGTTGATGTTGATTATCGACTTGGCGCTGTTTGGTGCTGCAGGTTTGACAGCTTGGGCAGTGCAAATGCTGTGGATTCCAGTCACTGCCGCTGGCATCATCAATGGCATTGGTCATTACTGGGGCTACCGCAATTTTGAAGCGCCGGATGCCAGCACCAACATCACACCTTGGGGCATATTGATTGGTGGTGAAGAGTTGCACAACAACCACCACACCTACCCAACATCTGCCAAATTCTCCGTTAAAAAGTATGAATTTGACATGGGCTGGGTCTACATCAGCCTCATGCAAGCGTTGGGTTTGGCCAAGGTTAAAAAGACGCCTCCTAAACTGCGACGCGGCACATTTGAAGCTCTAGCCACTGAAAACACGCTGGAAGCATTGATTGCCAACCGCTACGAGGTGATGGCCAATTACGCCAAAGAAATGCGCCTTGCTTGTAAAGCCGAGTTAGCCGTGCTCAAAGCCAAACGCGCTGACATGACGACATTGCTCGCCGCCAAACGTTGGCTGCACCGTGATGCAGACAAAGTGCCAGCCGCAGCCTTGCCGCACATTGAACTGGCTCGTGCAGAACACCCCATTTTGGACAAAATGATCGCCATGCGAGAAGAACTACGCCAGCTGTGGCTCAATACATCGATGTCACGCGAGCATTTAACGACGGAATTGGCCGCGTGGTGTCACCGCGCTGAGGCCAGCGGCATTGCAGCCTTGCAAGAGTTTTCCATCATGCTGCGCACGGCAAAAGCATAAAAAGCTCAGGAAGCAAGACCATGAGCGATTTGAAGAATTTGAATATTGATGTGGAACTCGACACACGCGGGTTGAACTGCCCGCTGCCGATTCTGAAAGCCAAAAAAGCACTCGCCAGCATGACCAGCGGCCAGTTGCTACGCGTGGTAGCGACGGACACCGGTTCGTTACGCGATTTTCAAGC
>JANPIC010000156.1:0-5136 GCA_031424795.1 Polaromonas sp. | reverse complement strand
TTGGCTTGTCCGCCAAATTTAGCTGCCAACACAGTGGTGATTGCCGCTGTGAGCGTGGTTTTACCGTGGTCAACGTGACCAATGGTGCCCACGTTCACGTGCGGCTTGGTGCGTACAAATTTCTCTTTTGCCATTTTGAATCCTATAAAAGAACATTCCCGTGTATTGGTTTAATGTTTACACGATATTGCTGATTCGCCCCGCACGGGAACAGGGCGGCACATCGTCGTAGACAGCTTAAAAACACTAAATAACAGCGCTAACCGGCGTATTTATTGCCTGTAGCGCTATTATTTCTTATAACAACTTAAAACCTAAAACTTACTTGGTGCGAGAAGCCATGATAGCTTCAGACACATTGCGCGGTGCTTCAGAGTAGTGCTTGAATTCCATGGTGTAGGAAGCACGACCTTGAGACATTGAACGCAATGTCGTTGAGTAGCCAAACATTTCTGACAATGGCACTTCAGCTTTGATCGCTTTGCCGCCGCCAACCATGTCTTCCATACCTTGAACCATGCCGCGACGTGAGGACAAATCGCCCATCACGTTACCCGCGTAGTCTTCAGGCGTCTCAACTTCAACCGCCATCATGGGCTCCAAAATCACTGGGCTCGCTTTACGGCAACCTTCTTTGAAACCAAAGATAGCAGCCATTTTGAACGCCAATTCATTCGAGTCAACATCATGGTATGAACCGAAATGCAGCGTCACTTTGACGTCAACCACTGGGTAACCAGCCAATACACCTTGCGTCACCGCTTCATTGATACCTTTTTCAACCGCAGGAATGTATTCGCGAGGAACCACACCGCCCTTGATAGCGTCAACGAACTCGATGCCTTTACCTGGCTCGTTCGGCTCAATTTTGAGCACAACGTGACCGTATTGACCTTTACCGCCTGATTGACGCACGAATTTGCCCTCGGCATCTTCGATGGTCTTGCGAATCGTTTCGCGGTAAGCCACCTGAGGCTTACCCACGTTGGCTTCAACGCCAAACTCACGCTTCATACGGTCAACAATGATTTCCAAGTGAAGCTCGCCCATACCTGCAATCAGGGTTTGACCAGATTCTTCGTCTGTTTTCACGCGGAAAGATGGGTCTTCTTGCGCCAAACGCTGCAAAGCAATACCCATTTTTTCCTGGTCAGCCTTGGTTTTCGGCTCAACCGCCTGCGTAATCACAGGCTCAGGGAAAATCATGCGCTCAAGCGTCACGATGGCCGATGGATCACACAGCGTCTCGCCAGTTGTAACGTCTTTCAAACCAATACAAGCAGCGATGTCACCCGCACGGATTTCAGTCACCTCTTCACGCTCGTTGGCGTGCATCTGCACGATACGACCGATACGCTCTTTTTTGCCACGCACAGGGTTGTAAATGGTGTCGCCCTTTTGCAGAACGCCAGAGTAAACACGCACAAAAGTCAACTGACCCACAAACGGATCGGTCATCAATTTGAATGCCAATGCAGAGAATTTCTCGCTGTCATCGGCTTTACGTACGACGGGTTGCTCGTCATCATCAATGCCTTTAACAGGCGGAATGTCAACTGGCGAAGGCATGAAGTCAAGCACAGCGTCCAACATGCGTTGTACGCCTTTGTTTTTAAACGCGGTACCGCACAACATTGGCTGGATTTCGCTGGCGATCGTACGCTTGCGAATACCGTCCATGATTTCAGCTTCAGTCAAGTCACCTTCTTCAAGGTACTTGTTCATGTACGCCTCGGTGGCTTCAGCCGCAGCTTCAACCATTTTTTCGCGCCACTCTTTTGCCGTTGCCAACAAGTCAGCTGGAATCTCTTCGTAGGTAAATTTCATACCTTGTGAAGCTTCATCCCAGATGATGGCCTTCATCTTGATCAGGTCAACCACGCCGGTGAAGTTTTCTTCAGCGCCGATAGGAATCACGATAGGCACAGGCGTCGCCTTCAGGCGCAGCTTCATACCTTCGACGACTTTGTAGAAGTTGGCACCGGTACGGTCCATCTTGTTCACAAACGCCAAACGTGGTACTTTGTACTTGTTAGCCTGACGCCAGACAGTTTCAGACTGTGGCTGCACGCCGCCCACGGCGCAATACACCATGACGGCACCGTCCAACACACGCATAGAACGCTCAACTTCAATCGTGAAGTCAACGTGGCCAGGGGTGTCAATGATGTTGATACGGTGGTCCAGACGTGAGCCGTCCATACCTTTCCAGAAACAGGTCGTCGCGGCAGAAGTAATCGTGATACCACGCTCTTGCTCTTGCTCCATCCAGTCCATGGTGGCTGCGCCGTCGTGAACTTCACCAATTTTGTGGTTCACGCCGGTATAAAAAAGTACGCGCTCAGTCGTGGTGGTTTTACCAGCGTCAATGTGCGCCGAAATACCAATATTGCGATAGCGCTCGATAGGTGTAATGCGAGCCATAATAAATCCTTTGTTGCTCTAAATTCAATAACTTGCGCCGTATGCCCAATGCAAAAATCATATTTTGCAACGCCAGCAATACGGCGTAGCGAGAAGGCTTTAGGTTAGGCGAGGGCTCGATGACAGTGCAACAAGCACGGCAAGAGCTCTCAACGACACACAAAGTCTTCTCAGTAGCCGCTCTTTAGAAGCGGAAGTGGGAGAAGGCCTTGTTGGCCTCTGCCATGCGGTGAACTTCGTCACGCTTCTTCATTGCGCCGCCACGACCTTCAGTCGCTTCGATCAACTCGTTTGCCAAGCGCAAAGACATGGACTTTTCGCCACGCTTTTTAGCGGCTTCTTTGAGCCAACGCATAGACAAAGCCAAGCGACGCACGGGACGCACTTCAACCGGCACTTGGTAGTTTGCACCACCAACGCGGCGAGATTTCACCTCAACCATAGGCTTGATATTGTTGATAGCGATTGCAAACGCCTCAACCGGGTCTTTGCCACCTGATTTTTTCTCAATAAAGTCCAGAGCGCCGTAAACGATGCGCTCTGCAACTGCTTTTTTCCCGCCTTGCATGATCACGTTCATGAATTTAGCGAGCTCGATGTTGCCGTATTTAGGATCCGGCAGAATTTCACGTTTAGGGACTTCGCGACGACGTGGCATGGTTTCACCTCTTATATCTTGCTTCAGTGGATGCTTTTAAATCGCATCTACAGATCATTCGATCTTCACTTACTCGATTCGCACCCGACATTGGATGTTGGAATCACTACGCTGTTTTGTTTGCGCCACGCAAACTACAGCACCGAAATACATTTGCTAATTTATTTAGCTTATTTAGCCTTTGGCCTCTTAGCACCGTACTTGGAGCGCGATTGCTTGCGATCTTTCACGCCTTGCAAATCGAGCGAACCACGAACGATGTGGTAACGCACACCAGGCAAGTCTTTGACACGACCGCCGCGAACCAGCACAACGCTGTGTTCTTGCAAGTTGTGGCCTTCACCGCCAATGTATGAAATCACCTCAAAACCGTTGGTCAAGCGCACTTTGGCAACTTTACGCAAAGCGGAGTTAGGCTTCTTTGGTGTGGTGGTGTACACGCGTGTACACACGCCACGGCGTTGTGGCGAGTTCTGCATAGCAGGACTCTTGGACTTGACGGTCTCGACCTCGCGTCCTTGTCGAATTAACTGATTAATGGTTGGCACTGCAACATCCTAAAAATAAAAACGTCCCTAAACGTTTGAACAAAAATTACCATCTTCCCGTGAATCTACGAAGACGGCTCTACCCTCGGAAAATTCCGAAAAGCCTTCAAGTATAGCAGGAATGCGTATTTTTTGCTAACAATTAATGCTTCTGGCGGCCAGAAGCATAGGATTTTTATTTTCTTGCGACCAATTGCGCGTGAATATCAACTGTTCCGTTCCAGTAATGATTCACCGCAAATGCTTTCTCAGCAGGCGATTTTTCAGCAAAATCGGGATGTGATATGTCGCCATATGTAAAGTCAAAGTCACATTTAGTCGGATAGGGGAAGTGATCCAGCCCATTAACCTTACGCCAACCTTGGTTGAAATATAAGAATGACTCCCACACAATGGGAGGCCATTCATGCGTCAAATCTTGAATAGCTCGGTTACTTCTCGCATGTGGGCAAATTACCATCAACTCCCCACCTGGCGTCAAAATACGCCAAACTTCTTCCATGAAAGCACCACGAATGCGTCCTGGAACATGCTCAAAGAAATGACTGCACCAAATGGCATCCACGCTGTTGTCTGGCCATGGCCACGGGAAAGCAAACAAATCAACCGCTATATCAGCCTTGGTGCCGACGGTGGTGATATCAACGCCTAAATACCCTTCACGCGGTGTATTGCCACAACCAAAATCAAGTTTAAGTGCCATGAAAGTCTTTCATCAAAATATGGTCAACTAAATTTAAAGCGTGATTGCCGTCAATGCCTGATCCGTCCACGATTTTTGCGCCATTTGCTCGTATGAGCTCTCTAAATGCTGTACAAATTTACACGTATCAAACAAAGGCACCTTGAAACGCTGTTCGACCAAGCGCTTTCGCAGGAGCAACAACTCTTCAGGGTTCTGAGCGTAATGAATTGCCCTGTCAACATATTCATCCACCGAATAGGTCAGTAATTCCGGCAGGCCCGCCGCTTTCACCAAACTGCCGGCCATGCGCGCCACCATGGTTTTGCCCACCAAAGCCAATAACGGACAACCCGCCCAGAGTGCGTCGCTGGCCGTCGTGCCACTTGTGTATGGGAAAACATCTAAAAACAAATCTACCAACTGATATTGAGCCAAATACTGATCAACACTCACCCGAGGAGCAATCACCAATCTGCCGTCTTCTAAGCCAGTTTTCGCCCATTCAGCACGAATGTTTTTAATATATGCATGGTGCCCATCCGCCAGCCAAAGCACACTATTTGGAACCGCTTTTAGAATGCGCACCCACGCTGCAAATATTTCAGGTTGGATTTTGAAAGATTGGTTGAAGTCTGCAAAAACAAAACCCTCCACAGGTAAACCGCATTGGGAGCGTGTTAGTGGCATTAAGGTTTGCGGTCTGGCCGTGTCGTTGATTTGGAAACAATCGGGCATGCGCACCAATTTTTCATCGTAATATTTGTCCGCACCTTCTGGCGCAACAAAACTATCCACAATGGTGTAATCGTAGTATGGGCTAC
>JANPIC010000155.1:0-1980 GCA_031424795.1 Polaromonas sp. | reverse complement strand
TCAGCCAATTCAAGCTCGTCAACGGCCTCACTCTCATCGTTCAGCCCGACAAACGTGCACCGACTGCCGTGCACATGCTCTGGGTGCGGGTCGGCTCTATCGACGAGGTGGACGGCACGTCGGGCGTGGCGCATGTGCTGGAGCACATGATGTTCAAAGGCACGCCGACCGTCAAAGTGGGTGAATTCTCGCGCCAAGTGGCGGCTTTGGGCGGGCGGGAAAACGCGTTCACGTCGAAAGATTACACCGGCTATTACCAGCAAATCCCGTCCAACCGCTTGGAAGACGTGATGCGCCTAGAGGCAGACCGCTTTGGCAACAGCCAGTGGGCGGACAGCGAATTTGCCAAAGAAATCGAAGTCGTCAAAGAAGAGCGCCGCATGCGCACCGAAGATTCGCCCCGTGCGCTGATGGGCGAGGCGCTGAACGCCACCATCTACACCGCCAGCCCCTACCGCCGCCCGATTGTGGGTTGGATGAGCGATTTAGACGCCATGACGCCAGGGGACGCTCGCGCCTTCTTCCAGCGCTGGTACGTGCCTGCCAACGCCGCGGTGGTGGTGGCGGGGGATGTGGACGTGGCGCAAGTCAAGCTCTGGGCAGAAAAATACTACGGTGTCATTCCAATGCGTGCCGTGCCAGAGCGTAAGCCGCGCCTAGAACCGCTGCAAGTTGGCATCAAACGCTTTGATTTCAAAGCGCAGGCTGACCAAGCCTACGTCGCCATGGCGTACAAAGTGCCGGGTTTGAAGGCGGAAACGTTGTTAAACGCCGATTCAGCGCCTGACGATGCCTTGGCGTTGACGGTTTTGGCCGCCGTGCTAGATGGTTATTCAGGTGCGCGACTCGACAAAGCCTTGACACAAGGTGACAATGCCGTCGCCAACAGTGCCGGCGCTTATAACGGTTTGATGGGGCGTGGCCCGCAGTTGTTTTATCTAGACGGCGCACCCGCCAAAGGCAAAACGGTGGCGCAAGTGGAAGCGGCGCTGCGCGAGCAAATCGCGCTGATTGCCAAAAACGGCGTGAGTGACGCCGAGCTGAACCGCGTCAAAACCCAGTGGGTGGCGAGCGAGGTTTACAAGTTGGACTCCGTGATGAACCAAGCGCGAGAGCTGGGCTCGTATTGGATACAAGGGCTGCCGGTGGATGCGGGGTCGCGTTTGATAGCCAAATTGCGACTCGTCACCAGTGCCCAGGTGCAAGCCGTGGCGAATACGTATTTTGGCGACGATCAATTGACGGTGGGTGTACTGGTGCCGCAACCCATAGACAAAACCCGCAAACCGCGCATTGCGCCAGCAGGAGCACGGCATTGAAAATTACTATCAAATCAATAGCTGCTCAGGCATTAAACACGCCGGCTAGAGTCATATTTGGCACTCTTTTTTGCCTAAATTCGGCTTTTGCAGCCTTGCCGATCGAAAATTGGACACAAGCCAGCGGTGCGCAGGTCTTTTTGGTGCAAAGCCCCACGATTGCGATGGTGGATGTGCAAATGGACTTCGACGCCGGCTCGCGTCGTGACCCAGCGGACAAAGCGGGTTTGGCGAGTGTGACGGCGATGATGTTGTCAAAAGGCATCAAAGCAAATGGTTCAAATGCAGCCTTGGATGACAACCAGCTGAGCGAAGCGTGGGCAGATTTGGGCGCTTCGTTTTCGGCTGGCGCGGGGGCGGACCGCATGAGTTTCTCCTTGCGGTCGCTCACCTATCCTGATCTGCTGGGCAAAGCGGTTGATTTGGCTGCGCGGCAAATGGGGCAGCCCGCATGGCCAAATGCTGTCTGGCTGCGCGAGCGTGAGCGCATTGCCGCCAGCATCAAAGAAGCCAACACCCGCCCTGCCACTTTGGCGGCGCGTGCGTTTAACCAAGCCGTGTATGGCTCGCACCCTTATGGCTTTGAGACGACCGAGGCTAACTTGGCCGCCATCAGCGTGGCCGACATGCAAGCGCTTTATTCGACGCTGGTGTGGCCCTG
>JANPIC010000154.1:0-19793 GCA_031424795.1 Polaromonas sp. | reverse complement strand
AACGAGACGCAGCCCGCCCCGCCATCTCCTGCAGAAATGTCGATATAGGCTTCGTCTACAAATTTCATGGTGTTATTTTAGTTGATGTGGTCGGATGCCGACAAAGCAAAAAGCCCGCGCTGAGCGGGCTTTTTGCAACGCAAAGCGAAATTACTTAAGCTTGTACGGGAGTAATGTTAACCATGTGCCTGTTCAAAGCACCTTAAACAGCAAACGACACGGTGCCGTCTGTCAATGCAAACAAAGTGTGATCAACACCGATGCCGACATTGTTACCTGGGTGAAACTTGGTACCACGCTGGCGAACGATAATCGCGCCAGCAGAGATCAGTTCACCACCAAAAGCCTTCACGCCAAGCATTTTCGGCTTGGAATCGCGGCCATTTCGCGTCGAGCCGCCGCCCTTTTTTTGTGCCATTTTTCTTTCTCCTGAAAGTTTCTAGAAATTAATCTCTAGAAATTATTTTTTAACACCACCGACGAGGGCGTCAGTGAGAGCTTTGAATTCAGCCATCTTGCCGTCACGCAGCAAAGCAGCTTGTTCAGCCCATGATGCTGGGTTTGCCAAGCTGAAACGGCCGCCAGAGGCTTTGAGCATGGCAGTTACGTCATCTGCTTTGGCTGAAGCCAACAGAGCGAAAGTTGAAATACCGCCGTCAACCAAGACTTTAGCAATCTTCGGGCCAATGCCTTCGATGATTTCCAAGTTGTCTTTACCGCCTTTGGTAGCAACGAGAGCTTTTGGCGCAGGGATGACTGCAGCAGCTTCTGCTTTAGATACGCCGCCCTTGCCATCAGCAATAGCTGCGATGAACAATTCGGTGTAGCTTTGGCGATGGCCTTGGCGTTTTTGATAATGCTTGCGACGGCGCATTTTAAAAATGTGCACTTTGTCGAATAAGCCGTGAGACAGCAATGTTGCTGTAACAGTAGCACCGGATACCAAGGGCGCACCAACCACGAGATCGCTGCCGTTACCGACTGCCAACACTTGATCAATCACGACTTCTTGGCCTACATCCGCAGCAATCTGTTCTACTTTAATTTTTTCTCCAGCGACAACACGAAACTGTTTGCCACCGGTTTTTATGACCGCGTACATAATAACCTTCCTAGAAGTTCTACGGAAGAATTTCCATAGAGCCTTAAATTATAGCATGCTTTCCACCTAGAAAGCTACCCTATGCCAGTCAAAGGATCAACCAATGCTAGATGCAGCGCGTCTGCGTCAACCCAGCAAAAGGGTTCTCTGGACTTTCTATAATAGGCAAACTTCACGGTAATCATATTTTGTCTGCTCAATTTAGCTCCAGTTCAGCCGCCATTCACCTCGTTGCTCCCGACATGCTTGAGGTCGATAAGGTTATTGCAAAACGCCTCGATTCAGAAGTGCCGTTGGTAGGGCAAGTGTCTAGGTACATTATTTCTGCGGGCGGTAAACGTCTCCGTCCAGCTTTATTGCTGCTCATTTGTGGCGCTTTAGGCTATACAGGCGAGCAACGTTACAACTTGGCAGCTGTGGTCGAATTCATACATACGGCCACGCTTTTGCACGATGATGTGGTCGATGGCTCAGAAATGCGTCGCGGATTAGCCACAGCCAACGAATCTTTTGGCAACCCTGCTAGCGTCCTAGTGGGTGACTTTTTGTACTCTAGAGCCTTCCAAATGATGGTGGATGCGGGCGATATGCGCATCATGCAGATTTTGTCGGATGCCACGAATGTGATCGCTGAAGGCGAAGTGATGCAACTGATGAACATGCATGACCCTTCTTTGGACGAAGCTGGCTATTTGCGCGTTATTCGCTCAAAGACAGCCAAGCTCTTTGAAGCCAGTGCTAGGTTAGGCGCTATTTTGGCCAAGTCTGATGCAGAGGTTGAAAGCACGTGTGCCCAATACGGACAAGCACTTGGGACAGCTTTTCAAGTGATTGACGATGTCTTGGACTATGACGGCGACCCAGTAGTGATGGGCAAAAACTTGGGTGACGATTTGCGTGAGGGCAAAGCCACATTACCACTCATTATCGCCATGCAGCGTGGGACAGACACCCAGCGACATATGATCCAGCAAGCAATTGAAACCGGCGATTTATCACAATTAAGTGTGATTTTGACAACAGTTCGTGAAACTGGTGCTTTAGACGCTTCGCGCCTCGCGGCGGCTTCTGAAGCACAGCGAGCTATTGCGGCGCTCGAACACCTCAAACCTAGCCAATATAAAGATGCTTTATTACAATTAGCAAGTCAGTTGTTGATTAGGCACGCATAATCAACTTAATATGCCAAACACTAACTGGCTTGTATATTCTTATATATTCATTTTCTAGGAACCTATGGCAACCACTGCAAGTAAGAGCGTCAAAGAGTTTGTCTTCGAATGGGAAGGCAAAGACCGCAAGGGAAAGCAGGTTCGTGGAGAAATACGTGCGGCGAGTGAAAACATAGTTCAGGCTTCGTTACGACGCCAAGGCGTGCTGCCAACCAAGATCAAAAAGCGCTCCACACGTTCTGGCAAGGCCATCAAACCCAAAGATATTGCCATTTTCACGCGGCAGTTTGCCACCATGATGAAGGCTGGTGTGCCGCTGTTACAAACTTTTGACATTGTGGGTCGTGGCAATCCAAACCCCAGCGTCACCAAGCTTTTAAGTGATATCCGTGCTGAAGTCGAAACAGGTACAGCGCTGAGCTCAGCTTTTCGTAAATACCCGAGATACTTCAATACCTTGTACTGCAATTTGATTGAAGCGGGTGAAACCGCTGGTATTTTGGAAGCATTACTTGACCGTTTAGCCACTTATATGGAAAAAACGGAAGCCATTAAGTCAAAAATTAAATCTGCATTGATGTATCCCATTGCCGTGGTGGTGGTGGCTTTTGTCGTTGTCACGATCATCATGATTTTTGTGATTCCTGCGTTTAAGAGTGTCTTTAGCTCATTCGGCGCAGATTTACCTGCACCGACACTTTTTGTGATGGCCATGAGCGATTATTTTGTCAAATACTGGTGGTTGATATTTGGTGTTATCGGTGGTGGCATTTACTTTTTCATGCAAGCTTGGCAACGTAATGAAAAAATGCAAATGGCGATGGATAGGATTTTGCTCAAAATTCCGGTCTTTGGTGTGTTGGTCGAAAAATCATGTGTCGCACGTTGGACGCGGACTTTATCAACCATGTTTGCAGCCGGTGTGCCCTTAGTAGAAGCGCTCGATTCTGTGGGCGGAGCAGCAGGAAATTCTGTTTATTTGAATGCGACAACCAATATTCAACGCGAAGTGTCTACAGGTACAAGTTTGACCGCAGCAATGACCAACGCAAGCGTCTTCCCATCTATGGTTTTGCAAATGTGTGCCATTGGCGAAGAATCTGGCACGATCGATCACATGCTTGGCAAGGCTGCGGACTTCTACGAGGCTGAAGTTGATGACATGGTCGCAGGTTTGTCTAGCTTGTTAGAACCTATCATCATTGTGTTTTTAGGTACTCTTATTGGTGGCATTGTGGTCGCTATGTATTTGCCGATTTTCAAATTGGGTCAAGTCGTTTAATGCTGTCTTTAGAAATTGTGCAAGCCGGCGTCTTCGGCTTCATAGGTTTACTGGTGGGTAGCTTTCTCAACGTCGTAATTTACCGCTTGCCCAAAATGATGGAGAGCAAATGGGCGGCCGAAGTAGCTGAATTCAAAGGTGAACTACTTCCTGATGAAGCAGCATTCAATTTGATGTTGCCCCGTTCGCACTGCCAAAAATGCTCCCATCAAATCCAATGGTATGAAAATATTCCCGTATTGAGCTACTTATTTTTGCGCGGTAAATGCTCCGCCTGCAAAACGCCTATCAGTGTTCGCTATCCGACGATAGAACTAGTCACTGGCGCACTTTTCTCTTACTGCATATGGCGTTGGGGGCTGACGCCTACAGGCTTAGCTTGGTGTGGTTTCAGTGCAACGCTGCTTTCATTGTCCATGATTGATTGGGACACAACTTTGCTACCCGACGACATGACCTTGCCTTTACTATGGGCGGGTTTGTTGTTAGCCGCATTGAAAGTGACAAATATTTCCCTTGAATCAGCCACATGGGGAGCAGCAGCGGGTTATTTTTCATTGTGGCTTATTTATTGGATTTTCAAGCTCGTCACCGGCAAAGAAGGCATGGGCTATGGTGACTTCAAACTCTTCGCTGCTCTGGGCGCGTGGTTTGGGTGGCAGGCATTGATTCCCATTATCCTAATGGCTTCGGTAATAGGCGCTGTTATTGGCATTGCACTCAAATTTTCCAGCAAATTACGTGAAGGTGGTTACATCCCGTTTGGGCCATTTTTAGGACTTGCTGGTTTCAGTGCTATGTTTTTCGGACCGCCAGCTATTTTGAAATTTGTAGGTCTGGCTTCACTTTAAGTTTCAACAACTCGAATGTCGCATCAACCAACACGTTTAGGATTGACAGGCGGCATTGGCAGCGGCAAAAGCACGGTTGCAGGCATGTTTGCTGCTCTAGGAGCTGTGGTTATAGATGCTGATGCCATCTCTCGCAGCCTTACTGCACAACACGGTGCAGCTATTGAGACGATCAAACTGAAATTTGGGGAAGCCATGATCAGCGCAGATGGTAGCTTGAACCGCGACCGTATGCGTGATTTGGTATTTACAGACCCTGATGCAAAAAAGCGCCTTGAAAGCATCATTCATCCGCTGATCAAGCTTGAAATGCAGCGGCAAGACCTGTCAGCGATAGCTTCTGGAGCAACACTGATTGTGTATGACATTCCGCTTTTGGTTGAGTCCCCAAACTGGAGGGCAATTTTAGACAAAGTGTTGGTAATTGACTGTCTAGAACAAACTCAAATCAAGCGCGTTATGGCACGTAACACACTGAAACAAGAAGATGTGGAAAAAATCATTGCCAACCAGGTCCCTCGAAAAATGCGCAACAGTGCCGCAGATATCCTTATATTCAATGATAGTATCACCGTCGAACAGCTTAGTGAAGAAGTAGCGCAAGTTTTCAAGCACTCAGAGCACCCATTCGATGAACGGAAAAAATTGTGATCCTCTACGAATACCCATTTAACGAAAGAATCCGAACTTACCTTCGGCTTGAGCATTTATTCAATCGTCTTGGCGAATTATCGTCACGCGAGTCTGCGCTTGATCACCATTACGCCTTGACCACCATTTTTGAAGTGATGGATGTGGGCTCGCGTGCGGATCTTAAATCTGACGTGATGAAAGATTTAGAAAAGCAAAAGCAGGTATTTAACAGCTACCGAGGTAACCCAGCAATTGCCGAAGGCGCACTGAATGATGTGATTGCCGAGCTGGAGCATTGCTTTACATCGCTCAACAACTTAGCCGGCAAAGCTGGTCAATCGCTCACTGAAAACGACTGGTTGATGAGTGTGCGCAGCCGCATGGGCATTCCTGGCGGTACATGCGAATTTGACTTGCCCGCTTATTACGCATGGCAAAACGCGTCTTTTTCGCGTCGCCAAAAAGATATTGCACGCTGGTCTGAGCCATTAACCCCTTTGGCTAACGCCATTTATTTGCTTTTGAAAATTTTGCGCGAATCGGGTTCCGCTCAAAAAATGATTGCAACCGGTGGTCAATTTCAACAAAACCTGCCGCAAGGAAAGCCATATCAATTGCTACGCATGCGGATTGATTCGTCGCTAGACTTAATTCCAGAAATCAGTGGAAACCGACTCATTGTGATGATTCGCTTGATGCGTCAAGATAATGAGGAGCGCTTGCATCCAAGTGCTGATGATGCTGCATTCGAATTGACGCTTTGCTCATGAGTGCTGCAGCAAATCAATCTATAAAAATAGTCGCTTGCCCGCAATGTGGTGGCGACAGCATTTTTGCAAGCAGCAACGTTTATAGGCCATTTTGCAGCGAACGCTGTAAAAACATAGACTTCGGCGCTTGGGCCAGTGAAAGCTTTCGCATGCCAGCAGATGCGCCGCCAGATGACCAAGTTTACGGGGATGCTAAGTTACAATGAAATACGACGCTAGCTGGCGTATTTATTGCCTAAAATGCTACTATTTTTATAGCGAAAATTAACTGGCTAAATCATTTCTTTTTCTAACCACTGAAGCACTGGAATTGTGCCAGCCAGGACAGGTTCAACTTGAACTGGCAAGCTTTGCCACGCATACTGCTGCGATTCGCGCATGTGCAATTGCCCAGTCCATGCGGATACTTTGCAAAAAGTCAAACGCACCAAGGCATGCGGGTAATCAACCACACTGGAGCGCCAAATGTGTGCATCTTGAATGACGACACCGATCTCCTCTAACAACTCACGTCGCAACGCTTCTTCGACCGTTTCATTGGCCTCAAGTTTGCCGCCAGGAAACTCCCAATAGCCCGCATAAGCTTTGCCAACAGGCCGTGTCGTCATCAAAAAGTCACCATTCGGGCGAATCAAAACGCCAACGGCGACTTCTGTGACAGGTCTTTGACCCAATGCTGTTCGAACAATCTCAGGGTCAACGACCTTGACGTCTTCCACTCAAGCGCGCCCCGCAAAATCCCGAGCAAACTGGTAAGCCACGCGACCACTGCGTGAACCACGCTCCAGCGCCCAAACCAAAGACTGAGGGCGTGCTTCGGGTGTTTTCTGAACATCAACACCGAAGAAATTAAGCCATTGCTCCACAATGGCAAGATATTCTTCTTGGTTGAATGGGTAAAAACTGATCCACAAACCAAAGCGCTCTGACAATGAAATTTTCTCTTCCACACCTTCTCCAGGATGCACTTCACCGTCTTCGGTATGCTGGTAGGTCAGGTTTTCTTTCATATATTCAGGCAACAAATGCCTGCGGTTACTCGTTGCGTATATGAGTACATTGGGTGATGCAGCTGCTATAGAACCATCTAATATTGACTTCAAAGCCTTGTAGCCTGGCTCGCCTTCTTCAAAGCTCAAATCATCGCAATAAACGATAAATTTTTCAGGGCGATCAGAGACAACATCAACAATGTCCGGCAAATCGACCAAATCAGCTTTATCAACTTCAATCAACCTCAGACCAAGGTGACTGTATTCGTTCAAACAAGCTTTGATCAACGACGATTTACCCGTGCCGCGCGCGCCAGTCAGCAGCACATTGTTGGCTGATTTGCCTTCTACGAATTGCTTTGTGTTGCGTTCGATTTTCTCTTTTTGAACTTCAATTTCTTTTAAATCATCCAACCGAGTTACACCAATATGACGTACAGGCTCTAAAGTACCATGATTGTTGCTGCGTTTTCTGTATCTGAAGGCAATAGCTGCGTCCCAGTCTGGGGCACTTAATGCTTGCGGCAATGTGGCTTCAAGCCGTGATACGAGTGACTCAGCACGCAGCAAAAACCGTTCAAAATTTTCGTTCATATTGCAATCGATTTAAGAACGATAATCTGCATTGATTTTGACGTAGTCATAAGACAAATCACACGTCCAAACCGTTTCAGAGACCAGGCCGCGACCGAGCACGACGCGTACAGTGATTTCCGATTGTTTCATGACGCGTTGACCATCTGCCTCTTGGTAGTTTGGATTGCGCCCACCTTGGGTAGCCACGTTCACATCGTCTAAAAAGAGATCAATTTTGGTTTGATCAAGATCATCTATGCCAGCATAACCGACGGCCGCCAAAATACGCCCTAAATTCGGATCACTGGCGAAAAAAGCGGTTTTAACCAAGGGCGAATGCGCAATCGCGTAGGCAACTTTGCGACACTCGTCGCTGGTTTTTCCACCATCTACTTGAATTGAAATAAATTTAGTAGCACCTTCACCATCGCGCACAATCGCTTGCGCCAAATAACGCGCCACATCCAGCATGGCGGCTTTTAGCGCTGCACCGTCGGTACTCGCCCAACTTGAAATCGGTGTGTTGCCGGCTTTGTTGGTCGCGATGACAACGAATGAATCGTTGGTAGATGTGTCACCATCCACCGTAACGCAATTGAATGAGCCGTTAGCAAGCTCAATTGCTAGCTGCTGCATGGCCTCTGGTGCAACGCAAGCGTCTGTCGCCATAAACCCAAGCATGGTCGCCATATTGGGGCGAATCATGCCAGCGCCTTTGCTGATGCCCGTGATGCTGATCGTCTTACCAGCAATTTGCACTTGTTTGCTGCAAGCTTTTGGGACAGTGTCTGTCGTCATGATGGCTTCAGCAGCACGCAGCCAGTGGCTCGTTTTAGCATCACCAATTGCGGCATCAAGGCCAGCGGCGATGCGTTCATAGGGCAATGACTCCATGATGACACCGGTCGAAAAAGGCAATATCTGTTGATGGGTAAGACCTAATTTTTCCGCCAACGACTGGCAGGTAGACCGTGCACGCATCAAACCGTCTTCACCAGTACCCGCATTCGCATTGCCAGTATTGATGACCATGGCACGAATACCACCAGCGGCGTTAGAGTTACTGAATGCCAGATGCTCTCTGCATACCTGAACGGGCGCAGCACAAAACCTGTTTTGTGTGAATACGCCAGCGACAGAAGAACCCTGATCCATCAAAACAACCGTTAAATCTTTGCGATTGACCTTTCGAACACCTGCTTCGGTCACGCCGATTCGAAGTCCTTCAATATCCAGCAAAGAAGAAGCTAGAGGTGCAGCTAAATTAACAGGCATGTCGTACTTTCAGGCTAATTTACCGTGGCATTGTTTGTATTTTTTACCACTGCCGCAAGGGCATGGTTCATTGCGACCAACACGTGGGATATTATCAATGGCTGAAGTAGCTGTAGATGCATCAAGCACCGTTATCGCCTCCCCTGTTTCGGTAGGCGCAGTGTAGGTAACGTTGGCTATGTTTTCGGCACGATTTTCCATATCCTCTGCCACGCGTTCAATCTCTTCACCTGACTGCACTTTAACGGTCATCAAAACTTTGGTCACATCGAATTTAACGGCATCCAGCAGTTGACCGAACAATTCAAATGCTTCACGCTTGTACTCTTGCTTAGGTTGTTTTTGAGCGTAACCACGCAAATGAATACCTTGGCGCAAATAATCCAATGCGCTCAAATGATCGCGCCAATGGCTATCTATATTTTGCAGCAACACCATGCGTTCAAAATGCGTGAAGTTCTCTTCACCAATTTGATCAAGCTTACTGTTAAAGCTTGTATTGGCGGCATGAATCACTTTTTCTAAAACTTCTTCATCCTCAATGGCAGAAGCTGCTTGTACCTCTTGCAACAAAGGCACACTGATTTGCCAATCTTGAGCCAGTATTTTTTCTAACCCGACCAAATCCCATTGCTCTTCAACTGTATTTTCAGGCACATATTGACGTACCAAATCTGTAAAACAACCTTCACGCAACGACTTGATTTGCTCACTTAAGCTAGCAGCATCCAAAATATCATTACGTTGCTGGTAAATCACTTTACGCTGATCGTTGGCGACATCATCGTACTCTAGCAATTGCTTACGGATATCAAAATTACGCGCCTCAACTTTGCGCTGCGCACTTTCAATACTACGCGTCACAATGCCAGCTTCAATGGCTTCGCCATCGGGCATTTTGAGTCTATCCATGATGGATTTCACACGGTCACCCGCAAAAATGCGCATCAACGAATCATCAAGACTCAGGAAAAAACGAGACGAGCCATTGTCACCTTGGCGGCCAGATCGACCACGCAATTGGTTATCAATACGGCGAGATTCATGACGCTCGGTCGCAACAATACGTAGGCCACCAACTGACTTCACAAAAGCATGATCTGCTGCCCAGCTAGTTCGCAATTGTTCAATTTGAGTTGCTTTAGTCGCCTCATCAAGCGACTCGTCTTCCAGCACTGCATCAATCGCCATTTGTAAATTGCCGCCGAGCACAATGTCAGTTCCACGGCCAGCCATATTGGTGGCAATGGTGATCATCTTCGGACGACCAGCTTGTGCCACGATGTCCGCCTCACGGGCATGCTGCTTGGCATTGAGCACTTGGTGCGGCAAGCCTTCTTTCGTCAACAATTGGTCAATAATCTCGGAGTTCTCAATCGACGTTGTCCCCACCAGAACGGGTTGCCCACGTTCATAGCAGTCACGGATATCCTTCACAGCAGCTTCGTATTTTTCACGCGTGGTTTTGTAAACACGGTCCAATTGGTCTTCACGCTGGCTTGGGCGGTTCGGCGGCATCACAAGCGTTTCTAAACCATAGATTTCTTGAAATTCGTACGCTTCTGTATCTGCCGTACCAGTCATGCCAGCTAATTTTCCATACAAACGGAAATAATTCTGAAATGTAATGGAAGCAAGCGTTTGATTTTCTGCTTGGATAGTCACGCCTTCTTTGGCTTCAACCGCTTGGTGCAAGCCATCACTCCATCGACGCCCTGACATCAAGCGACCGGTAAACTCATCAACAATGACAATTTCGCCATCTTGTACGACGTAATGCTGGTCACGATGGAATAAGTTTTTAGCGCGAAGCGCCGCATACAAATGGTGTACAAGCGTGATATTGGCAGGGTCATACAAAGTTGAGCCCTCAGGGATCAAACCCATGTCGTACAAAACACGTTCAGCGTTTTCATGCCCCATTTCCGTCAAAAACACCTGCTGCGTTTTTTCATCCAATGTGAAATCACCTGGCTTGGTAACGCCCTCGCCAGTACGTGGATCTGCCTCACCCTCTTGTCGAGTCAATGTAGGCGCTACTTTATTCATAGCAATATACATCTCAGTGTGGTCTTCTGCTTGCCCGCTGATGATCAAAGGGGTTCTAGCTTCGTCGATCAAAATTGAATCAACCTCATCGACAATAGCGTAATTCAAGCCGCGCTGCACACGATCATTGACTTCATAAACCATGTTGTCGCGTAGGTAATCAAAACCATACTCATTGTTCGTGCCATAGGTAATATCAGCGGCGTAGGCAGCTTGTTTTTCTTCGCGCGGCATGTTGGGCAAATTGATGCCTACGCTCAAGCCTAGAAAGTTATAAAGCTTGCCCATCCAACGTGCATCGCGATTCGCCAGATAGTCGTTCACAGTAACGACGTGAACGCCTTTTCCCGTCAAAGCATTCAAGTACACCGGCAGCGTGGCGGTCAGCGTTTTACCTTCGCCAGTGCCCATTTCAGAAATTTTTCCGTAATGCAATGACATGCCGCCCAGCATTTGCACATCAAAATGGCGCAGTTTCATGATGCGTTTCGAACCTTCACGCACAACTGCAAAAGCTTCTGGAAGAATCGCATCAAGCGACTCACCTTTTGAAACTCTGTCTTTGAACTCTTGTGTTTTGCTTTTTAACTGCTCATCGCTTAGCGACTCTAGCGAGGGTTCCAAAGCATTGATCTTGGTAATGACTTTGCGATATTGCTTGAGTTGCCTGTCATTACGGCTGCCAAAAATTTGCGTGAGAAAGTTACTTGCCATGAATACTTGAGCCAACTAACGTACTTATCGCACGCTAGCCAGAGTCGCTAGTTAATGTTATTAATAAATATGGGGGTAATCAAACGGATTTCAACGTTTGATTACGACGGCCATTAACCGTAGATTTTACCTTTGCCAGCAGGCAATTCTCGAAAAATCAATTATTTGCTTGATTTTGAACTCACAGATGTAGACCGCTGTGTTTTATCGTTTTTAGCAACCAACTCGTCAACCATGGTTTGACCAGCTGTTAAAAACTTTTGCGGGTCTTGTGGAACACCTTGCACCAAAACTTCAAAATGTAAATGCGGCCCCGTTGAACGCCCCGTTGTCCCAACTTCAGCAATTTTTTTACCACGCTTGATCAAATCGCCTTTTTTCACAAAAACTTGAGATGCATGTGCGTAACGCGTGATTAAATCATTGCCATGGTCAATTTCGACCATATTGCCATAAGCAGGGTGATACTCTTGGGTAACGACAACACCCCCAGCAGCGGCCACGATAGAAGTTCCGGTGGAAGCTTGAAAATCTAAGCCTGTATGCAGTGCAGATCCGCCATTGATGGGATCGATTCGCCACCCGAAGGATGATCCCAAGTTGCCAGAAGCAACCGGATGCTGTGTGGGAATCATTAATTTTTTGATTTTCAAATCAAACAGCCTTGACTCAACGACAGTCAGCATATCTACGCGTTGACCAGTGTGTGCTTCAAGATCGTTCAACGCAGCTTGCAGCTCCTCCATACTCAAGGGCTTTCCAGAGACCAATGCGCCACCACGACCGGACTTGCCAGCCTCAGCCACAGGCAAACCAGCTAAACCTGAAACTCGTTCACCCAAGGCGTCCAATTGCAGCATTTTGGCCTGCATTTCACCGACTCTTTTTGCCATGGCATCTAGGTTTTCGCGCAAAAAACGTTCGCGTTGAATGGAATCGTCTTTGGCGACCAGCTTAACCAAGCTGCCCACGATGGGCCAACCTTCGCGCGCGGCTGTTAGGAAAACCCAGTGGTAAAGTCCAACAGAAACCAGCATCAAGCAGAATGCACTAAGTAACCCAGCCAACAAAAGCTTGGTTCCACTTAAATGCATGGCTTTGCTTTTTGCCATCCAAGCGTCAGTGATAATCAAATGCATACCGAATGCTCCAAAATACTTGACTCATGAACCGCCGCAACACACCCTACTCGATTGAAGAGGCAACACAAGAGTCGCCTACTTTGGCAAAACTCATAGATTTGTCTCGTGAATCGAATGCGATGTTGCAATCCATTCAGTCTTTGATTCCCTTAAACCTAAGACCCGCCATCAAAGCAGGCCCCGTTGATAGGACTGCTGATGGTACTACGTGGTGCTTGATTGTCGAGGGGAATGCTGCAGTTGCCAAATTAAGACAGCTTCTGCCAAAATTTCAAGCACACTTGCTTTCAAAGGGAATGCAAGTCACAGAAATTCGTTTAAAAGTGCGTTTAAAAACGCAGCTGGCCAATAAGATTTGAATTCTTAAAAGCCAAGCTTTTAAACGATGAAAATGGTGCCGATTATCGGAGTCGAACTGATGACCTACCGCTTACAAGGCGGGTGCTCTACCAACTGAGCTAAATCGGCGTATCTCTTATTTTAACTCGAAATTCCTGCAACTCTTTCTAGCCACTTAGAAAATTTCAAATTACTTCACAATTTTTAGTGTTGGCCTGGTTACTACTGGCGCTTTCGGTGTTTGCTCCAGTTTCGCGTCACCTACATCTTCGCTAGATTCGTCGTCTAAAGCCGCCATATTTGCACCAATATTCGGAAAAGCCATGCCTTGACTGGTCTCACGTGCGTAAATTGCCATAACGCGATTCACTGGCACCGAAATATCGCGCGCCACGCCTGAAAATCTGGCTTTGAATTCAATGTAGTCATTGCCTAACTTCAAGCCACTTGTCGCATCAAAACTGAGATTCAAAACGATCTCTTTGTCTTTAACATGCTCTTTGGGCACTTGCGTATTGGCATCAACCTGCACCGTGATAAGCGGCGTGAACCCATTGTCGATACACCACTCGTGCAGTGCACGAATAAGGTAAGGACGCGTGGACGTGGATTCTGCAGAGTTGATCACAATGACGCCTAAAGTTTACGTTCAATTAATTACTTGCGCATCACTTTTTCTGAAGGTGTCAACGCTTCAATGTAAGCTGGGCGCGAGAAAATGCGCTCGGCATACTTGAGCAAAGGCGCTGCATTTTTGCTGAGCTCGATGCCATAGAAATCCAAACGCCATAACAGCGGTGCGATGGCCACATCTAGCATTGAAAAATTATCGCCCAACATGTATTTATTTTTCAAGAAAACAGGTGCGAGTTGTGTCAAACGGTCACGAATATGCGAACGCGCTTTTTCCAAAACTTTGTCATTGCCTTTGTTTGCACGATTTTCTAAGGTGCTGACATGGACAAACAATTCTTTCTCAAAATTGAGCAAGAACAAACGCACACGAGCGCGATCAACTGGGTCACCAGGCATCAATTGCGGATGCGGGAAACGCTCATCAATGTATTCATTGATGATGTTTGACTCATACAAAATCAAATCACGCTCAACCAGAATTGGCACTTGACCATAAGGATTCATCAAGCTGATGTCTTCTGATTTGTTGTACAAATCCACATCACGGATTTCAAAGTCCATGCCTTTTTCGAACAAGACGAAACGGCTACGATGAGAAAAAGGGCAAGTAGTACCCGAATAAAGCACCATCATGGTGAGGACTCCTAAAAATCAAAAAGAGTGGGAAGCATTCAAAGCCACCCCACTCCGAAAACCCAGCGCCGAAGCAAATCGGCCACCAGATCAAGAAAACATAAACAGCGTTTCGAACTGTTTATTTAACATCTTTCCAGTAAGACGCATTCAAACGCCATGCAATCACTGAGAACATCAGCAAAAACAACAATACCCACACACCAACGCGAACGCGGCTAGCTTGTGCTGGCTCTGCCATCCACTGCATGTAACCCACCAAATCACCAATCGCTTGGTCATATTGCAACGGCGTCATGGAACCAGGTTTGACTTGTTCCCATTTGCCTGTGAATGTTTTCACCACGTGACCATGCTCTTCAACTTCGTTGAAAATCGGTTTGCGCTCGCCTTGCAGCTCCCACAATACGTGCGGCATCGCAACGTTGGGCATAGCCAGATTATTCCAACCTGTAGCTTTGGTTTCGTCGCGGTAGTAGGTACGCAAATAAGTGTACAAATAGTCAGCGCCCGTACCACCACTGCCAGCACGAGAGCGAGCAATCACTGTCAAGTCTGGTGGGTTTGCACCTAACCAGTCTTTGGCTTGCTTAGGATCGATAGCGGCCTTCATGGTTTCACCCACTTTGTCGGTCGCGAACAGCAAATTTTCTTTGATTTGCGTTTCTGTCAAACCAATGTCTTTCAAGCGGTTGTAACGCATGTAAGCGGCTGAATGGCAGTTCAAGCAATAGTTGACAAACAACTTGGCACCATTTTGCAAAGAGGCCATGTCATTGATTTTGTTAGGCGCTTTATCCCAGGCAACACCTTCTGAGCTTGCTTGCGCAGCTGTGACAAAACCTAAAGACAAAATCAGGCTAAGGAGTAGTTTTTTCATTTTTGTGGCTCTCCTTCGAATCAATGTGCAGCAAAAATAATGCGGTCAGGCACAGCCTTAGGCTCACCCAATTTGCTCCACCAAGGCATCAACAAGAAGAAGCCAAAATAAAACAAAGTACCGACTTGCGACACACGCTCACCAATCGCTGATGGCGGCTGGACACCCAAGTAACCCAAGACCAAGAAGTTGATCACAAAAATACCGTACATGTATTTGTGCCAATCAGGACGGTAGCGAATCGACTTGACTGGGCTGTTATCCAACCAAGGCAAGAAGAACAAGATGATGACCGCGCCACCCATAACGACAACGCCCCAGAATTTCGCATCAATCGCCAACATCATGGCACTGATACCAACAGCGGCAACAATCGCCACGCCTTTGAAGAGTGTTGGCAATTTGGACTTGAATGCTGTAAAAGCAGCCGCACCCAAAACGCAAGCAATCAAGGCATACATCATTTGTGATGTGATAGCGCGCAGCATGGAGTAATACGGTGTGAAGTACCACACTGGCGCAATATGCGCCGGTGTTTTCAACGGGTCAGCTGGAATAAAGTTGTTGTATTCCAAGAAGTAACCACCAAACTCAGGCGCGAAGAAGATGATGGCGGTGAACACCATCAAGAACATGCTGACCGCGAAAATGTCGTGCACCGTGTAGTAAGGGTGGAACGGAATACCGTCCACGGGGTGACCATCTTTGTCTTTCAGAGCGTTCGGGCCTTTGATTTCAACACCGTCTGGGTTGTTTGAACCCACTTCATGCAAAGCAATGATGTGCGCAGCCACCAAGCCGAGCAAAACCAAAGGCACAGCGATGACGTGGAAGCTGAAGAAGCGGTTCAAGGTTGCATCACCCACCACATAGTCGCCACGAATCAGCAACGCCAAATCTGGGCCGACAAATGGGATAGCAGCAAACAAGTTAACAATCACTTGAGCGCCCCAGTAGCTCATTTGGCCCCATGGCAACAAGTAGCCCATGAAAGCCTCAGCCATCAAGCACAAGAAAATCGCGCAGCCGAAAATCCAGACCAATTCGCGAGGCTTACGGTAGCTGCCATAGATCAAACCACGGAACATGTGCATATAAACCACGACGAAGAACATCGAAGCGCCTGTTGAATGCATATAGCGCACCAACCAGCCCCAGGGCACATCGCGCATGATGTACTCGACAGAGGCAAACGCCAAAGCAGCGTCTGGCTTGTAATGCATCACCAAAAAGATGCCAGTAACAATTTGAATCACCAGCACCAAGAGCGCCAATGAGCCAAACATGTACCAGAAGTTGAAGTTTTTAGGGGCGTAGTACTCGCTCAAATGCTCTTTGTAGAGCTTGCTGGCTGGGAAGCGGTTGTCTACCCAGTTCAGCAATTTTTCGCCCGCAGGCGCATTGGGGGAAATTTCTTTATAAACGGCCATGACTATTTACCTTAAGCTTTTTTGTCTTCACCAATGATGAGCCGAGAGTCCGACAAATACATGTGTGGTGGAATTTCTAGGTTGTCAGGCGCAGGTTTGTTTTTGTAAACGCGGCCAGCCATGTCAAACGTTGATCCGTGGCAAGGGCACAAAAAACCGCCCGTCCAGTCGTTAGGCAGTGATGGCTGAGCACCCGGCGTGAACTTGTCTGACGGTGAACAGCCCAAATGTGAGCAGATACCGACGGCGACAAAAATTTCAGGCTTGATCGAGCGCGCTTCGTTTTTGGCGTACGCAGGTGTCAACTCATCTGGCTTACGCTCAGACTTTGGGTCAGCCAACTGGTTGTCAATGCCTTTTAGCGCTGCCAATTGCTCAGGCGTGCGTTTCACGATCCAAACTGGCTTACCGCGCCATTCAACGGTCAACTTTTCGCCGGGTTTCAGGGCTGAAATATCAACTTCAACCGCTGCGCCGGCCGCTTTTGCACGCTCAGACGGGGAGAAACTGCTGACAAAGGGGACGGCGGCAAAGCCTGCGCCCACTGCGCCCGCGCAGCTGGAGGCTATTAGCCATGTTCTTTTACTGGTATCGACGCTTGCGCTCATAGGTGCATTCTTTTGTGAAATTTAACGAAATGGGATGCAAATCAAGGGGTAACTCCGTATTGTAGCTGACCGCTCAAAGCAAAATCAACCAAAGGGCTACTCAAAAGCATGCTCAAACAGCATTTTTATGGCACTTTTCTCAACTTTTGCAACCCTGTTCCTGCTCAAAAAAGCCAAATTGACAGACAACTTACAAAGGTCATAATCGCGCCGTTAGCTTTTTTAACAACCACAAAGGAAACAAATCATGAGCATGATGTCTGAATTTAAAGAATTTGCCCTCAAAGGCAATGTGATGGATCTAGCCGTTGGCGTGATCATTGGCGCAGCCTTCGGCAAAATCGTTGATTCCTTCGTGGGCGATCTGATCATGCCTATCGTGGGCAAGATTTTTGGCGGTACAAACTTCACAGAAATGTACGTCATGCTGGCGCCTCCGGTCAAAGCCGTCGAAGGTGCTGCAAGCTACGCCTCACTCAAAGCAGCTGGTGCCAACTTGTTTGCTTACGGCAACTTCCTCACCATCGTGGTGAATTTTGCGATTTTGGCTTTTGTCATCTTCTTGATGGTTAAACAAATGAACAAGATGAAGAAAGCCGAAGCCGCTGCAGCCCCAGCCGCTCCTGCTGAAGACGTCGTCTTGCTCCGCCAAATCCGTGACAGCTTGGCTAAATAATTGGGTCTTTTAGAGCGGGATTTAACGCTTCACCAGTTTTTTTGCCATCTTGATAGCCGCAATCAAGCTAGAAGCGTCCGCAATACCCTGTCCTGCGATGTCAAACGCCGTGCCGTGGTCTGGGCTGGTGCGCACCAACGGCAGCCCGAGCGTCACATTCACGCCCTGCTCCACACCCAGGTATTTCACCGGAATCAACCCTTGGTCATGGTACATCGCAATCACAGCGTCAAATTCGCCTAACTGCTGACTGCCGTTGATATTTTTATCTCTCGCCCGCATAAAAATCGTGTCTGGCGCAAACGGCCCCACCACGTCAATGCCCTCTTTTTGAGCCGCTGCGATGGCGGGCGAAATGATCTCAATCTCCTCCCGCCCGAACAAACCGCCCTCACCCGCATGCGGGTTCAGCCCCGCCACAGCGATGCGTTGTCTGGTTTTTAACGAGCCATTCTGTGGGGAA
This sequence comes from Polaromonas sp., assembly GCA_031424795.1. GTDB lineage: Bacteria > Pseudomonadota > Gammaproteobacteria > Burkholderiales > Burkholderiaceae_C > Aalborgiella. The sequence goes on along the minus strand of JANPIC010000154.1, from coordinate 1,570 downwards.
TCCGCGACAGCACCCCCCATGGTTCTGTGCAAAAAATCACGCGTTATGCGAATAGTTTCTAAGACGTTTTCATAGCTAACCGCCTCAATCGCATCCCGCAGCGACATATGAATGCTCACCAAAACGGTGCGCAGCTCCTCATTCGCCAACATCATCCGAACCGGTACATCTTTGATTGATTTGCCTAAAAAAGCAGCAGCCTCAGCCTGCAGTAGCTCGGTATGCCCAGGAAAAGTCACCCCCGCCAGCGCCAACGCCTCTTTGTGCAGCGGCGCAGTAACGATGGCCGAAATTTGCCCCTTCAAAGCCGCGCGAGCTGCCCAAACCACCGCATCAGCCGCAGCTTTGCCCGATTCAGCGCTGATTTTGCCTAATTCAAAAGAGCCAGAAGTATCATAAATACCCTTATTTTGCTCACCTATTTGTAGCACCAAAATCAAAGAATACGCCGGTTTAGTGCCAATTTCACCCTCTAAAATCGCTTCAATTTTGATAGCAGACTTTAGAAATCCCGCCGCCCGCTTTATCGCTGACACATCGCCCACGACAAAACAGTTTTTTGTCAGCTCAGGCTCTTGTATGAAGGCTTTGACGATGATTTCAGGGCCAATGCCAGAGGGGTCGCCCATGGTGATGGCGATGGGGGCGATATAGACGTTGCTCATATATTAAGCAGGATTATCAATTTCAATAAATTCATGCTCAATGCCCAGCTTTTCAGCCACATGCGCCGCAACCGCTGGCGCACCATAGCGCTCAGTCGCGTGGTGGCCGCAGGCAAAGTAGGCGACGCCGCATTCGCGGGCTAGGTGCGCTTGGGGTTCGGACATTTCGCCGGTGATGAAGGCGTCTGCGCCAGCGGCGATGGCGGTTTCGAAATAGCTTTGCGCACCGCCAGTGCACCACGCTATGTTTTTAATAGCATTTTTGGCAATAAATACGCCGGCTACATGCCTTTTTAGGGTGTTTTCTAGGTGTTTTTGCAGATTTTCAGGGTTTTGCAGCGTTTTGGACTGATTGTGTTCGATATTCGCCAGCCAACCGAGCGATTGGTCGCCAAAATGCTTGATTTCACCTCTTTCGCAGGCGCCGGGGGTGATAAAGCCGAGTTTTTGCCCCAATTGGGCGTTGTTGCCCAGCTCTGGGTGCGCGTCTAGCGGCAGGTGGTAGGCGAAGAGGTTGATGTCGTGGGCAAGCAGGAGTTTCAGGCGCTCTTTCATCCAGCCTGTGACCACGCCAGACTGTCCACGCCAAAAAAGGCCGTGGTGGACGAAGATGGCGTCGGCTTTCGCCTCGACAGCGGCTTCAATCAAAGCGCGGCTGGCGGTGACGCCGGAGACGATTTTGCGAATCTGCGCTTTGCCCTCAACCTGCAGGCCGTTGGGGCCGTAGTCGGTGAAGCGTTCGGGCTGCAGCAGGTTGTTGAAGGTGGAAAGTAGCGCTTGTCTATCAATCATGCGGGTAAGACGTTAAGTTATGGAGGGTAAGTTTGCAGGGTAAGCTATCAAAGGCATATGGAATTTTGTCATTGTGCCCCCACTTTGCATATTGATTGGGCAAATAAGCCCGT